>JBKPKZ010000053.1:0-12824 GCA_046731355.1 Pseudomonadota bacterium | reverse complement strand
CACCTGACCTGGGAAGGAGCGCGCCGGTTCTGGGGCGACCAGGTTCCGTACAAGGTTCTGACCCAGCTCAATTACGAGCTGAAGCTGATCGAGAAGCTCGACTTCGCCCGATATTTTCTGACTGTCCACGACATCGTTGCTTTCGCTCGAAGCCTCGATCCGCCAATCCTGTGCCAAGGTCGCGGATCGGCGGCAAACAGCGCCGTCTGCTACTGTCTCGGAATCACCGCGGTCGATCCGGCGATGAACGACCTTTTGTTCGAGCGCTTCATTTCCGAAGAGCGCCGCGAGCCGCCCGACATCGACGTCGATTTCGAGCATGAGCGGCGCGAGGAAGTGATTCAGCACATCTACGAGAAGTACGGTCGCGATCGCGCCGGGATCGCCGCGACCGTCATCCATTACCGTCCGCGCTCCGCGATCCGCGAGGTCGGGAAGGTGATGGGGCTCAGCGAGGACGTCTGCGCGGCCATCGCCTCCAATTATTGGGGCAGCATGGAGGCCGAGGTCGCGGAAGAACGCGCAAGGGACGCCGGGCTCGACCTCGCAGACCCTCATCTCAAACGGACGATGAAGCTCGCCGAGCAATTGATCGGCATGCCGCGCCATCTATCGCAGCACGTCGGCGGCTTTATCCTGACCGAGCGGCCGCTGACCGAGACTGTGCCGATCGGCAATGGCGCGATGGAAGACCGCACCTTCATCGAGTGGGACAAGGACGACATCGAGGAGCTCGGAATCCTCAAGATCGACGTGCTCGCGCTCGGAATGCTGACCTGCATCCGCAAATGCTTCGACTTGATCGACCTGCATGACGGCGACCGATGGGAGCTGGCGACGATCCCGCAGGAGGTGCCGGAGGTCTACGACATGCTCTGCAAGGGCGACTCGCTGGGCGTATTCCAGGTCGAGAGCCGGGCTCAGATGAACATGCTTCCGCGACTGAAGCCGCGCAGATTCTACGATCTGGTCATCGAAGTCGCGATCGTCCGTCCGGGGCCGATCCAGGGCGACATGGTCCACCCCTATCTGAAGCGCCGCGCGGGCAAGGAGCCGGTGACTTTTCCTTGCCCCGACCCTGAGCATGGCGAGCCCGACGAGCTTGAAAAGATTCTCGGCCGGACGCTCGGAGTGCCGATTTTCCAGGAGCAGGCGATGAAGATCGCCCTCGATGCGGCGAAGTTCAGCTCGGAGGAAGCGAACCAGTTGCGCAAGGCAATGGCGACCTTCCGGTCGCGCGGGAACATCGAGGTGCTGCAGGACAAGATGGTCGGGCGGATGGTGAAACGCGGCTACGACCCCCAATTCGCCCAACGCTGCTTCGACCAGATCAAGGGCTTCGGCGAATATGGCTTTCCCGAAAGCCACGCCGCGAGTTTCGCGCATCTCGTCTACGTGTCGAGCTGGCTGAAGTGGAAATATCCGGCCGCGTTCGCGTGCGGGCTGCTCAACTCGCAGCCAATGGGTTTCTACGCGCCGGCGCAGATCGTCCGTGATGCGAAGGAGCATGGCGTCGAGGTCCGCGCCGTCGACGTGAACTACAGCGATTGGGATTGCACGCTGGAAGACGGTGCGCTTCGCCTGGGTTTTCGCCAGGTCGAAGGGCTGCATCGCGACGCGGTCGAGCGATTGGAGAGCGCTCGCGGAATGCGTCCCTATGACAGCGTGGAGGACTTGCGGACTCGTGGCGGAGTGCCGGTCCATGCAATCCAGCGGCTGGCGTCGGCCGATGCATTTCGCTCGATCGCCCTCGATCGCCGCGCTGCGTTATGGGACGCGCGAGCCCTCAAGCAGGTACCGGGTTTGCCCCTGTTCATTGCGGCGGAAGCGCGGGACGAAGGCGCGGAATTGGTCCCGGCGAAGCTGCCGGCGATGCCGCTCAGCGAGCATGTCGTGAACGATTATCAGACCATCCGCCTCAGCCTGAAGGCGCACCCGATGGGTTTTCTACGCGAGGATTATGCCGCTCGGAAATTCGTCACCGCCGACCGTCTGCCCAGCATCCGCGACGGCCAGCGCGTGTCGATGGCGGGGCTGGTGCTGATCCGCCAGCGTCCGGGCAGCGCCAAGGGAGTCTGCTTCATCACGCTGGAGGACGAGACGGGCATCGCCAACCTCGTCGTCTGGCCCGACGTGTTCGACAAGCAACGCAAGATCGTCATGGGCGCTCGGCTGATGGCGGTGCACGGAATCATCCAGAAGGATGCCGATGACGGGGTCATCCATCTCGTCGCGCGCAAGCTCGAAGACCATACCCATATGCTTCGGCATCTGAGCGACGGACTGATGCCCTCGACCCTCAACCAAGGCGACGGAGGGGGAAGCTGGAGACCGCCGGCAGCAGCGCATCCGCGCGACGTTGACGTCATTCCTAAGTCCCGGGATTTCCACTAGCTTCCAACAGTCCGCACGATCCCATCCATCGATTTCGAAGTGCTGTTTGGCCCCTCCCAGACCAAGAGAGCCACGACTTGACTCTTTGGTAAGCATTGACTTACCAATAGCCGATGGACAACCGAGTCTTTGCCGCTCTTTCCGATCCGACGCGTCGCGCCGTGTTCGAGAAGGTCGTTGAGCAACCGCAGACCGTCGGCGCGCTTGCCGCTCAGCTTCCGGTGACGAGGCCGGCAGTTTCGCAGCATCTCAAGGTCCTGAAGGACGCCGGGCTGGTCGCGGACGAAGCCCGCGGCACCAGCCGGATCTACCGGATAGATCCGGCTGGGCTCGGGCCCATCCGCCGCTGGCTCGACGAGCAGTGGGAGCGGAGCCTGGCCAACTTCAAACGCCTCGCCGAACAGGAGGACGAAAAATGAACGATCTCGCTCAGCAGCGGATCGCCCCAGCGGCGATCCGCAAGACCCTTGAAGTGAAGGCGCCGATAGACCGCGCCTTCCGGATCTTCGCCGGCCGAATGGGCGAGTGGTGGCACAAGGAGCATAGCGTCGCTCAAGGAACCGCCCAGGCGGATGTCGTCATCGAGCCTCGAGACGGCGGCCGATGGTATGAGAAAGGCGAAGATGGATCCGAGCACGAATGGGGCCGAGTGATCGCCTACGAACCTCCGGACAGGCTCGTGCTCGCCTGGCAGCTAAACCGCGAATTCAAGTTCGACCCGGATTTCGAGACCATTGTCGAGGTGCTCTTCGAAGAAAGCGGCGAGACGACCATCGTCCAATTCGAGCACCGTGACCTCGAGCGAATGGGCGAAGGAGCAGCCGAGCAGCTGGAAGCGATGGACGGCGGCTGGGGCATGCTTCTTGACCTGTTCAAGACGAGGGCGGAACAGGCCTGAACTGGCACATCGGGCTATCTGCCCATTTTGCGGTGTAACAATCGGCGTGCATAAGCAGGTGGATGCTTGCCTTCGCTTTGTCAGCCGCCATGGCGCTCGCAACGAGCGCCCCTGATGGGGCCATAGAGGGCTATTGGCTGCATCCCGATGGAGCGATCATCATCCGCGTCGACAGTTGCGGCGACGCCTATTGCGGCACGGTGACCTGGGCGACGGATAGAGCGAAACTCGACGCCAGGGCGGGCGTGGACAGCCTCGTCGGCGCTCAGCTTCTCTCGGGCTTCCACCAGAATTCCGGTGGCGCCTGGAAGGGCCAGATCTACATTCCCGACCAGGACATGCACGTCAGTGGGAGGCTTCAGCCGCTCGATTTCAACCGGCTGAAGCTCTCCGGCTGCACATTCGGCGGCTTGCTGTGCAAATCCCAGATCTGGACGCGCTCCGACAGGCCGGTCGCCAGGGCCGACTAGCCGAGGCCGTTCATCCTCACGCAAGCTGAGCGCGCGATTCTTGCCGCAAACCGTCGCTAAGTGGGCCGAATGAAAAAGCTTCTCTTGAGCATTGCATCAGCTGCGGTGGCGCTTGGCGCGTCGTCGCCTGCAGTCGCACAGGCGATCGAGGGCAAATGGGCGAACCCCAAACGGAGCGTCATCGTGCACGTCGCCCGCTGCGGCGAGGCCTATTGCGGAACCGTCAGCTGGGCCTCCGCCAAGAATCGCGAGAAGGGCGCCGAGCCGGGCACGCGCGTGCTTTCCGACCTGCGACCCGCGGGCGAGGGGGTCTACAAGGGCAAGGCCTACGAGCCCAAGCGCAACATCCGCGGCTCGGCGACCGTCCGCCAGGTCGGACCCGACACCATGGTGGTCCGCGGCTGCGCAGTGCTCGGCATGTTCTGTTCCGAACAGCGCTGGACCCGGATCAGCTAAATAACAGTCCGTCCTCGCCGGTTACTCCCCCGGCGAGGACGGCAGCCTGAAGCTCCGCCATGTCGTCGGCCCAGTAGCGGTCGGACGTGAAGCGCGGACTTATCTCCCGGACCTTCGAATGAACTCGCTGCAGCTTTGGGCTGGTCTTCAGCGGCGCATGGAAGTCGACCGCCTGAGCCGACGTGATCAGTTCGACGGCGATCACCCCGGCCGCGTTGCGGGCGATCTGCGCCGCTTTCCGGCCTGCGATTGGCGCCATCGACACATGGTCCTCCTGGCCCGCCGACGTCGGTATCGTGTCGACACTTGCCGGATAGGCGAGCGACTTGTTCTCGCTGACCAGCGCAGCCGCCGTCACCTGGGTGATCATCAGGCCGGAATTCACCCCACTGTCCTCGGTAAGGAACGGCGGCAGCCCGCTCATCTTCGGGTCGATCAACACCGCAACCCGCCGTTCCGAGATCGAGCCGACCTCGCACATCGCCATCGAAATCATGTCCCCCGCGAAGGCGACCGGCTGGGCATGGAAATTTCCACCCGAGATTGCGGCATTTTCATCCGGGAAGAGGATCGGATTGTCGGTCACCGCACCGGCCTCGATCGTCAGCGTGCGAGCTGCATGTTCCAGAAGGTCGAGCGCTGCACCCATCACCTGCGGCTGGCAGCGGAAGCTATAGGGATCCTGCACCTTGCCGCAGCGCGCGTGGCTCGAGACGATCTCGCTTCCCTCGAGAAGGTCGCGAATGGCGGCGGCAACGCGGATCTGGCCGGGCTGACCTCGAAGCTCCGATATGCGCGGGTCGAACGGCCTCACGCTGCCCTTCAACGCATCGACCGAAAGGGCGCCGGCGGCGAGCGCCGAGGCGAACACGCGTTCACCCATGAACAAGGCATCGAGCGCAATCGCGGTCGATGCCTGCGTTCCGTTGATCAGCGCGAGACCTTCCTTCGGGCCGAGCTGAAGCGCCTGCATGCCAAGCCTTGCGAGCGCCGCGTCGGCGGCCATCACCTCGCCACGGACATCGATCTTGCCCTTGCCCGTGAGGGCCGAAATCAAGTGTGCCAGGGGAGCGAGGTCGCCCGAAGCGCCGACGCTTCCCTGCGACGGAATGACCGGCATCGCATCATGTTCGATAAGGGCCTCGAGCGCCTCGATCACCAGCGGGCGAACGCCGCTGTGTCCGCGGCCGAGGCCGAACAGTTTCAGTACGATCATCAGGCGCGTTACATGGCGCGGAAGCGGCTCGCCGAGGCCTGCGCTGTGTGACAGAATGAGGTTGGTCTGGAGCTCGGCAAGGCGCTCGTCGGGGATTCGCGTGCTGGCAAGCAGACCGAAGCCGGTGTTAACCCCATAGACGGTCTCACCGCCCGCAACGATCCGCTCCACGGATGCGGCAGCCTCGGCAACGCGCTGCATCGAGGCGTCGTCGAGCCTCGCGTCCGCACCCGCCCAGATGCGGCGAAGAGTTGCAAGGTCGAGCCTGGTCGGATCGAGCTTCATGAGCCCACCATCGGCAGGTCGAGGCCCTGCTCATGAGCGCAATCGATGGCGATTCGATAGCCCGCGTCCGCGTGGCGCATCACTCCGGTGCCCGGGTCGTTCCAAAGCACCCGTTCGAGGCGGCGCGCCGCATCGTCGCTACCGTCAGCGACGATCACCATTCCGCTGTGCTGCGAATAGCCCATTCCGACGCCGCCGCCATGGTGGAGCGACACCCAGGTCGCGCCGCCGGCGGTGTTCAGAAGAGCGTTGAGGAGCGGCCAGTCGGAGACGACGTCGCTGCCGTCCATCATGCTTTCAGTCTCGCGGTTGGGCGAGGCAACCGAGCCGCTGTCGAGATGGTCGCGGCCAATCACGATCGGAGCGCTGACTTCGCCGTTGCGGACCATCTCGTTGAAGGCGAGCCCGAGCTTGTGGCGCTGGCCGAGCCCGACCCAGCAGATGCGCGCTGGGAGCCCTTGGAAAGCGATTCGTTCGCGCGCCAGGTCGAGCCAGCGATGCAAGTGCGGATCGTCCGGGATCAGCTCCTTCACGCGCTGGTCGGTTCGGTAGATGTCCTCGGGATCGCCGGACAAAGCGACCCAGCGGAACGGCCCAACGCCACGGCAGAAAAGCGGGCGCACGTAGGCCGGAACGAAGCCGGGAAAGTCGAACGCATGGGCAACGCCCATGTCCTTCGCTTCCTGGCGGATGTTGTTGCCGTAATCGAAGGTCGGGACGCCCATGTCCTTGTAGGCAAGCATCGCTTCGACATGCTGGGCAATCGACGCGCGCGCGGCCGCTGCAACGGCAGCAGGATCGCGTTCGCGCATTTCCTGCCACTTCGCGACCGACCAGCCGGCGGGGCAGTAACCGTTCGCTGGATCGTGTGCGCTGGTCTGGTCGGTGAGCGCATCCGGCCGGATATTGCGCTTCAGCATCTCCGGCAGGATCTCGGCCGCGTTTCCGAGCAGGCCGACACTGGTCGGCTCGGTGGCGTTGGCGATGATCTCCAGAGCCTCGTCGATGGTCGTCGCTCGCCTGTCGAGGTAACGCGTCTCAAGTCGTTTCTCGATGCGGCTTTCCTGGCACTCGACGGCGATGCAATGCGCTCCCGCCATGACCGCGGCGAGCGGCTGAGCACCGCCCATTCCGCCGAGGCCTGCCGTCAGGATCCACTTGCCCTTGAGATCGCCGCCGAAATGCTGGCGGCCCATCTCGGCGAAGGTCTCGTACGTTCCTTGGACGATGCCCTGCGTGCCGATGTAGATCCACGACCCCGCGGTCATCTGGCCGTACATCATGAGGCCGGCGCGATCGAGCTCGTTGAAGCACTCCCAGGTCGCCCACTTGGGCACGATGTTTGAGTTGGCGATGAGGACTCGCGGGGCATCCTTGTGCGTCGGAAAAATGCCGACCGGCTTGCCCGACTGGACAAGCAGGGTCTGGTCCTCATCGAGCCGCTCGAGCGTCTCGACGATCCTGTCGAAGCATTGCCAGTTGCGTGCCGCTCGGCCGATGCCGCCATAGACGACCAGGTTCTGGGGATCCTCGGCGACCTCGTCGTCGAGGTTGTTCATCAGCATCCGGACCGCTGCTTCGGTGGTCCAGCTTTTCGCAACGAGCTCGCTTCCACGGCGGGCGCGGATGTGGCGGCTGTTGTCACGTCGGCCAAGCTTGTCAGTGGCGGTCAGTTTTCGACTCCCCCGTAAATTCGTCTTTCAGGCCCCGGAAGGCCGACCCAGTAGCCCAGCTCGGCGAGCCTTTCGACCCGCCACACGCAAAGGTCCGCTGCTTTCCCGGCGGCAATGCTGCCCAAGTCGTGGGCGAGTCCGAGCGCTCGTGCAGCGTTGACGGTCATTCCCGCAAGCGCTTCTTCCGGCGTGAGTCCGAACAAGGTGCAGGCCATATTCATGGTCAAGGTCGGCGAGAGCATCGGGGATGTCCCCGGGTTGCAGTCGGTGGCGATGGCGACCGGAACCTTGTGCTTTCGAAGCAGCTCGACCGGCGGCTTCTTCTTTTCCTGGAGCGCGTAAAATGCGCCCGGCAGAAGAACCGCGACCGTCCCGGCCTTGGCCATCGCCTTCGCACCGGCATCGTCGAGATATTCGAGATGATCAGCGGACAGCGCCTTGTACCGGGCAGCGAGCGCAGCGCCATTCTGGTTCGACAATTGTTCAGCGTGAAGCCTGACCGGCAGACCGTTGGCCTGCGCGGCGGTGAAGATCCGTTCGACTTCCTGAGGAGTGAACGCAATGGTCTCGCAGAATGCGTCGACGCTGGTCGCCAGCATGTCGCGCGCGGCGCGCGGGATCAGGTGATCGGCGATCATCGTGACATAGTCTTCCCGCCGATCCCTGTACTCAGGGGGAAGGGCGTGGAGTGCGAGTAGGGTCGGAACGATCCGAACCGATTTGCTCTCGGCAAGGGATGCCGCACAGCGCAGCATCCGAAGTTCGCCGTCGACGTCGAGCGCATAGCCCGACTTGATCTCGACCGTGGTCACGCCGCCTTTCATCAGCGCGTCCAGGCGAAGCGCGGCCGATGCCAGCAACTGGTCGTCCGACGCGTCCTTCGTAGCCTTCACGGTCGAGACGATCCCGCCGCCGGCTCTGGCGATTTCCTCGTAGGTTGCGCCGGCGCGGCGCATCGCATGCTCGTCCGCGCGAGTACCGCCGAAGATCAGGTGCGTGTGGCAATCGACGAGGCCGGGAGTGACCCATGCTCCGCCGAGCGCAACGACTTCCTTTGCCCGAAATCCGGCCAGCTCGGTACGTTTGCCGACGCGCAGGATCCGGCCGTCCTGAAGAGCGATTGCGCCGTTCTCGATGATCCCCAAGGGATCACCGGGCATCGGCTCCATGGTGGCGATACGACAGTCGACGAGCAGGCGGTCCCACATGGGGCTGCCCTTAGGCGACTGCAGTTGCTACGGCAAAGGCATGAGCGGCTGGCCGAACCTTTCCGAGCTTCTGATCGCGCCAGAATCCGCCACGCCGGTTGGACTTGTCGGGGCTCCGCTCGCAGCAGGATCGGTGACGGCCGGTTCCTGCGACTTCGCACCCGCGCTTCTCCGCCAGACTTTGCGGCGGATCGGCCGGTACGACGTCGAGACCGGCCGCGAGATTGCGACCCGCGTCGCCGACCGGGGCGATGTGGAGATCGCCGGCCAGTCGATCGAGCAGGCGACCGGCCCGATCCGCGATGCCGTCGAGTTCAGTGCGTCGCTTCATGATCTCACCCTGCTCGTCGGCGGCAACAATGCCGTGACCCGGCCGGGCGTACTCGGGCTCGGACTCCCACTGGAAAAGGTCGGGCTGATCACGCTCGATGCTCATTTCGATATGCGCGACACCAACGAAGGCCTGACCAACGGGAACCCCGTCCGCGCGCTCATCAACGATGGGCTGCCCGGGAGGAACATCGCGCAGATTGGCCTCGCAAGCTTCGCCAACAGTAAGAAAATGCACGATGACGCGGTCGCTTCGGGAAACCTCGTCATCACCATCGGCGAGGTCGCCTTGAACGGGATCGCGCGTGCGATCGAGCGTGCCCTCGCCCATGTCGAGCATTGCGAAGCGATCCTTGTCGACTGCGACATCGATGTGATCGACCGCTCCCACCTGCCCGGAGCGCCTGGGGCGCGCCCGGGCGGGATGGCAGTCTCCGACTTCTTCAAGGCGGTCCGCTACCTGGCGTCTCAACGGAAAGTGCGCGTCATCGACCTTACCGAATGGGATCCTCCGCTCGATCCGACGGACCTCAGCGCACTGACCGCGGCGCGCTGGGTCGCCGAGTGCCTCGCGGGTTACGAGCTGCGCTGAGGGCCCGCCGCTTTCCTTAGGCCGATCTCGGACATGGTCCGGAATGTGACCGAAAAGCGAAGCTCCTCGCCCGGCACGATCCGATGCTGCCATTCGTAACGCGCTTCGCCCGACAGGAGGTAGGCGGATCGCGGTTCGACCGGCAGGTTGAAGCGGCTGAAGCCGGACGGCGTCCGCTGCCGAAAACGCAGGACCGCTGGCGAAAGCAGCGAAATTCCGACCACGCGATCGAACACGCCGCGATCCTTGTGCCAGCCGATTCCAGCGCCCGGATCATAGCGAGCTACAAGAGCGTGGGCGATTTCCGCTCCGGCGAGAGCTGACGCTTTGTCACGGAGCGGCTCGAGCCATGTCGGAATGGGATCCGCGGGCCGAAAACTGGAATCGTCGAAATCGTAGCGCCAGCCGTAGCTTCGTGTCTTTCGGTTCCCCGTCCATCCCTGAAAGCGAAAAGGCGCGAGATCCATGTCCTCGAGGTGAGCAAGCAGGTCGCGCTCTTCGTCCCGGGCAATGAAATTCTCGTGATATTCGAGGCCGGCGACGAGCGGATCGGCGAATAGATCGGCTTGGGTCATGCGCCGAACAGCTCCGCGATCTCGGAGGGACGCAACTCCGGGGCGAGCTGCTCGAAGGTGCATTGCTTCGGCGCCTTGTCGGGCCGCCACCTGAGCAGCGCGGTGCCGTGCCGGAAGCGGCGGCCAGTGACCTGGTCGTAGCGGACTTCCACGACGAGTTCGGGGTTCAAGGGCTCCCATCGACCGGTACGCTCCGTGCTCCAGCGGCTGGGGCCGCCGGGGGCGTTACCGGTGAATCCAGGAGGCTTTATCAGCGCCTCGAGCTTTCGAGTGAGCGCAGGCCTTTCCTTGGCCGGAATACCCGAGGTGAATCCGACGTGATGCAGCAGTCCCTCGTCGTCGAAGAGTCCGAGAAGCAGCGATCCGACCTCGTGCTTTTTCTCGGCGTAGCGGAATCCGCCCACCACACAGTCGGCCGTCCGGAGCTGCTTTACCTTCACCATCGCGCGTTCGCCGAAACGGTAAGGCTGGTCGAGGCGCTTCGCGACGACGCCGTCGAGTGCTCCGCCGCTACGCTTCAACCAGCCGAGCGCGACGTCATGGTCCGTGGTCGCGGGCGAAAGCAGCAGGCCGTCGACGGAATTCTTCTCATGGAATCGTTCGAGGGCCTCGCGGCGCAAGGCCAGCGGCTTGTCGTCGAGCGTTTTCGAGCCGACCTGGAGCACGTCGAACAGCATGAACAATGCCGGCGTTTCCTTCGATAGCTTGCGCACTCGGCTCTCCGCCGGATGCAGCCGCATCTGCAGGGCCTCGAAGTCCAGACGGTCGTCTAGCGGGATGATCAACTCCCCATCGATCATGAATCTCTTTTCCCGCGCTTGGCCCAACAGCTCCACGATTTCGGGGAAATAGCGACCCAAGGGCTTGCCCGATCGGGAGATCATGTCGACCGTTTCGCCGTCACGACGTGCGATGCATCGGAAGCCATCCCACTTGGGCTCATATTGCCAACCGTCGCCCAACGGCAGCTCGGTGGCGAGCAGGGCCTCCATCGGCGCCGGGGTGGAACCGCGGGACATCGCCATGTGAACGATTCACATAGCCCGTCGCTCCAAGGCCGTTAGCTTGTGCGGTGCAGCATAGGCGGGGGTGGCATGGCCGGCGAGCTCACGATCGACAGCGGGGACACGGCGTGGATGCTGGTCTCGACCGCGCTGGTGATGATGATGCTGCTCCCCGGCCTGGCTTTGTTCTATGGCGGCCTCGTCCGGGCCAAGAACCTTCTGTCGGTGATGAGCCAGGCACTCGGAATCGCGGCGGTCGCGATCTTGGTCTGGATCGGCTGGGGCTATTCGCTGGCCTTCGCGGGCGGGAATGCGCTGATCGGGAACCTGTCGAAGGCGGGCCTGGCTGGAATCGACGGGGCGAGCGCTTGGCCGATCCCTACTGCCGGCAAGGCGATCCCGGAGCTGGTCTTCGTGGGATTTCAGATGACCTTTGCTGCGATCACCGCCGCTTTGATCATCGGCGCACTTGCCGAGCGGGTACGATTTTCTGCGATCATGCTCTTCACGTTGCTGTGGCTGACCGTCGTCTATGCGCCGCTCGCGCACATGGTCTGGTCGCCGGAGGGATTCCTGTTCGCGTTCGGGGCAATCGACTTCGCCGGCGGGACGGTCGTGCACGTCAACTCGGGCGTCGCCGGCCTCGTCGGAGTCTATTTCGCCGGGTCGCGTATCGGCCATCTCAAGGAGGCCATGCCTCCGCATTCCCTGGCGCTGACCATGGTCGGCGTTGGCCTTTTGTGGGTCGGCTGGTTCGGGTTCAACGCGGGCTCTGCGCTCGAGGCGAACGGCCTGGCTGCCGTGGCCATGGTCAACACGTTCGCCGCGCCCGCGGCAGGCGTGCTCGCCTGGATGGGCGCTGAGCGCGTGATTTCGGGAAAGCCCTCGATGCTCGGCGGGGCATCGGGCGCCGTCGCGGGCCTGGTCGCGGTGACTCCCGCCGCGGGCATCGCCGGGCCGGTCGGCGCAATCCTGCTCGGCGCGGCCACCAGCGTCGCCTGCTATGCGTTCGTCGGCTCGTTCAAGAACCGGCTTCGGCTCGACGACAGCCTCGACGTCTTTGGAATACACGGCGTCGGCGGGATCCTCGGATCGATCGGAACGGCGTTCGTCGCCGTTCCCGCCCTGGGCGGTCACGGCGGGGAAGCTTATTCGCTATGGTGGCAGCTGCTTCGACAATTGGCCGCGGTCGCAACGGCGGTCGCCTGGTCGGCAGCGGGTTCAGCGCTCTGCTTCACGATCGTCCGGAAGATTTCGAAGCTCCGCCACGATCGAGACAGCGAACGCGAAGGGCTGGACATCAGCGACCACGGCGAACGGGCGTACAACTACTGATCGGGGCACAAAAAAAGCCGCCCGAAGGCGGCTATCTGGTTGGTTGCGGGGGCAGGATTTGAACCTGCGACCTTCAGGTTATGAGCCTGACGAGCTACCGGGCTGCTCCACCCCGCGCCAATCCATCTGAGCCGTTCGACCGGCATGCTTCAAACGTGCCGGGCGCCTGGCCCTTCAAACAACAAAGCCGCCGCGAGCGTTTTGCCCCCAGCGGCCTTGAAAACATCGTGAATGGGTATCTTCCACACACCGCCAGCAAAGCCTGGCGACGACCTACTCTTCCACTGCTTAGGCAGTAGTACCATCGGCGCTGTCCGGTTTCACGGCCGAGTTCGGGATGGGATCGGGTGGGTCACGGACGCTATGGTCACCAAGCTATGGTGACGGT
>JBKPKZ010000052.1:0-4273 GCA_046731355.1 Pseudomonadota bacterium | reverse complement strand
CTGGCCCGCCGGGGCCGAGCGCACCTTCCGGCTTGTTGTGATTGCGCCAGCGCGAGAGGGCGAACACGGTCGTCTTGTAGGCATCCTTCAGCACGTTGTAGCCGCCGGACATGTCTCCATAGAGCGTCGCATAGCCGACACTCATCTCGCTCTTGTTGCCGGTCGTCAGAAGCATCGGCCCGAACTTGTTCGAAAGCGCCATGAGCGCGACCATTCGAAGCCGTGCCTGAATATTCTCCTCGGCCAGACCGGGCTTGGTTCCCTCGAACGCCTCCTTAAGCGCGCCGTCGAAGGCGGCCACACCCGAAGCGATGGAAATGACGTCATGACGACAGCCAAGGAGGCGCGCGCACTCGCGAGCGTCCTCGAGGCTCTCGTCGGACGTGTACTTCGACGGGAGCATCACGCCCCACACCTTGTCCGGTCCGAGCGCGTCGACCGCGATTGCAGCGGAAAGGGCGCTATCGATCCCGCCGGACAGGCCCAGGATCACGCCGGGGAAGCCGTTCCGCATCACATAGTCGCGCAGGCCGACCATCATCGCGCGGTAGACGTCCTCAGGGAATGGATCGAGGGCATGGCTCTCCCGCGTCGAGCAACGCCACCCGTCGGGTTCACGCTTCCACTCGGTGAGGAGCAATTTCTCTTCCCAGTCGGGCAACTGCACGACCCGCTCGCCGTCCGGATGCATGATGAAGGACGAGCCGTCGAAGACGAGTTCGTCCTGGCCGCCGACGCGATTGAGATAGGCCATCGGCAGGCCGGTCATCGTCACCCGCGAGCGGACGAGCACTGCGCGCTTGTCGTCCTTGTCCAATTCGTAGGGGCTGCCGTTGGGAACAAGCAGGAATTCCGAGCCCGCATCGGCCAGGTGCGAGCAGACGATTTCCTGCCAGATGTCCTCGCAGATCGGCACTCCGATCTTCACTCCCCGAAAGTCGATCGGCTCCGGCAGCGGACCCGAGGCAAACACGCGCTTCTCGTCGAAAGTGCCGTAATTGGGGAGCTCGCGCTTCAGCGTTCGCGCAAGCATGCGGCCGCCCTCGGCGAGGATCATCACGTTGTAATTGAGCCCGCCCTCATTGTGGATCGAGCCGAACAGAAGCGCTGGGCCAGGCGAAGAAGTCGCATCGATCAGCCGCTCGGCGGCTTCCATCGTCCGCCGCACGAACTCCGGCTTCAGCACCAGGTCTTCGGGCGGATAGCCGGTCAGCTGCAGCTCCGGCACCATCAGCAGGTCCGCGCCCGCCGCCTGCTCGCGAACGGCAAGGATTGCCTCGGCGTTCCCCTGAAGGTCGCCCACGCGCTGGTTCATCTGGGCAAGAGCAATGGTCAGGCGGTCAGTCATGCAGGCGATTTAGCGCGCGAGCGGACTCCCGCAACCTTTACGGAACCGAGACTATCCCGCTAAGGCGATGCCTCCGCAGGGGAAGCGAAGCCGATGAAACTTCTGGCCGGGAACAGCAACACGCCGCTGGCCCGCTCTATTGCCGACTATCTCGAAATCCCGTTGACCGAAGCGAGCGTCCGCCGCTTCGCCGACGAGGAGATCTTCGTCGAGATCCACGAGAACGTGCGCGGCGAGGACGTCTTCGTCCTTCAGTCGACGAGCTACCCCGCGAACGACAATTTGATGGAGCTCCTGATCTGCATCGACGCGCTTCGCAGGGCGTCGGCCAAGCGGATCACGGCGGTCCTCCCTTATTTCGGCTATGCGAGGCAGGACCGCAAACCCGGCCCTCGCACCCCCATCTCGGCCAAGCTGGTGGCGAACCTGATCACGACCGCAGGCGCCAATCGAGTCCTCTCAGTCGACCTTCACGCCGGTCAGATCCAGGGCTTCTTCGACATTCCGACTGACAATCTCTTCGCCGCGCCGGTGATCGCAGCGGACATCCAGGCGCGGCTCTCTAACAAGAATCTGATGATCGTGTCACCGGACGTCGGCGGCGTCGTCCGTGCGCGCGGCCTCGCGAAGCGCCTGGACAACGCCCCACTGGCCATCGTCGACAAGCGCCGCGAGCGCGCCGGGGAATCCGAGGTGATGAACATCATCGGCGATGTCGAAGGGCGCACTTGCATCCTCGTCGACGATATCGTCGATAGCGCCGGAACGCTCTGCAATGCCGCCGCCGCACTCCGCCAGCAGGGTGCGGAAGAAGTCTTCGCTTACTGCACGCACGGGGTCTTGTCGGGCGGAGCCGCCGCCCGTGTCTCGGCCTCCGAACTCAAGGAGCTCGTCGTCACGGACTCCATCTACAGCGGCGAGCCCGATGGCGATGGCGACAAGATCCGCCGGCTGACCATCGCTCCGCTGCTCGCCGAAGCCGTCCGCCGAATTGCCGACGAAAGCTCCGTCTCCAGCCTGTTCGACTAGCCGTGAAGCTGGACGTCGTCCTCAAGCGCTTCGAGCAGCCTGACGAAATCCGCGAATTCGAGCTCGGCAAGTTCGAGCTGGTCACGCTCGGTGGAATGACCATCGGTCGAGCGACCTATCAGCCCGGTTGGAAATGGTCCGTGCACGTCGGCGCCTCGGCGGGCGCGGCCTCCTGCCATGTCGAGCACGTCGGAATGGTCCTCGCCGGCCAAGCGACCGCGGCAATGGACAATGGCGAGGTCATCGAGATGCGTACGGGCGACATATTCTATATCCCGCCGGGCCACGACAGCTGGGTGGTCGGCGATGAGCCCTATGTCTCCCTCCACTTCATGGGCGCCGAGGATTACGCCGCCCACGACTGAGCTTTTTTTAAAGAGCGGCGTTTAGGAGCCATGCCAAAAGTCCTGATCACCGGAGCCAATCGCGGACTCGGCCTCGAATTCGTCCGCCAGTACAAGGACGCAGGGTGGGACATCGTCGCCACCGCCCGGGAAGCCAGCTCCGAGCTGGATGACCTTGGCGTGGAGGTGAAACGGCTAGAAATGAGCGACCTTCGTGCAGTCGCCGATTTCGGGAAGCAATTCGATCACCTCGATCTGCTGATCGCCAATGCCGGAACATACGGGCCTCGCGAGGTTCGCGACGCGGAAGCGGGGCACAGCTGGGCGGACACGTTCGTCGTCAACACGATCGGGCCTTTCCTGCTTGCCGAATCGGTCCTCCCGGCGGTGGAGGCTGCCCGAGGCAAGCTGATCGCAATCAGCACGAAGATGGGCAGCATCGAGGACAACAACTCCGGAGGCTTCATTGCCTATCGATCTTCCAAGTCAGCGCTCAACTCGGCCTGGAGAAGTCTCGCGGTCGACAACCCCGGGGTGACCTGCGCAGTTCTTCACCCCGGCTGGGTGCAGACTCGGATGGGCGGCGCAACGGCTCCGCTCGACCCCGGGCAGAGCATCGCCGGAATGCGCCAGGTCATCGAAGGGCTTGGCCGCGAGCAGTCCGGAAGCTTCTTCGCCTACGATGGAACAACCGTTCCCTGGTGAGCCAAACGTGATAGCTTCAAGGGATGAGCATGACGCTCATCCTCTGGAAGGCACCGGTCGTCAGCGAGCCGGACGACGCGAAAGCGCTTCTGACCCCCTGGTACATCAACGGCGACGAATCAGCGTTCCAATCCTGCGCCGAACTGGGGATCCTCCGCGATCAGCTCGTCCGGAGCTATCCGCTCGAACCGGCTTCCGATCCGACGAACCCGTGGGCCGATGGACCGGAGGGCAGTGACCGACTTCTGACTCTGAGCCTTCGCTGGGGCGTCGAAAGCGCCATCCTTGCCGACGTCGTCGCCCTGGCGCGCAAGCTTGAGCTGGTTCTCTACGACCCACAGGGCCCCGACATCTTCCTCCACACGGATCCCCTCGAGGAACTGACGGCGATTCCGCCGCCGACGAATTTCGAATGGTTTAAGGCCGTGGCGATTCCGGCGGCACTGATCGCACTGGCCTTCATCGCCTGGATAATCCCGATCGGCTGGGTGCGCTGGCCCCTCGTGTTTTTTTTCGGCTTCTTTGCCGCCGCCGGCCTGTTCGTTCTCGGCCTCCTGATCGCCAACAGGATAGGCCTCATCAAAGTCGACCAACAGCCTTAGCTTGCCTTCAAAGCCGGTCGCATCTATAGGCCCGCGCTTTCCAGATCATTGGAAAACCAATGGCCCGGCCGAAAGGGCTGCCGTGGCGGTTGGATCTTGTCGCGTCCTCGTAGGCGCAAAGGAGACGAAATGCCCAAGCTGAAGACCAAGAGCGGCGTGAAAAAGCGCTTCAAGCTCACGGCGACCGGCAAGATCAAGCATGGTGTCGCGGGCAAGCGCCACCGCCTGATCAGCCATAACGCCAA
>JBKPKZ010000051.1:0-11312 GCA_046731355.1 Pseudomonadota bacterium | reverse complement strand
CGATTTGGTGGTCGCAGGTAATTGACGTTCAGCTACGCGAAACCGAAACCACGGCAGTGAGTTTCAACTTCAAATTGGCTCGGGGAATGCGCCGCGAACGCGGCGCAAAATTTATGCGCAGGAAGCTTCATTTCATTCTCGGTGCCGCGATCCTCCTGACGGCGGCGCCCGCAATCTCGTACGTACCGCGCGGCGACGAGCCGGTCGCGGTCCCGCGTGCGATCAAGCAGGGCGTCGACTTCGTCTACGTCGACCCGGACATGAGCAATGTCGCGAGGCGGCACCAGCGTCCGCAGAACTGGCTGCAGCGGATGTTCAATCTCGACTTTTCCAACAGCCGGCAGGGGGCGCCGAACGTCCTGTTCGCGCAGCTCGGCCGCGGCTTGCAGCAGTACCAGGCGACATACGGCCGCCTGCCGCAGACGAAAATCCCGGCCGGTCCAGTGCTCAAGCGCGGCTCTACGGGCAAACGCGTGCAGCTCCTCCGCGAGCGCCTCGGCCTCAATCCTTCCGGTGGCTATGACGAGCAGCTGTTCCAGGCCGTCGCGACCTACCAGACCGTGCACGGAATCGGGCCGGCAGACGGGGTCGCGGGCAAGGGGACGATTGCGTCGCTCAATCGGGGGGCCATCTATTATCAGCGCCGCATTGCAATCAATCTCGAGCGCGCCTTCCGGCTTCCGTCGGTCCGGACCTTCAATCGCTATGTCGTCGTCGATTCCGGCTCCGCCGAAGCCTATCTTTTCGACCGCGACCGGATCGTTGATGGAATGAAAGTCGTCGTTGGTGCGCCCAAGACGAAGACTCCGATGATCGCAGTCATCATGCGCAACGCAAAGGCCAATCCGTACTGGAACGTCCCGCCGGAGCTGGTCCGAAGCCTGACCGCCAAGAAGGTCGGCGAAATGGGGCTCTCCTACTTCAAGAACTTTCACTACGAAGTGCTGTCCGATTGGGGCCCGAATGCCCAGGTGATCGATCCGAAAACCGTCAACTGGAAGGCCATCGCGTCGGGCAAGCAGCAGCCGACGATGCGCGTTCGGCAGCTGCCAGGGCCGTGGAATTCGATGCGTCACATGAAGTTCGAAATGCCGAACGATTACGGCATCTACCTTCACGACACGCCCCATGACGAATTGTTCGCCAAAAACGATCGCTGGCTCAGCAACGGCTGCGTGCGGCTTCAGGATTACCAGCGCTTTGCGACCTGGGTATTCGGGCGGGTGCCCCAGCCGACAACAACATACGAGCAGACGTTCAACCTGCCTCGCCCGGTTCCGGTCTACCTGACCTACCTGACGGTCGAACCCAGCAACAACGGCGTGGTTTTCCGTCCGGACCCCTACGGCTGGGATGCCCTCGCAATGCCGCAGATGTTCGGTAACCAGGTCGCTTCGGCGAGCTGATAGTCCGCTTCGTACCGTTAACCTTGCGGAGACGTTGGCGTGCTAGACCGGCGGCATGGCAGACTTCCCGCTCGACCTGTTCAAGCGCATCGCGGACCGCGCCAATGATCCCATGCGGCGGACCTACATGGCAGGCGTCGCCGCAAATGCGCGGCCGCTCGATTTCAACGCGCTCGCAGCCGATCTGCAGAAGCACGGCGCTCCCGGCGCTCAGGGCCTGGTCGGTGCGCTTGGTAACCTGACAAAGCTGATGGGCGGCATGCCCGGCATGAACCTCATGGGCCCGGGCGGCCTCATGTCGACTGGGCCGAACGGCCCTCGGCCGATCGCTCCTCCACCGCCTGGCGAAGAGCTGGACAGGGCGGCCCAGGTTCTCGGACGTCCGCTGCCGGACGCAGTCCAGCAACTCTACGCGATCGGTGATGGCGGATTTGGGCCGGGCGAGGGTCTCTTCCCGCTCGGCGAGCTCCTAAGCCGCTATCGCGATCTCACCTTTGAGCCCTACGGCCCTAAGGGGCAGGACTGGCCCAGGAACCTGCTCCCATTGTTCGAGGAAAATCCCGTCCTGATCTGCCTGGATCTCGACAGCGGTTCAATCGTCGCCTGGGACCCGGAGGAGCTGGAGGACGAAGACAGCGACGAGGATTGGCAGCGCTGCTTCAAGCCCGAGTCTTCGAGCGTCATCGAGCTGATGGCCAATTGGGTCGATCGGCCCACGTTCGAAGACGAGCATTCGAGCCGTAGCTTCGGCTGAAGGACGGGCGGCGCTTAAAACGCCGCCCCCGTTTCAAGCGGCTAGTGCAGCAATCCCTTGCGATCGACGGCGCGAGCGTAGGCGAATTGCGCGATTCCGAGGACGACGATGATCACCGGCATGTACTTCATGATTCCGGCGTTTTCGCTCCCCGGCATCGGCGGCCCGAGGAACATGTAGCCGAAGCTCAACATCATTCCGACGATCGAGGCGCCGAAGGCCCAGACCGCGAAGCGATTGCGCATCAAGAGTAGGATCGAGCCGATCAACGCAGCCCATACTCCGAGCCCCCACCCAAACTGGGCGTAGAGCGGCATTCCGTCGAGGTAGGCGAGCATGACGTTGGGATCGATCCCGGGCGGCGTCATGCTGGCGAGATAGTCCATGTTGCGCATTCGGGTCATCATGTAGTCGTATGCGCCGAAGCAGTTCCACAGTAGCGACAATATCCCGACCACCCACAAGTGCATGGGTGTGCGCAACGGCGCAGCAGTCGTGGCCATGATAGTCCCCTCCCAAGCCGCGGCGCGTTGGGTCGCGCCGCTTCCAGACGCGTACGGGGCAATGCGGGCGCTCCCGCGCCGCCGGGGAGAAGGAGGCTCCTCCTCGGCCCCGAAGTCAAGCGGAACCGGAAGGTGAAAATCCGGCCTAGAAGCCGACGTTTAGACCGAGCTGGCCGGAGACGTCGTTGCCGTTGTCCCGGCCGACGGTGGTCGACAGAACAGTGTTCAGTGTGACGCCGTTCAGGATCTGCGCGCTGCCGCCCCCGGAAATTCGCCCGTAGAGGCCGTCGGGCCGGTCGCCGAGCCCCCAGCTGTTGACGATTCCGGGCGAGCTCGTCTGCGAGAAGTGGAGCGTCCGCGACCCATTGGCCAACTCCTTTTCGAGCATTGCAGAGAGATAGGGCCGAACCGAGACGCCGCTGGTGTCGAAGTCTCCGCGAAGCTCCGCGCCGACCCCTCCGACGAGCGACTTGGCGGAGGTCGATGCGACGTTGAGGGTCAGCGCAGGATCGCCGGTCTCGGTATAGTCGTCGACATTCGCCTTGGCATAGTCGATCGCGACCACCGGGCCGGCCCGCATGATTCCCACCGGGAACAGGAATCCCGCCTTCGCACCGGCGAGCCAATGGTCGCCGTTGGTGTCCGCGCGCATGTTCTCGACGACCCCCTGTCGCCGAATGTCGAGATCGTCCCAGCCATAGCCGAGATAGGCCTGGGCGAAGGCCCCGGCGATCGCGAAGCCGCCGAAGCCGCCGATCTGCCAGGTATCGCTGTCGGTCCGCGAAACGTCGCCGATGAACTTCGCGCGCGGCCGCGAATAATTGCCGGCGATTCCGACGACGCCCGTGCCGAAGCCGTAGGTCGCTCCAAGGGTAATGCCGGTCCCGTCGATGTCGAACTTGTCGGTCGCAGCGGTCACTTCGACGTCGTGCGAGAAAGTGTCGCCGACGACGAACAGTTTCATTCCTTCGGAGACGTCGCCGTCTCGCGGGGAGCCGAGATCGACACGGCTCGAGAGGGTCCGGCCGAACTGGCTCGCGGTATCGAGCCCGAGCTCGCCCGGCGCCCCGAGAGTCAGCGGCGCCTGGAGCTGCGTTGCGATGTACTCGCCTACAATTCGGAAGCCCGCCGACGTCAGGTGCAAAGCATCGACGTAGAACAGGAACTGGTTCGCGTAGGCGCTGTCGGTCACGCACTGAGGCGCGGGTGTGCAGGCCCCGGTGCTGGTGAACCCATAGGCGGCCGGGTTGGCAGTGATCTGCTCGCCGACCAGGGTCAGGTCGAGATAGTGGACCATGACTCCGTTCGCTGCATAGCCGGCAAGCACGTCCTGCATCGCGCCATTGAAGGTCGTCGAATAGGCGTTGCGGATCGCCTGTGCGCCCGGGTTCGCGGCGATCTCCGGCAGGATAGCAGTATTGCCGGCGAGGAAGCTGATGTTCTGTGCCCCGGCGGCGACCAGTGCGTCGAGGCCGACCTCGGCGGTTGCCGCAGACACCGCCGCGGCTGTCGGAGCGCCGGCCAAGGTTCCGCCGGTCTGCTGATAGAAGCGGGCGTCGTTGCCGCCGATCGAGAAGGTGACGAGGTCGTTCTGGTCGAACGTGCCCGAGACGGACGGGAACGGTCCGCCGCCGCCGCCGAGAAATGCGTTCCACTCGGTGATGAATCCCGGGATTCCCGGGCCGTTGGTGTTGGTGTTGTCCGTCAGCGCTCCGCCGATCGCGAAATTGTCGACCGGCACGTCGAGCAATGACGAGAGGGTGTCGATGTAGTTCGTGCCGCCCGAGAAGCGGCCGGTCGGGTAGACTTGCGGGGCAGGGTTGAAGCCCAGGATCTGGAACAGGTTGCCGTCGTCGGCGTAGCTGTCGCCAAACGCGACGATATTGTCGACGCGCTGAGCCGACGCGGGCGTTGCGGCAAGTGCGGATGCGCCGAGCAGCGCGCTGCAAATCAGTCCACGAGTGGTCATCGATACTCTCCCCGCGGCCGTCGGTCGGCCGCCCAGGCGAGAGTTATGACCGTTGTTTCTACACCCATGCTAGTGCCGCGAGGCAACAGCAGCGGCACAAACGGCTCACCGTTCGTACCCCTCTTCTCAACCCCCTTCGGGTCGGGGATTCTGGAGCCGTTCATTTTGCGCTACTAAGGGTGGTAGCGGTGGAAGGGGTGAACATGCGCCGATTTATGTTGATTCTGGCGGGGCTTAGCCTGCCTGCCTCGGCGCTTGCTGCGGCGGGACAGCAGCCGATCGAGCCGATCGACGTCCCGCCGAGCATCGAGCAGGGGCTCGACATGGTCTACATCGACCACGAAATCGCTCCGTCGATGGAGCAGCGCAGCGAGCAGCAGCAGGCGCAGGGGCTCGAGGACTTCAAGGCCGCGCCGGTCGACATGTTCTCGCCGGTCCACCCGCTCTATACCGACCTTCGCCGCGCCCTCGTTCGGTACCAGATGCGCTGGGGCTCGCTTCCGCAGGTCGAAGTTCCTGCCGGGCCGCCGCTGAAGCTCAACACGACGGGCGATCGGGTGGCACTCCTTCGCCAGCGGCTCGGCCTTCCGGAAGGCTCGAAGTTCGACGCTCCGCTTGCCGCCGCGGTCAAGGAATTCCAGGAAGCGCACGGAATGAAGGGCGACGGCGTCGCCGGTGCCGGGACGCTCGCGGCGCTCAACCGCGGCTACAAGCATTACGAGAACATCCTGCTCCTCAACCTGGAGCGCGCCCGGCGCCTTCCACAGACGACCGAGACCGGCCGCTACGTGCTCGTCGACGCGGGCGCCGCCCGGCTCTGGATGTACGAGGACGGCCGCCCGGTGGACAGCATGCGGGTGATCGTCGGCAGCAATGCGACCGAAACCCCGATGATGGCGGCCCTCCTCCGCTTCGTCAGCGTCCACCCCTGGTGGAACACACCGCCGGAGCTCGCCAAGAAGTCGGTTGCCCCAGGAGTCCTCAAGGAGGGACTGAAGTACCTCACCGACCGCGATTACCAGGTTCTCTCCGACTGGTCGGACGATGCCCAGCCGATCGATCCGCAGACGGTCGATTGGCAAGCCGTCGCGGACGGCAAGATCACCGCGCGTCTCCGCCGCGGGCCCGGCGAGTGGAATTCGATGGGTGACTACAAGTTCAACATGCCGAACGACTTCGGCATCTACCTGCACGACGTGCCCGGACACGAGAAGGACCTGTTCAAGGCCGACAACCGGTGGATCAGCAACGGCTGCATTCGTCTCGAGGACGCTCAGCGCTTCGCAAAGTGGCTGTTCGGACGTCCGTTGAAGGGCGAGGATTCGAAGACGGAAGTGAACGTCGACCTGCCCGAGCCGGTGCCGGTCTACGTCACCTACCTGACCGCCGAAGCCGGGCCGAACGGAGCCAAGTTCAGGGCCGACCCCTACAACCGCGATCCGGCATTGCTTGCACGCTATTTCGGCGAAGGCAGCCGGCAGGTCGCGGCCTTCAATCCCTAGTTCGCTCGCTCGACATCGCGCTTGAGCCTGGCGAGCTTCGCCGTCGCCGACGCGGCGTGCGGGCCGATCCAGCGCTCGTGAATCTCGTGGATTGGAGCCACGTTCAAGTGGTTCCACCGCTCGCGTCCCTTGCGGACCGGGATGACCAGCTCCGCCTCTTCCAGCACGTTCAGGTGCTGCATCACCGTGCAACGATCGAGCTCGGGGAAATGGGCGACGAGCGTTCCAGTCGTCAGCGGCTGGTCGCGCAGGTCGTCGAGGATCTGCCGCCGAACCTGGTGCCCCAGCGCCTTGAACACACGGTCGAACCGATCGGTCATTGACATGTTATAGAAGTATAACATATACGCGCCGCGATCAAGCCGGAGGAGCTGGAATCATGGACCTGAAATTCAGGGTCGCCGCGCGCATTTCGCGGCCGGTGCACGAGGTGTTCGAAGCGGTGGCGGACCCGGATAAATTGTCGCACTATTTCACGACCGGGGGAGCGAAGGGCCGGCTCGAAACCGGCAAGACGGTCACTTGGGACTTCCACGATTTTCCAGGCGCCTTCCCGGTCCAGGTCATCGAAGTCGAGCCCGACACGAAAATCGTCCTCGAATGGAAAGCCAATGAAGGCGAGCCGCCCAACGTCGAGGGCGGGGAGATGAAGTCGGTCGACTACAACACCATTGTCACGATGACCTTCACCCCGCTGGACGGCGACACTAGAACAATGGTCGAAATCGAGGAGAAGGGCTGGCGCGAAACCGAAGGTGCACTGAAAGCCAGCTACGGCAATTGCCAGGGCTGGGCGCAGATGCTCGCGGCGCTCAAAGCCTGGGTCGAATATGGCATCAACCTGCGCGAGGGGATGTACGTCTAGCGGCTGTCGATCCGCACGAGGACTTTGACCTTGTCGCCAAGGGCAACGCTTGCGCTACGTTGCACTGCCGTCTTGATCGGCAGCAAATAGGTCCCGTCTCTCGGGAACAGCGATGTCCTGAAAACGACGCCGCCGATCTCGGCCTCCACGGGTATCACTCCCCACCCGTAGCTTACCAATTGGGCGGCGTACCGGACTTCCCCGGCATGATCCTCCGGGATGGGAACGAACAAATAGGGCGGCGGCCCGCGCCAGTGGATGATCTCGGCTTCGAAACCGAAGCTCGCAAGCGGCTCCTCGTCAACGCCCATATCGCTTTTCCAAGACCTCCTTGACCCTAGTCCATTTTAGTGATTCAATCGTTCCTTAGGTGAAACGATAGGACGGGAGGAGGGTCCCATGTCCGTAGCGTTTTCCGTCGTCGCGCGGCTCCAACACAGCCTGCTGCTTGCATTATCGCCTTCGTACCGACAGGTCAGGCGAAGGCTGGAATCGATCGGCCGGCCGACAGGCTGAGCGGCTAGCGCCGCTCGCTCGCAAGGCGGCTCATCAGGAGCGCCGCGCGCTTCGCCTGGCGCGAGATCGACGGGATGTCGACGGATTCTCCCGGAGCGTGGCTTCCAGAGCCGGCGGACCCGAGGCCGACGAGCCCGTCGGTGTCCGCCGCGACGAAGCTGATGTCGCCGGCGCCGCGCTCCATCGGGTCGAGCTCGCCCATCTGCTCGAGGCCCATGTCCGAATTCACCGTGTTGAGCCGAGCGAGCAAGGCGCGATTGCCGTCAGTCGGAGCCATCGGCGGATAGCCGCCCGGGTCGAACCGGATCTCGGCTTTCGTCCCAGGCAGCGACTGACCGACGATCGCCTGCATCTTCGCCTTGGTGCGGTCGATCTGGTCCTTCGAGATCGCGCGCAAGTCGCCGCGAGCGACCGCCGTCGCCGCGATGATGTTGGTCTTGCCCGTTGCTGTGAGACGGATCCGCCCGGCGTCGAGGTCCGCGCTCGCTCCGCCGCCGATCATCCCGACATTATAGGTGAGCTTGTCCTCGCCCAGCTCGCGGCGGAAGGCGTCGATGATCCGCGCAAGCTCATAGTTGGCCCCATAGTCAGGGTGCATCACCCCGCTCGAATGGCCGGTGCGGCCGGTCACGGTCACCGTCCAGCTGTCGGAGCTCCGCCGGGCGATCGAGCCCATGTCCTTGCCTTCCTTCTGGGCGAGTCCTTCGAAGTCGAGGGCGACGTCGGCCCACTTCCCGGCCTCCACCAGCGGCCCGCGCGCGACCTCGATCGGATCGCCCGCATCTTCCTCGTCGCCGGTCAGGACGACCGTGACGTCGGCTCTCTTGAGGGTACCCGCGGCCTGCATCGCTCGAAGCGCTGCGACCATCACCGCCATTCCGCCCTTGTCGTCACCCGCTCCGGGACCGATCGCGCGGTCGCCCTTCCGCTCCCACTTCTGGAAGGGGGAGTCCGGCTCGAACACCGTGTCGAGGTGACCGATCAGGAGCATCCGCTTACCGCGGCCGTTGCCCCTGTGCCTTGCAACGATATGACCCGCCCGGCCGGCGGCCTTCATGTCGATCCAGTCGACCTTGAACCCGAGCGGCTCGAGCTCGGAGGAGAGCATCTTTCCTACCGCCCGCACCCCGGCGGCATTCTGGCTGCCGCTGTTCTGGTTCACCCAGGTCTCGAGCATCGACAACGTCCGCTCCTGCTCGGCGTCGACGACCTCGATCATCTTCTGCTCCGGCGCTGAAAGCTCGGCGGCCGCGGGGGTGGCGAAGAGGATGGCGGAGGCGGCAATCAGCCAGAAACGCGAACGCATGGCGGATCTGTAGCGGCCCCGGGAACCTCCAGCAAACCGCGGCATCCAATGAACGGAAATTCAAAACCCGGAGGATGAAATGACCGCCAAGTTCTGCCTGGTCGCCGCAGCCTCGCTTCTCGCCAGCTCAGCCGCGGACGCCGTCGAGAGCGGGCCCACGGATCCGCAGATTGCACACATTGCTTACACAGCGGACAATATCGACATCGAAACTGGCAAGCTCGCGCTTCAAAAGTCGAGGAATCCGGCGGTTCGCGAGTTCGCCTCGGAAATGGTCCGCGATCACGAGGCGGTGAATGGCAAGGCGCTTGCGCTGGTCAAGAAGCTCGGCGTCACGCCCGAGCAGAATGCGACCAGCGACAGCCTCTCCAAACAGGCTGCCGAGACCCGGGCCTCGCTCGAGAAGCTCGATGGCAAGGCGTTCGACAAGGCCTATGTCGCCAACGAGGTCGCCTATCACGGCGCCGTGAACAATGCTCTGAAGACGAGCTTGATCCCGTCTGCGGACAATGGCGAGCTGAAGTCGCTGCTGGAGACGGGCCTGACCCTCTTCAGCGAGCACCAGAAGCATGCCGAGCACCTCTCGGCGAGCCTGAAGTAAGTCATGCGGGGCTATGTCGCCCTTGGCCCCGTGGCGGCGCTGCTGCTGTTGTCGCCCGCGGCGGCTGCAGCGCCGCGGACGCATCTGGTCGTGATCGACAAGATGCGGTTCGGCGTCCTTCCCGCCGACCTCAGGACGGGCGACATAATCATCTGGGAAAACCGCGACATGTTCCGCCACACGGCCACCGCGAAGGACGGCAGCTTCAACGTCGACCTGCCTGCGGGCGGCAAGGGCAGGACCGTGGTTCAAAGGCCCGGGACATTCGCCTTCACCTGCAAGTTCCATCCGGGCATGCGCGGCGTGCTAAAGGTCGCGAAATGACCGCTGAGGCCAAACTCGACTATTCGGTGCTCAAGGACGCGGAGCTTGCAGGCCTTTGCGCCCGCCGCGACCCCGAAGCCGTCCGCCAAGTCATCACCGGAAACAACCAGCGGCTGTTCCGGGCCGCGTGGAGCATCCTCAAGGATCGCGGCGAGGCGGAGGAGGCGATGCAGGCGGCCTATCTCTCCGCCTTCACCTCGATCGACCGGTTCGAGGGACGCTCGTCGCTGACCACCTGGCTGACCCGGATCGTGATCAACGAGGCCCTGGGCCGGGTTCGCTCGGAACGGAGGCGCCGTGCGCTGCTTGGAGCCGAGGGCGTGCCGGTACTCGATACCTACCGGGAGAAGTTGATGGCCGGTTCCGAAACCCCGCTTCCGGACGCCGCGGTTGCTCGTGAGCAGCTTCGCCGACTGCTCGAACGGGCGGTCGCCGGCCTCCCCGAAATCTTCCGAACCGTGTTCGTCCTGCGCGAGATCGAAGGCCTTTCGGTCGAGGACACGTCGGAGGCTCTCGAGATTCCCGCCGCCACCGTGAAGACACGATTGCTGCGCGCCAAGAGACGTCTCCAGGACGCGCTCGCTCCCGAGGTCCACGAGGCGCTCACCGGCACCTTCCCATTTGCGGGAGCAGACTGCGCCGCGCTGACGAAGCGGGTCATGGATCGCCTGGGCTACTAGGAGGGCTTCGGCCCGTTCCCCGAACGAGATCCAGCGCCCTTCGCACCCTCTACCTCGACTACACGGCCGCCCCGACCTGGGGTAAGGTCAGGGAAGCGAAGCTGGCAGCAAAGGGGGCGGGGCGAATGAAGCCGGAGCGGGTTTGCGCATTCACCGACGGCGTCATCGCGATCATCATCACCATCATGGTGCTCGAGCTCCCGGTTCCGCACGAGCCCGGATGGAACGCGCTCCGCCCGGTCCTTCCCTTGTTCGCGATCTACGCCTTGTCGTTCACCAAGGTCGGCATCTACTGGGTGAACCATCACCATCTGCTGTGCGCGGCTCGGAAGGTGGACGGCCGGGTCCTTCTCGCGAACCTGTTCCAGCTCTTCTGGCTCAGCCTCGTTCCATGGGTGATGCGGTGGATCGGCGAGGCCGGCCTCACTCGCGACACCGTGCTCGCGTTCGGAGCGATCATGCTGATGTCGGCTCTTGGCTTCGCATGGATCCGGTCGGCCTTGCTCAATGCGAACGACGACGATGCGCCGATCGTCAAGGCCACGTCGCATGGCCGGAAGGGGCAGATCACCCTGATCGCCTATGTGGCGGCGCTTCCAATCACGTTCGTCTCGCCCGGTGCGTCGATCGCGATCTACGTGATCGTCGCGCTGATGTGGCTCATCCCCGACAAGCGCTTCGAAGGACTCAGCGAATGACCCCAGCCCGATTGAACGCGCTTACCGACGGCGTCGTCGCCATCGTCCTGACGATCATGGTCCTGGAGCTGAAATTTCCGGAGGAGCCGACGTTCGATGCGGTGCTCTCGGTGCTTCCACTGCTGGCCGCCTACCTGCTCGCCTTCATCTATGTCGCCATCTACTGGAACAACCACCATCACATGGTG
>JBKPKZ010000050.1:0-2416 GCA_046731355.1 Pseudomonadota bacterium | reverse complement strand
TTCAGGCCGTTCATACCGACCAGAGCAGCGCCGGCTTCACGGCAGACCGCACGACCGGCACGCTGACTCCGATCGAGGACGGCGCCAAATACTGGGACGTGATGCCGAGCCTCAACCTCTCGGCTCGTTTCCCGAGCGACTTCGTCGTCCGCCTCGGCCTCGCTCGCGAGGTCATGCGTCCGCGCATGGACGACATGCGCGCGGCCTTCCGTTACGGAGTGACGGTCTTCTCCCCATCGCCGGGCGTGAACGCCAATTTCGTCAGCGGCGACAGCGGCAACCCGGAACTGCGGCCTTTCCGCGCCAACGCGGCCGACCTCAGCTTCGAGAAGTACTGGGGCGTGAAGGGCTATCTCGCAGCGCAGCTTTTCTACAAGTATTTCGACACCTTCGTGGTCGATCAGAACCTGATTCCGCAGCCGTTCGACTATTCAAACTTCCCGCTGCCGAGCTTCTCGCCGGGCGTTCCATGGCAGTCGACCGATCCGAGCCTGCCCAACTTCCTGCCGCCTGAGGGCATCACGAACGGCGAGATTTCCGCGCCGTACAACGTGAAGGGCGGCAAGATGTACGGCATCGAGTTCGGAACGACCATTCCGTTTGGCGACTTCGTCCAGGCCCTCGACGGGCTCGGCTTCACCGGCAGCGCCTCGTACACGAAGTCGAAGGTCCATCCGTACGAGAATGGCCCGGCGACCGATCTCCCAGGCTATTCGAAGTGGGTCACCAACGGAACGCTCTACTTCGAAAAGTGGGGATTCTCGGCACGCGGCAGTCTGCGTTACCGGACGAGCTTCATCGGCGAAGTGTCGGGCTTCGGCGCCAATCGCACTTTGCGGCGTGCACTGCCCCAAACGATCGTCGACGGGCAGGTTGGCTACGAGTTCCAGCCGAATAGCGCATTGAGGGGCCTGTCGGTCTATTTGCAGGGCCTCAACCTGACCGATGAGCCGTTCGTCACCGAAGACGGTTCGGGCAACGACCTCCGGGTCATCGATTACCAGACATTCGGCCGTCGCTGGATGCTAGGGGCAACCTACAAGTTCGGCGCCGCTCCCCCGGCACCGCCTCCTCCACCGCCGCCGCCCCCGCCACCGCCGCCTCCGCCGGCAACGCAAACCTGTGCGGACGGAGCGGTGATCCTGGCGACAGAAGCTTGCCCGGCACCTCCACCTCCGCCGCCGCCGCCTCCGCCGGCGCCCGAGCGGGGTTGAACTGAGTAGCCCCGGCGACGCATGGGCGTCGCCGGGCCTCCGACGAAAGATCCAGATGAGCGAGTTAGGTCAGCGCAGGATCGTCGTCGTCGGTGGAGGCACAGCGGGCTGGATGACGGCTGCCGTGCTCGGACGGTTTTGCGTGCCCAAGATGGACGTCGTGCTCGTCGAGTCCGACGAGATCGGGATCGTCGGCGTCGGCGAAGCGACCATTCCTTCGATCAAGACGTTCAACGACTCCCTCGGGATCGATGAAGCCGAATTTCTCGCTTCGACAGGCGGCACTTACAAGCTCGGGATCGCGTTCGAGGGATGGGGACGCCCGGACCAGGGATATGTCCATGCGTTCGGGCTTGTCGGCAGCGCCCTGGGTGTCGTTCCGTTCCATCACTACTGGTTGCGGGGACTGAAGCTCGGGATCTCCAAGCCGCTCGGGCATTATGTGCTTCACACGCTCGCGATCGCCGCCAATCGGTTCGACCATCTCAGTCCGCCGGCGAATAGTCCGCTGCCGCCCTTGCCTTATGCGTTTCACTTCGACGCGAGCCTCTATGCGAAGTTCTTGCGCGGCTTTGCCGAGAAGCTGGGCGTGGCTCGTCAGGAAGGCAAGATCGTTGCCGTCGAGCGCGACCAGCACAATGGGGACGTCTCCGCCGTCGTCTTGGCGAACGGCACCCGTATCCCGGGTGATCTGTTCATCGACTGCTCCGGCTTTCGCGGCCTGTTGATCGAGCAGGAGCTCGAGGCCGGGTTCGAGGATTGGACGCACTGGCTTCAGTGCGACCGGGCGATTGCGGTGCCGTGCTCTCGGGTCGAGCCTCTGACCCCGCTTACGCGCTCGATTGCTCGCAAGGCGGGCTGGCAATGGCGGATCCCGCTGCAGCATCGGATCGGCAACGGTTACGTATTCAACTCGGACCACATCAGCGAAGACGAAGCGGCCTCAACCCTGCTTGCCAACCTCGATGGCGAGGCGATGGCCGAGCCCCGCACGATCCGCTTCAAGACCGGTCGGAGAAGCAAGACCTGGGTTCGGAACGTCGTCGCGATCGGACTTTCCTCCGGTTTCATCGAACCGCTGGAATCGACCAGCATTCACTTGATCCAGACCGCGATCACGCGCTTGATCGAGCTGCTTCCTGCCGGAGAGATCACCGACGCCACGCGCGACGACTACAACGCTCGCGCAGCGTTCGAAATGG
>JBKPKZ010000049.1:0-3871 GCA_046731355.1 Pseudomonadota bacterium | reverse complement strand
TCGCGTTAACTTTTTCGCTTGGCTTGGGACTCGTGATGATTCAGAAGATTCGCGGTGGAGGATCAACGCGCTAGCGGCGCTTGAAGGGGGTTTTGCCCATGAGCATCGATTTCATCCGGCCTGAAGTTGACGAACTTCGACCCCGGATCAGCGTCATTGGCGTCGGCGGCGCCGGTGGCAACGCCGTAGCTAACATGATGCGCGCGGACGTGCAGGGCGTCGATTTCATCGTCGCCAACACCGACGCCCAGGCGCTGAACGCCTCGACTGCGGACCGCCGGATCCAGCTTGGCCTCAAGATCACCCAGGGCCTCGGCGCCGGCTCCAGGCCGGAAATCGGCCGTGCCGCCGCCGAGGAGACGCTCGAGGACATCGAGCGCGCTCTTGAAGGCTCGCACATGTGCTTCATCGCCGCCGGCATGGGCGGCGGAACCGGCACCGGCGCTGCTCCGGTCATCGCCAAGGCTGCTCGCGACCGGGGGATCCTGACCGTCGGAGTGGTGACCAAGCCGTTCGCGTTCGAGGGCGCTCGCCGCGGCCGCTCCGCCGATAGCGGGATCGAGGAGCTTCAGCAGCACGTCGATACGCTGATCGTCATTCCGAACCAGAACCTGTTCCGTCTCGCCAACTCCGAAACGACCTTCAAGGAAGCGTTCGAGATGGCCGACGAGGTCCTCCAGCAGGGCGTTCGCGGAATTACCGACCTGATGGTCATGCCCGGCCTCATCAATCTCGACTTCGCCGACGTCCGCTCGGTGATGGGCGAGATGGGCAAGGCGATGATGGGAACGGGCGAAGCGTCCGGCGACAACCGCGCGATCGAAGCCGCCGAAAAGGCGATCTCGAACCCGCTTCTCGACGGCGTCAGCATGAAGGGCGCCAAGGGCGTCATCATCTCGATCACCGGCGGCGAGGACATGCGACTCATGGAGGTCGACGAGGCCGCCAGCCACATCAAGGAGCTGGTCGACCCCGACGCCAACATCATCTGGGGGTCGGCGTTCAACAACGACCTCGACGGCAAGATCCGGGTTTCCGTCGTCGCCACCGGCATCGAAGCGGAAACCTCCGCCCAGCCGCAGCCGGGCAAGGTCTTCGCCTTCCCGCGCACGACGACCGCCACTCCGATCGCGGCCAAGCCGGCCGTCACCGCTCCCGAGCCGGGGTCGGTAATGGAAGAGGAGGCCGAGGAAGAGACTCTCGAACTCACAGAAGAGATCGAGGATGGCGACGAGCTGCTGCTCGACAGCGACGATGTCCTGACCGCTCCGGTCGGATCGGCGCCGATCGCTCCGCCGGTCGACGAGGACGAGATCGCGACCGAGGCCGCTTCGACCGAGGAAAAGCCGAAGGTCCGCGAGACGGGGACCCTCTTCGAGCGCATGTCGAACATCGCTCGCGGCGCGGCCCAGGCCCAGGTCAATGATGACGATTCGGTCCCGAGCTATCGCCGCGAGCCGATCGACATTCCCCGTTTCCTGAACCGGCAGAACAACCAGTAGGGGCTCGGGAAATGCGGGCGGCTTACCGTCTGCCCGCAACGCTCTGGCGTTAACCCTCTATCGAGCAAGCTTTGTGCAAGCTCCAATCTGTCATGGGGGGTCCATGGCAAAAGGTTTGGCCGGTCGCGCGCGTTTAGCGACGGCGGCGTTCACGATGTTCGGAGCCGGTCTCGCGGGCGTGCCCGCGGTAGCGGTCGCGCAGATTTCGGTCGGGGTTGCGGCCGAGAGTCCGTCCGACGCGCTTGCGCGCAACATGAAGATCCTGGGCACCAGCCCGAAGAGCTTCGAGGCTCTGATCGCGGCCGGCCGCGCTTCCTTGTCGCTCGGCGATACGCAGGCGGCCGCCGGCTTTTTCGGCCGCGCCGAAGAGGTCTGGCCGCAGAGCCCGCTGGCCCAGGCCGGAATGGGCGCCGCGCTCGCCCAGGAAGGCGACGGCAACGGAGCCCTTCAATATTTCGCAAGAGCCCAGCAGCGCGGAGCGACGCAGTCGATGATCGGCTGCGACCGCGGCCTCGCCTATGATCTGCTCGGACGGCATTCGGACGCCCAGAAGGACTATCGCGCGGCATTGTTCGGAAGCGATGCCGACGAAGCCCGCCGCCGGCTCGCTCTCAGCCTCGCGATCACCGGCAACAAGGCGGACGCCTTGTCGACCTTGTCTCCACTGATGGCTCGGGGCGATGCCGCCGGGGCTCGGACCCGCGCCTTCGTTCTCGCCCTCACCGGCGATTCCAATGGCGCCAAGAGCGCCATGGAATCCGCGATGCCCGGCTCCGGGACCCACATGGCCTATTTCTTCCAGAAGCTTCCGGGATTGCGGTCGGACCAGAAGGCGGCCGCCGTGAACCTCGGGATCTTTCCGAAAACGGGCCTTCAGATGGCGTCTGCGTCCCCGCCGCCGGTGACGATGAACGCGGTCAAGGTCATCTACAACCGGACTCCTCCCACGCCTCCGCCCCCGCCGGCGGAACCCGAAGACCGGATGGCGTCGATCCAGGAGTGGCTCTCGCAGGCGACCAGGCCGGGAGCGGATCCGTCCGCGGCGGTCGCCGATGCTGGGCAGGCGGCCCAGCAAGTGGCGTCCGCTTCCGTTCCGACGATTCCCGCCCAGCAGGTGAGGACGCCGGCGTCGGCGACGTCCACGCGGAAGCTCTGGATCCAGCTCGCAAGCGGCCCGAACGCGACCTCGCTTCCGAGCGAGTTCGACAAGATGAAGCGGCGCAACCGCGACCTGTTCGAGGGCATCAGCGGCTACATCGCCGAGGAGCCGGGAAAGGCACGGCTGTTGATCGGACCATTCCGAAACGATGAAGAGGCGAATATTTTCGCGGACGACCTTGCGTCGGTTCACATTGACGCCTTTACGTGGACCAACCAGCCCGGCCAGGCGATCAGGAAACTGACAAGCGAATGACCTCACCTCTTGCCGCGCAGCCTTCGACGTCGCGCGGCAGGGTCCATCGGGAGGTCGATTCGGGTCCGCGCGGACCCCGCGACATGTTCCAGCGCGACCGCGACCGGATCATCCATTCGGTGTCCTTCCGCCGGCTTCGCCACAAGACGCAGGTTTTCGTCGCCCCCGACGGGGATCATTACCGGGTGAGGCTGACCCACAGCATCGAGGTCGCCCAGATCGGACGGACGATCGCCCGGGCGCTCGGCCTCAATGAGGACCTGACGGAGGCGCTGTGCCTGGCCCATGATCTCGGGCACCCGCCCTTCGGTCATTCCGGCGAAGACGCTCTCAAGGAGGCGATGGCCGACGCCGGCGGGTTCGATCACAACGCCCACGGCATTCGCCTCGTCACGAAGCTCGAGGCGCCCTATCCCGGCTTCGACGGTCTCAACCTCAGCTGGGAGGCGCTCGAAGGGCTCGCCAAGCACAATGGTCCGATCCTCTCCCCCACCTGGGCCATGGCCGAGGCGAATTCCGAATTTGATCTGGAGCTTGGAAGCTGGCCGTCGCTGGAGGCCCAGGTCGCGGCGGTCGCCGACGACATCGCCTATGACAACCACGATATCGACGATGGCGTTCGGGCCGGGCTGCTGGAGCTCGACGAGCTGGGAGAAGTGCCCATTGTTCGTCGCCACTGGGGCGAGGTCGAGCGGCGGCATCCGGGCATCTCCAGCGACAGGAAGCTGCGCGCATTGGTTCGCGACCAGATCGGCACCATGGTTGGCGACCTGATCGGCGAAACCCGGCGGCGGGTCGAGGAGGCGGGGATTCAGTCGTGCGACGACGTGCGCTCAGCCGGACAGCCGCTTGCCGGCTTCTCCGCCGGCCTCGCGGGCGAGGAACGATCGCTGAAGCGCTTCCTTCATGACCGGCTCTACAATGCTCCTGCGCTGGTGCCGGTCCGGGAAGAGGC
>JBKPKZ010000048.1:0-3924 GCA_046731355.1 Pseudomonadota bacterium | reverse complement strand
GGGATGTCGTAGGAGCGGCGCCAGATCTTGACCTGCTCCGCGCCGACCTTGTCGATCATCTCCTGCTTGTTGAGCCCGGTCAGCCCGCCATAGTGCCGCTCGTTGAGGCGCCAGTCCTTGGCGACCGGGAGCCACAGGCTTCCGAGCTCGTGAAGCACCAGGTGGAGCGTTCGGATCGCCCGGGTCAGGACGCTCGTATAGCAGCGGTCGAACTCGTAGCCGCGCTCCTTCAGGAGTATTCCGGCAGCGCGCGCCTCGGCGACGCCTTGCTCCGACAGGTCGACGTCCCACCAGCCGGTGAACCTGTTTTCCAGGTTCCATTGCGACTGGCCGTGGCGGAGCAGGACGAGCGTCGGCATCAGGCGTCGACCTTGGCCGCCTGGGGCTTGTCCGCCATCTGCTTCTTGAGGTCAGGAAGGATCGCGTGGAGCGCGTCGAGGCACGCGAAGGCGAGAAACTTCGACCGCTCCGGGCTCCAGCCGTAAAGCGGATCGGGCAGGTCGAAATTGTCCTTGAACGGCATTTCGAGGGTCATCGACACGCAGCCATAGCGCTCGGCGAGCTGGGTCGTGGACATCGACATGTTCGCCTCGCCCGGCGCCGGGATTTCATAACCCTGGCGCGTCTGGAAGTCGGGCGAGATCCGCTCGAGATTGTCGGAGAAGGTTTTGAACAGGCCGACCTGGCGATCGGTGAGGGACGGGATGCCTTCGAACCCCGCGAGGAAATTGGCGGGGATCGCTTCGTCGCCGTGGATGTCCATTGCGAAATCGACACCCGTCTCGTCCATCGCTTTGCGGACGTAGAAAACTTCCGGGCTCTTCTCAGCCGTCGGCGCATGCCATTCGCGGTTGAGGTTCACGCCGACCGCATTGGTGCGCAGGTGGCCGCGCTTCGACCCGTCCGGGTTCATGTTCGGAACCACCTTGAACGTGCAGTCGCGGCGAAGAACGCGGGCCACCGGATCGTCGGGATCGGTCAGCTTTTCGAGCGCTCCTTCCATCCACCATTCCGCCATGCTCTCGCCGGGATGCTGGCGGGCATAGAGCCAGACACTGACTTTGCCCTCGCCGATGGTCAGGCAATCGAGATCCTGCCCGTCGAGCGACTTTCCGAGCGACCTGTAGTCAACGATCGGAAGCGACGCGTAGGTCGCGATCAAATCGTGATGACGCTCCATCGAGTAAGGCGCGAAATAGGCGAGCCAGACGCAGTCGGTTGCAGGCGTGAAGCGGATCGTCAGGACGCCGCTTGCATAGCTTGTGTCGTGCACCCGAAGCCATTCCTCGCGGTCGCTCGAAACCACCGCCTTGTAGTCGGGCCAGCCGTTCGGATAGGCGGACTCGGCGCAATTCACGATGCGCAGAGTGACCTCGCGGCCCTCGCCGCCAGCGAGGCGGAAATAGAACCATTGATAGAAGTCGGACATGTGGTCCTTGACGATCTCGAGATCGACCGTGTTGCCATCCTGCTTCACGACGCGAATGTTGCCTGCGTCGAACGCGCTCGAAATCGTCAGTGCCATGGGACCTTCTTAGGAAGTTCGTGATTCCCGCCCGCTGATAGTGCGGGGCGGAAGTTCAGGCAAACGAGCTGGACTGGAAACCGGAGAAGAGGATCTTCCGCCAAGTGCAGGAAGATAGCGACCAATCCTAGCGACGGATTGCCGCGAACTCGATGCTTGGGATCAGTTCTGCGCGTTCGTTGGGCACCCACAACACATCGGTGTCGCTGATCGAGCCGATGGCCTGAAATGCTTCCAGCTTCGCCCGAAGCTGCGTGTGCCCGGCTGCGACGTGGAAGTATCTGAAGCCTGTGTAGCCCAAGCGAGAAAGGCTCTCGGCAAGCTCGGCAACCGAATTGCCGCAGCGCTTGAGATGACGTTCCACGACTTCCGTCGAGACAAACGGTCGATGGCGCCGGATCGTCTCGGTAATCGCTTCGATCACGTGCACTTCATACCCCTCGACATCGATCTTGATGAAGTTGCAGCGATCGAGCGCGTCGAGGCGGCTGCCGTCGACCACGTCGACCTCGACGAGCTTTCCCGGCCGGTCGGCAAATTGGGTGCCGAGACTCGCCTCGCCATGATTGCTGTCGGGAACGAACAGGGAGAAGTGACCCGGTCTTTCGCCGATGGCGCACGGATGCAGCTCGACCTGGTCCAGTCCATTGCGGCGCAGGGACTGCGCCAGGATCGACGAGACTTCCGGATTGGGCTCGAATGCGAGAATTCGACCATCAGGCCCGACTGCGCGCGCGGCGGTCAGCGTCGCCATTCCGACATTCGCCCCGATGTCGACGAACGTGTCACCGGATTGCAGGAGGGTCAGAAGGACGGATTGCGTGCCCGCTTCGTTCCAGCGCTTGAGAAAGTAGGCGAAGCGCCCGCTGGAAATCGTGAGATCGCACGGCATTTCATAGCCATGCACATTGCTCCTGACCCACTTCAGGCCGGCGTCCCTCCAATAGGATTCGTAGCGCGGGTTGAGGATCAGGCCGCGCAGAACGGCGCCGCGGCCGGGAAAGCCGACACTGCATGGCCAGCGAAAGGCGCTGGCGACGGGACGATAGACTTGGGCCGAGAGCATCCTTGCGGGCCAATTAAAGCCAATCAGTACCCTAAAGCCCGAACTTCGCGAATTGTTTCGCCATGAAGCTTCCTTCCGGCGGCCGGGACTTGGCCAGTTCGCGAAGCTGGGAATTATAGAGGTGAATGCCGCGCGTGTTTTCGGTCAGACGCTGTTCGACCTTCTCGGCCGGACCGTAGAGCGAGGCGGCGTCATGCCAGCTGATGGGATAGAAGACCTCCGGGTCCGAGGCATGCTCCATCAGGTGATGCTTCTTGACGAGATAGCCGAACATTCCGGGGCCGAAGGTGCCCCACGGATGATCCTCGAGGCGAAGCGGACCATGCCTCAGGCGTCGCATGTAATAGAGCGCCGAGCGGCGTGGGCCGTACCACGGAGGACGTCCCACCTTTCCGGGCAGCTCGTTGAGGTCGCGAACGAGGCTGGAATCCTTGGGGGCAAGGAGGACGGCGGTGTTGATCGTCCCCTCATATTCCTTGCCGAAGACATAGCCCTGGCCGGATTCGAGCGGCTGCAAGAGCAACAGGTCCAAATCGACCCAATAGCCGAGGCCTTGCGCAAGAAGCTCGTACCGCCAGAAATTCGCACCCAGCGCGTATGACCCGCATTCGGCGTATGTGACGAGGCGCTCGCGCGGCATGACTTCCGCGGCGTCCTTCACGGTCGCGCCGGACGGCACTCCGCGAAGCTTCTCGGGCTCGTAGGAATAGACGTTGAAGGGGTGACCGGCGGCCAGCCCGGAAAGGATGCAGAGCTGCTCGAGGTACCCGAGCTCGTCTCCCACCCATAGCGAATTCAATGCTCGTACCGGCATTGGCGCGGCAAACTGCCGACGAAAGCGCAAGACCGCAATCCTGATGTCCAATCCTATTGCCCTAGGTTAGTGAGTTCCACGACCGGAGGCTGCGGAGTTGAGCTGAACCGTGGAAGGCACTTGGCAGGCGCGGCTGTTGGACGACATTCCTCGAATGGCCTGGCTTGCGAAGTGCGGGCGCCTCGGCAACTTTTTGTACCACGGCATCGACGTGGACGTGCGGGGTGATGGCTTCTTCGAGGGCGCGTGGTCAGGCCGGTTCGAGGATTGGGACTTTGCGTCCGCCGATACCGTTGCCGGATCCGGCGCGATTGCGACGAACGACGGCATCCTGTTCGTCACGCCATCGCATACGCTCGAGGGTCTCTACTATCACCTGGCGGACGATGAGGTGACCGTCTCGAACTCGGTCGTCTTCCTGCTCAAGAATCTCGGAACAGCGGCCAATCGGGATCGCCATTTTGGCGGACGTCTGGCGTCGAGCGTGAAAGGGATCGAGCATTATTCGAGGCATGTCGC
>JBKPKZ010000047.1:0-18364 GCA_046731355.1 Pseudomonadota bacterium | reverse complement strand
CAGGCCGCGATGGAAGGTTATGAAGTGGTGACGATGGAAGAGGCCGCTCCGCGCGCCGACATCTTCGTCACCGCGACCGGCAACATGGACGTCATCACGCTCGACCACATGCGCGCGATGAAGAACATGGCGATCGTGTCGAACATCGGTCACTTCGACAGCGAGATTCAGATCGGCGCGCTGTCGAACATGAAGTGGACCGAGATCAAGCCGCAGGTCGACGAGGTCGAGTTCCCCGACGGCAAGAAGATCATTGTCCTGTCGAAGGGCCGCCTCGTGAACCTCGGCAACGGGACGGGTCACCCGAGCTTCGTGATGAGCTCGTCGTTCACCAACCAGGTGCTCGCTCAGATCGAGCTCTGGACGAAGAGCGATCAGTACAGGAACGAGGTCTACGTTCTTCCAAAGCATCTCGACGAGAAGGTCGCCCGCCTTCACCTCGGAAAGCTCGGCGTTCACCTGACCGAGCTTTCGGAGAAGCAGGCCAACTATATCGGCGTGCCGCAGAAGGGTCCGTTCAAGCCGGATCACTACCGCTACTAGGCGAAGCGGGGGCCGCGATGTCGGGAGCGACAGACGAGGTCCAGCAGCTGGTTTCTGCCGGTCGATTTGCGGAAGCGGTCGATCGGCTCAACACTGCCGCCGAAAGCGGCGACCGCGATGCCCTTTTCATGCTCGGCGGATGGCGGATCAGCGGGCAGGTCATCGCCCGCGACACGGCTGCCGCCCGCCAATTGATGGGGAGGGCGGCTGAGGCCGGTCACCCGACGGCGACGCAGTTCTACTCTTATTTCCTCGCCAACGGCACCGGTGGTCCGGCCGACTGGGCAAGGGGTCGCGAAGTCCTCGAACGGATTTCCGATCAGCCGGCGATCGCGGAACAGCTGACAATGCTCGATCGCATGGCCATCGGCGAGGATGGCAAGCCTTCGCGATTGCCCGAGCTCGTTGAGCTCAGTCGTGAGCCGGCGGTCTTCAAATCAGTGAATTTTCTCACCGACGAGGAATGCGAGTATCTGGTGCGCTCATCCGGGCCCCGCCTGCAGCCCTCGCTCGTGATTGACAGGGCCACGGGCCGCGCAATGCCTCATCCGGATCGCAAGTCCGACAGCACCTTCTTCGGTGTGGGGCACGAAGACCTCGTCGTGAACGCAATCAACCGGCGAATTGCGGCCATCAGCGGAACAACGCCGGAGCAGGCCGAACCCCTTCAGATCCTGCGCTATGGCCCGGGCGGAGAATTCCGAACCCACTTCGACTTCGTCAAGGAAGGCGGCAATCAGCGGATCATGACCGCAATCACCTACCTCACGGAAGATTACCAGGGCGGCGAGACGCGCTTCCTCCGGATCGGCCTGGATTTCCGTGGCCGCAGGGGCGAGCTGCTGTTCTTCAGGAACGTGACCGAGGACGGCCGCCAGGACCAATTGTCCGAGCATTCGGGATTGCCCGTGCGGTCCGGAACCAAGATCGTCGCATCGCGGTGGATATGGCGGGAGCCCTATTCCGTAGAGCCGCCGAAGCCGTTCGTCCCCGGCATTTGACTTGATTCAAGGGCTTAGGGAAAGGATGAGGCTGCAATGCGACTGAAGCAGCCATTCCTGAAGCTACCGATCCGCTTCGACGCGAGCGCGATCGAGGCCGAAGTCCGAGCGCTTCCGCCGTCGGCCTGGACCCCGCATCCGACGGGTTTCGTGGGCAACGAGGCGGTCCGGCTGGTCACTCCGGCGGGTGAGGACAGCGACGCGATCGAGGGCCCGATGGCCGCAACCGACAGCCTCAATCGCTGCGACTATGTCCGACAGATCATGGCGGAGATCGGGGGAGTCTGGGGCCGCAGCCGCTTCATGGGGCTGGCTCCGGGCCGCGAAGTCCCACCCCACATCGACATCCATTATTACTGGCGGACGCACCTGCGCATCCACATTCCGGTGATCACTAACCCGGCCGTGCTTTTCACCTGCGGCAATGAGACCGTGCACATGGAGGCGGGCGACTGCTGGGTGTTCGACAGCTTCCAGCAACACGACGTGCAGAACAAGGGGGACGCCCAGCGCATCCACCTGGTGCTCGACACGGTTGGTGGTGGAATCCTGCCGGAGCTGTTGAAGGCAGCGGAGGAAGGGGCATCGGAAGCGAGGCTGCTTCGCCCCGGCGACCGGCCCGGCAATGACCTCGTGTTCGAGAAGCTGAATTCACCCAAGGTGATGTCTCCCTGGGAGATGCGCTGCCATCTTGCCTTCACCCGTGAACAGGCTGGTAGCGACCCGCGGATCCTAGAAATCCTCGACCGTGTCGAGCGGTTCATCGACGTCTGGGCCGCCAACTGGTCGCGCTTTGGAACGGAGGATGAGGGGCGGCCGGTTTACGAACGTCTCTTGTTGGAAGCTCGAACGGACATCGCCGGGCTTGGCGTCGCCGATCTCGAGATGCCGAACCAGGTTCCGCTGGCGCGCATGCTCGAGCAGCTGATTTTCATGCTCGCTCTTGCCGATCCGAACAGCCCGGTCTCGAACCCGGAGAGGAGCGTCGTCAAGGAGAAAGAACCGGCGAAGGCGCTACCGCAAAGCAATATGTTCGACCTGGGAGCGGAGGTGACCCTGTCAGGCTCCATCGGCGGTCAGTCGCACGCGAAGTTTCGCGATCGGTTCGATCGACCAATCTTCCTGGTCAGCACTCCTCGTTCCGGGTCGACCTTGCTCTACGAGACGCTCGTCAAGGCGCCTGGATTGTTTGCGACCGGCGATGAGAGTCATCGCCTGATTGAAAGCGTACCGGGACTTGCTCCCCAGCAACGGAGCTGGCTGTCAAATCAGCTCGTTGCCAACGACGCTTCAGCGGATCGAGCTGAGTGGCTGGCCGCCGGATTCTATCGTCAGCTCAAGGATCGCGACGGCCGCCCGGCGGCGGGCCGTGTCCGGATGCTCGAAAAGACGCCCAAGAATGCGCTTCGAGTCCCGTTCTTCGATGCGATCTGGCCCGATGCGGAATTCATCTACCTGTATCGAGACGTGCGAGAGACTCTCTACAGCATGATGGAGGCCTGGCGTTCGGGCAACTTCAGGACCTACCCCGGACTTCCCACCTGGCCTGATGGGTCGTGGTCCCTTCTACTCGTCCCGGGCTGGCAGCAGCTCAGGAAAATGCAGCTTCCGGAAGTCGTTGCGCATCAGTGGGCGATCACGACCGAAATCCTGCTCGATGACCTGGAGAGGCTCGGCAAGGGACGGGTGCAGGCCATCGACTACGGCAGCCTAATCGAGGCTCCGCAGCCGGAAATGGAGCGGCTTGCAGCGGGACTGGGCCTCGGTTGGGACCGGCAGCTTGGCGATACGCTTCCTTTATCGAAAACAACCGTATCGAAGCCGGACCGGCAAAAATGGCGGCGCCTAGAATCCGTCATCCAGGCGGTATTGCCGATCGTCGAGAGGGCAGATGCCCGCGCTCGGAAATTTCTCGCGGAGAAAAGCGTCTCGATAAAGGCTGCCGCCTGACGGAACGCGCTCGACCGCGTCAACTTGGCGTTTGCTCGGACGCCGGTTAGAGCCGCCGCGAAATCGCGCTCACGGAGTTCTTGCGCCAACCATGTCATACCAAGTCACCCCGCCGGCTAATCCCGGAGCAGGTCAGCCTGCGATCCCGCCCGCGGCGCCGCCCGTTGAAACGAAGATCGGAGCGTCGCGTGGGCTGGCCGAATGGTTGACGCGCAACGAAACCAGTTTCGCAGTCTCGTCGTACCAGAGTGGCCGACTGTTCCTCGTTGGAACGATGCCCGACGGCACCGTATCGGTGCACCAGCAGGCATTCAGCCGCGCGATGGGCATTTGCTGGGACCGCAATGGACTGTGGCTGGCATCGAGGGTTCAGCTCTGGCGCCTTGAGAACATTCTGCCTGAGGGAACGCTGGCGCAGGACCGGTTCGATATCTCATTGATGCCGCGGCAAACGTTCATCACCGGCGACATCGATGTCCACGAGGTTGGCGCCGACGCCGATGGCCAGCCAGTCTTCGTGAACACGAGCTATTCCTGCCTCGCGACCCTGGACCCTGTTCACAGCTTCCGGCCGGTCTGGAAGCCAGGCTTCATTTCGGAGCTGGTCCGGGAAGACCGGTGTCACATGAACGGGCTGGGGATGCTCGATGGCAGGCCGAAATATGTAACCGCCGTCAGCCAGACTGATGTCGCGAATGGCTGGCATGGGCGACCGCTTCCAAAGGGCGTCATTATCGACGTCGAGACCAATCGCGTCGTGACCGACCAGTTGTCGATGCCGCACTCGCCCCGGGTGGCGCCCGACGGGAGTCTCTACGCGGTCGACAGCGGGCGCGGTTTTCTGGTGGAGGTCGACAAGGAAACCGGCGACGTGCGCGACGTCGCTTTCTGCCCAGGCTTCCTTCGTGGCCTGTCGATCATCAACGGCTACGCTCTCGTGACCGTTTCCAAGCCTCGGTACGGAAAGTTCGAGGAAATGCCGATCGTCGAGGGGCTGACGGCGCGAAACCTCGATCCAATCTGCGCAGTCCTCGTCATCGATCTGTCCAGCGGAGAGATCGCCGAGTGGCTGAGGCTCGAGGGCGACGTGCAGGAGCTCTTCACCGTCGAAGTGATTCCCGGCGTGAAGTGCCCGATGTCCGTTGGCCCCTCGACCGAAGAGTTCCCGGAAACGATTACCTTCGACGCCGGGCTCGTTTCCGCTTTCTAGACATAAGGCCGGCCCAGGTCCCTGAACCAACCGGCGAGCGGCGGACATTCTGGCCGCCGATTTGCGGCAAATTGTGCATTAAATGTCGGCTGACCGACCCTCCTTGGTCATGTTGCATTAATGCTACAACCATCGGCGGATTTTCACCGGAACTCTCTCTTCACTTTCTTTTCGTTGGATGTTTCGTAAGCCGTCCCTCGGGGAAAAATTCACCACTTCGAGGGGATCGACATCTCATGCGCCCATTAACTTATGCTTTTTTGACGTCTGCGTCCTTCGCAGCGCTCGCGATTGCGACGCCTGCGAATGCGCAGACTCCCGAGCCGGTTAATCCGGATCGCGACCCTTGTCAGGCACCGGCCGATCAGCGCCAGCCCGGCGTCAACTGCCCGCCCGCCGACACTGCCGCCGGCGAAGCGATTTCGCAGGGCGCTGTCGCAACGACCTCTGAAGACCAGGGCGTCGTCGTGGTCGGTTCGCGCATCCGCCGCGACCGCTTCAACACGGCCGACCCTGTCACCATCATCACCCGCGACGCTGCAGTCGACGCCGGCTTCAACTCGACGGCCGAAGTTCTTCAGAGCGTCGGCGTCACCGGTGGTACGGGCCAGATCAACGACACGTTCGGCGGCCTCGTCGTCGAAGGTGGTCCGGGCGTCAATACGTTGTCGCTTCGCGGCCTCGGCGCGACCCGCACCCTGATCCTCCTCAACGGCCGCCGCATCGCTCCGGCCGGTACGCGTGGTCAGGTTGGCGCGGCCGACTTGAACGTTCTGCCGAACACCATCGTCGACCGCATCGAGGTCCTGAACACCGGTGCATCGTCGATTTACGGTTCGGATGCCGTCGCCGGCGTCGTCAACATCGTGACGCTCAGCAAGTTCAACGGCCTCGCCGTCGAAGCCGACCTCACCGCCCCGGAAATCGGTGCAGGTCTGTCGCAGCGTTACGCGATCACCGCTGGTACGTCCGGCGAGCGCTTCTCGGTCCTCGGCTCGATCGAGTTCTACGACCGTAACCGCATCACCCTCGGCGATCAGCCGTGGGCCCGCTGCCCGACTCAGCGTCGCCTGAGCCCGCTCGGTGTCAACGACACGAACAAGTGCTTCCCGCTTGAAGAGGGCGGAGTGACGGTCAACACGATCGGCACCGGCTTCTTCCAGCTCGGCACTTCGCCTGATCCGGTCGATCTCGCTCCGGGTTTCGAAGCGAATCCGCCTGACACGTACCTGCTCTGCAACCGCTGGCGGCCGGTTCCGGTCCAGGCGGGTCAGACCCTGCCGGGCTTCGAGTGCGTCGGCGGCCTGATGTACAACTACATCACCGCGAGCGGTTTCGGCACCAACCTGAACGTACGCGATACGTCGGCTCCGTCGTTCCTGCAGTCCGACATCATTTCGCCGGCTCGTAACTACACTGGCTATCTGACCGCGACCTATGACACCGGCTTCTTCGGTGACGGCCAGCTCTACACCGAGCTGCTCGTGACCCGCCGCAAGTCACAGCAGAACGGCCAGCGCCAGTTCACCCTCGACTATCCGGTGAACAGCCCGCTGCTCCTGGCGTCAAACGGAGGCTTGTTCGCGACCATTCCGCCGCGCGTCAGCACCGCGAGCAACATTGGCGTCCGTGTGTTCGCCGACTACGGGATCTACGACAGCCACCAGACCCAGGACTTCGTCAAGCTCTCCGGCGGCTTCCGCGGAGACCTGCCGTTCCTGCCGTCCTGGCGTTACGATTGGTACGCGGCGAAGAGCTGGTCGGACGGTTCCTACAGCTTCGAGCAGATCCTCGAAGACAGGTACCAACAGAGCCTGAACGTCCGTCTCGTCAGCGCGACGGGCGCGACTCTTCCGGCGGGCAGCACGATTGCCAATACTCCGGGCGCGCACTTCGTCTGCGTCGATCCGTCGGGCGGCTGCGTCGCGGCTCCGGCAATCAGCGGTGCGATCATCGGAGGGCAGTCACGAAACGCTGCTCCGGCGTGGTTCGACTACATCACTGAAGATGTCGTCGGTCACACGCAGTTCCGCGAGTGGACGACCAACCTGACCGTCGACGGACCGCTGTTCCAGCTTCCGGGCGGTACTGCTCAGGGCGTGTTCGGTGTCGAGTATCGCAAGTCGAGCATCAATGACGTGCCGTCGGACGACTCGATCCGTAACAACCTGCACGGCTTCACTTCGGCACCGATCACCAAGGGTTCGGACAGTGTCTGGGAAGCGTTCACCGAGCTTGAGTTCCCGATCCTCAAGAACGTTCCGTTCGCCGAGGCTCTGACGTTCAACGCTTCGGGTCGTTACACGCACTACGAGTCCTACGGTTCGGACACGACGTACAAGATCGGCGGCCTCTACTCGCCGACCCGCTGGCTGTCGTTCCGCGGTAGCTACGGTACCTCGTACCGTGCGCCGGCGCTGTTCGAGCAGTTCCTCGGTTCGACGACGGGCTTCCTGCCGCAGACGACCGACCCGTGTAACAACCTGTTCGACGTCACCAACCCGACGACGCTTGCCAACTGTCAGGCCGACGGACTTCCGAACAACTTCATCCAGAACAACAGCGTGACCGTCATTCAGCGTGGCGGTGCGGAAGCTGGGCTTGAAGCGGAAACCTCGAAGAACCTGACCTTCGGCACGGTGTTGCAGCCGACGTTCGGTCCGGAGTTCGGCAACCTGTCGCTCGCCATCGATTACTTCCGTATCGAGGTGAACAACGGTGTGTCGCAGCTCGGCGCGGGCTTCCTCGCCACGAACTGCTACAACGGCACTCGTCCGGAGTTCTGCCAGTTCGTCAGCCGTGCTCCGTTCACTGGGCCGGGCTCTGGCGCTCTGACGGTGACCCAGACCTACATCAACGTTGCCATGGACATGGTGAAGGGTATCGACTTCACTCTCCGTTACGACCGCGAACTGGGCCCGGGTAAGCTGGACATCGGCGCGAACCTCGTTCGTACGATCGACCGCGTGAACCAGAACGATCCGGCATTCGCCGCGACGCACTTCGAAGGTTCGATCGGCAATCCGAAGTGGGCCGGAACGGGTCACGTCGGCTACGATTGGGGTCCCTGGTACGCTCGCTGGGGTGTCGATTTCATCGGCCACACCGATGACGACTTCCTGAACGACGACGCGGACTTCCCGCCCGAGGTCTACGACTTCTCGGTCAATGACTACTGGCTGCACACTCTGTCGCTGCGTTTCGAGCCGAACGACCGGTACAGCCTGACGGCGGGTATCCGGAACCTGTTCGACAAGAAGCCGCCGAAGATCACGGCCGAGGATCCGTTCGTGAACACCATCTCGAACGTTCCGCTGCAGTCCGGTTGGGATTTCCGCGGACGTACGTTCTTCATCAACGCTCAGGCGAAGATCTTCTAAGGTCTGAACCAGGCGAACAACTTGACGGGCGGGAGAAATCCCGCCCGTCTTTTTTTTGGCCACGCGCGGTAACTTGGGCGGCGGTGCTTTCTTTCCTTTGCAACTGCCGCCCAACGTCTAAAGTCGGGCCACTGCGGGATTCAGGGGACCGATGGGCGATCTCGGGGGCACGGCATGGCTGGTATTGCTGATCGCGGGCCTCTGGCTCGCGATCGCGGCCGCCTTGCTCGTTCTTGCCGCTCGCCGGATGCGCGAAGCCAATTCGGTGATCGCTGCGGCGCGATCGATGGCGGTCCTGCTCGACGTCGCGCCAGTCCGTCCCATGGTCGTTCGGCCCGATGGCTCGATCGAGGTAGACGAGAGGCTTCTTCGGGAACTGGGGCTGGAGCCACCCGTACGCCAATGGTCCGACCTCACTGGAGAGGACTCCGGCTTCGACAAAAATGATCTGGAAGGGCTGCAGTCGGCGGTACGCGCGGCATCGCTATCCGGATCGCAGATCGAGCAGCAGGCAAGGATCGCGGGTTCCAGCCGAGTCCTTGAAATACGCGGCGGCTCGGCGCCGCCACCGGAAGCGCCGGGAACGGTTCTGCTGTGGCTTTCCGACACGAGCTCCGCGGAAGCCGAGCGATCGAAGCTCGCACTGCGCATCCGCCAGACGGAGTCCGCGCTGGACTCGCTAACCCACCTCATCGAGGCCGCGCCGTTTCCCATGTGGTATCGCGGGCCCGACCTGAGGCTCGGCCTCGTCAACCGGGCGTTCGTCGAAGCCGTCGAGGCGCGGGATGCCTCCGATGTCATTTCGCGATCGACCGAGCTGATCGATGCGAGCGGCCCCGAAAGCGCTCGTGCGTCGGCCGAAGCCGCTCTCGAAGCAGGAAAGTTCTATTCGCGCATGCAGCCGGCAACGATCCGGGGCGAGCGTCGCATGATGCGGATCGTGAACGTGCCGCTGCCCACCGGCGCCGTGGCGGGCTTCGCCATCGACGTCCAGGAACTCGAGGATTCGCGGGCAGAGCTGTCGCGGCACGTTCAGTCGCAGCGCGACCTCGCCGACCGAATGACCGCCGGGACTGTCCAGTTCGACGCGGACCGCAACGTCAGCTTCTTCAACCAGCCATTCGCGGTGATGGCCCAGCTCGACCCCGAGTGGCTAGCGGAAGCGCCCGAGTTCGACCGCGTCCTCGAGCGGATGCGCGAGAGGAACCGAGTGCCAGAGGTCCGCGACTTTCCGGTTTGGAAGGCCGAGAGGCGCGAGTGGTTCACCAGCCCGCAGGAGGTCATCGAGGAAGACTGGATCCTCGCGGACGGCGATCACCTCCGGATGGTCGCGCAGCCGCTTCCCGACGGCGGGCTCAGAATGTTTCTGGAGGACCGGACTGAGCAGGTGCGACTGGCTTCCGCCCGAGACACCTTGCTTCGGGTTCGCGCTGCGACCTTCGACAACCTATTCGAAGCGATCAGCGTCTTTGCGAGCGATGGACGCCTCTATCTTTGGAACAAGAGATTCCGTGACGTTTGGGATCTCGAGGAAGAAAGGCTGACGGAGCACCCGCGCGTCGACGAACTCGTGCCTGCGATGGCGCGCAAGCTCGTGAATCCGACGTCGGCCGCACAAATCCGCGAGATGGTTCGCCACACGACCAATGAGCGGCAGCCCGCGAATGGGCGGATCTCGCTCACCGACGGGCGTCATTTCGAATTCGCGGCCGTCCCGCTTCCAGACGGCAATGCGCTCTTCACGATGGTCGATGTCACGGACTCGACGCGCATCCAGGAAGCGCTTCGCGAGAGGGCGAAGGCGCTCGAGCAGGCGGACCGGGTCAAGACCGATTTCGTTGCAAACGTCAGCTACGAGTTGAGAACACCGCTGACGTCCATCGGTGGGTTCGCGGAGATGCTGGCGGGCGGTTATGCCGGCAAGCTTGCTCCCGCGGCATCGGATTATGTCAGTGCAATCCTCGAGGCCGTGGATCGTCTTTCGAAGCTGATCGACGACGTCCTGGCGCTGACCCAGGGCGATCCGACCGGCATTGCTCTCGAACGGGAACGCGTGGACCTTGCAGGCCTGTGCCGGACGGCCTTGGACACGGTGCAGCCTAGAGCGTCGGAGAAGAACCAGCAGCTGCAAGTCGAAATTGCGCCGTCGACTGGCTTCGCGTTTGCGGACGTCCGCCGGCTTCGGGAGTCGATAGAGCACGTTCTCAACAACGCGATCGCCTACACGGACAAGAAGGGACGAATCCGGCTCGAGGCGGCAGGCGATGAGACTCAGGCCGTCATCAGGATCAGCGACAACGGTATCGGAATTTCGAAACAGGACCTGCCCCGCGTCTTCGAACGTTTTGGACGCATCAACGAGGCAGGAGTTCGTGGTGAAGCCGCGCTTGGGCTCGGGCTTCCTCTCACGCGCCAGTTTCTGGAAGCCCATGGCGGCACGGTCGAACTGGAGTCGAAGAAGGGGAAGGGCACGACGGTGACCCTGACCATTCCGCGCGGAACGAAATGATCCTTGCTGACGAATGTGAGACCGAAAAATTCGGCGCGCGCCTTTCAAATGCTGCGCGTCCCGGGGACGTGATCACCCTCTCCGGACCGCTTGGAGTTGGGAAGACCGCGTTGGCGCGAGGATTCCTCAATGCCCTTGGGCATCAGGGCGAAGTGCCGAGCCCCAGCTTCGCCATCGTCCAGCCATATGAGGAGCTGGAACCCCCGGTGTGGCATGTCGATTTGTTCCGCATCGACGATTCCGGCGAGCTTGACGAACTTGGACTGGATGCCGCAGCCGACGGAGTTCTCCTCGTCGAATGGCCCGACAAGGCGAACAACCGCATTTGGTCCCAAGCCCTTGGACTGACCCTGGAATTCGGCGAGGGCACCGCGAGGCGCTTGACAGCGAACGTGCCGCCTTCATGGCAGTCGCGATGGCCTCTTCGATGATTCCTCCGCCTTACGCGCCCGAGTTTCTTGCCTCCTGTGGGTGGGAGGGGGCCGAAATCCTGCCTCTCGCCGGCGACGCGTCCTTCCGCCGTTACTTTCGTGTCGTCCATGGCGATCGGTCGGCCGTCCTGATGGACGCGCCGCCGCAGCATGAAGACGTTCGACCCTTCGTTGCAGTCGCGGAGTGGCTCGCGGAAAAGGGCCTGACCGCACCCGAGATCCTGGCTCGCGATTTCGACCAGGGACTTCTCCTGCTCGGCGATTTTGGTGACTGGCGGCTCCGCGAATATCTCGACAGCGATCCTTCGCGGGAACGGGAGCTTTACGAGCTTGCGACCGACGTGCTGGTCCATTTGCACCGGCATGAGCCGATGCCGGGGCTTCCATCGCATGGGCTGGACCAATGGCTCGAGGAGCTGAAGCTTTTCACCGAATGGTATTGCCCCGCGGTCGGCCTCTCGGTGGACATCGACGCTTACCGCGCGGCCTGGGCGAAGGTGCTGGAGCCGGTTTCCAACGACGGTCTCGCGCCTGTCACGGTTCTTCGCGATTATCACGCGGAGAACGTGATGCTGGTGAAGGGCCGCGAAGGCGTGGCTCATTTCGGACTGCTGGACTTTCAGGATGCGCTTGCCGGCCACCCCGCATACGATCTCGCGTCCGTTCTGGAAGATGCACGCCGCGACGTTCCCGAAGACGTCGAACGCTCGATGCTCGACCGGTACACTTCTGCGACCGGGCAGAGCGGGACATTCGAGCGCGCATATTGGACGCTTGCGGCGCAGCGGAACACGCGCATTCTTGGAGTCTTCACCCGCCTTTGGAAGCGAGACAACAAGCCGCATTACACGCAATTCCAGCCGCGGATGTGGGGCCTGCTCGAACGCGATCTCGCCCAGCCCGGCCTGGAGCCCGTTCGACAATGGTTCGATGCCAACGTCGCGCCGGAGTTTCGAGTCGCTCCGTGGAAGGAAGCGGCGTGACCGCTGCCCGCCGTGCATTGAGGCTCCGTGCCGAAGTCTCGGCGGACGTGCCGAAGACCGCGATGGTTATGGCCGCGGGGTTAGGGAAAAGAATGAGGCCCCTCACTGCGACCAAGCCCAAGCCCTTGATCGAGGTCGCGGGCAAGCCCCTGATCGACCATGTGCTCGACCACCTGCGTGCAGCTGGCGTGGAGAATATCGTCGTCAACGTGCATTATCTTCCGGGCTCGATCGAAGCGCACCTGGCGGCGAAGGCGAGCGATCTTAACGTCTCCATTTCCGACGAGCGGACGCTGTTGCTCGAGACGGGCGGCGGCATGGTCAAGGCGAAGCCGCTCATCCAGTCCGATCCGTTCCTGGTCGTGAACAGCGATAACTTCTGGGTCGACGGGCCGGCGGATACGTTGAAGCTGCTGGCATCGCATTGGGACGGTGACCGCATGGACGCATTGCTGCTCCTGGTTCCGCACGCGCGGGCGCAGAACCATCGCGGTCCTGGTGATTTCCACATGGATCGCGCGGGTCGTCTTCGTCGGCGCGAGAAAGCGCACATCGCTCCGTTCGTGTTCACCGGAATCCAGATCGTGTCCAAGGCTCTGCTTGAGGACGCACCGGAGGGACCGTTCTCGACGAACATATTCTGGGACAGGGCGATCGAAGCGGGCCGCTGCTTCGGTGCAGTTCATCAGGGGCTCTGGTTCGACGTCGGAACGCCGAAGTCCATCGGCGAGACGGAAGCCTTCCTGCATAATGTCTGACGGGCACGCCGGGCATCCGGCGGTGTTTACCATCCCGACTCACCGTTCGTTCGCGGACTCCCTTGCTGCAGGACTGATCGCGAAGTTCGGGGGCGACCCCTTGGGATTGGCTTCCGGGCGGATTCTGCTTCCGAACAATCGAGCGGTCCGGACGGTCACCGAGGCCTTCGTTCGCGCAAGTGGATCGGGACTTTTGCTTCCACGCCTGATCCCAATCGGCGATCCGGAGCTCGACGAGCGGATTGGCGGAGCGCTTGACCCGGTGGATGGCGATGAGCCGGTGCCGCCGGCGCTCGAACCGCTCGAACGCTTGGCTTTGCTGGCATCGCTGGTTCGAGGCCCGGGTGAAAGCGCGGCCGAGGCACTGCGGCTTGCGACAGAGCTGGCGCGAACGATCGATGCGCTCGTGATCGAGGAAGTGGATCCAAGCCGCCTCGCGGATGCGGTCGCGGACGCGCCGGAACTCGCGGCCCACTGGGAGAAGGCACTGGAGCGCTTCCGCGCGGTGCTCGACCGCTGGCCGTCGCTGCTCGCGGAGCGCGGCCGCATTGACCTGACTGATCGTCGGAACCTGCTTCTTCATCGGACCGCCGAGCGATGGACGGCGAGCCCACCACCGGGCTTCACGATAGCGGCAGGTATCACGACCGCAGCTCCTGCTATTGCGGCAGTCCTGGCTCGCGTCTCTCGAATGCCGGAAGGCATGGTCGTGCTCCCCGGCCTCAGCCTTTTGGGCGCCATGTCTGACGAAGAGTGGGATGCGCTCGGACCCGACGAGCGGGGCAGGGCCGAGGAGACCCATCCGCAATATCACCTCAAGATGCTGCTCGACCGGATTGGAGTGGCGAGAGGCGAAGTGCAGCTCTGGCCGTCGTCCGGGCGGTCAGCTTCACCCGCTGTTCGGACCCGCGCCATCGCCCATGCGATGACCGCCGCTGACTTCAGCGACAAATGGAACGCGTTGAAGCCGGCAGAGCGGCGCCTGACCGGCATCCGCGCAGCTGAATTGCCTGACCCGGCATCGGAAGCGCAGGCCATTGCACTGGCATTCCGCGAGGCGTTGGAAACACCGGGCCGCACGGCGGCTTTGGTGACTCCCGACCGGCTGCTCGCGCAGCGCGTGTCCGCGCTCCTCGAGCGTTGGGGAATTCAGGCGGACGACAGCGCTGGACGGGCCCTGTCGCAGCTGCCGCCGGGCACGTTGCTCCTGGCGATAGCGTCCACCGCCGCGGAGGACCTGGCGCCTGTACCCCTGCTCGGGCTGCTCAAGCATCCGCTCGTCGGCGGTGAAGGCGAGGCGCGGCGACGCTGGATGGACGATGTCCGCCTGCTTGACCTGGCGCTTCGAGGACCCCGGCCAGCGGGTGGCATCGCCGGTATCGACAAGCACTTGGCCGAGTTCGCGGGTGCGGAGCGTGCGTGGCAACGTGTCCGTCCGCACCTTGCCGGACTGCAAGCGCTCAAGGCGGCCACATCGATTACGGAGTTGGCCGGGGGGCTTGCGGAGGCCGCAACTGGGTTGGCAGGGGACCGCGCCTGGGCGGGATCGGCGGGCCGTGCGGCGGCGGTGCTCGTCGCCGAGGTTCAGTCGGTGACGTCCGATTTGCCGATAACGATCGCTGACGCAGTTCCCATTCTCGGCCAGCTGCTCCAGGGAGTTCGCGTCCGGCCCCCCTATGGCGGACATCCGCGCCTGTTCATCTGGGGCCTACTCGAAGCGCGCTTGCAGCAGGCCGACCTGACGATCCTCGGCGGGTTGAACGAGGGCGTCTGGCCCGCGCTTTCGGCGCCCGATCCGTGGCTCGCGCCGAAAATCCGCGCCAATCTCGGCTTGCCTGGACTCGAGTTTCGGGTTGGTCTCTCTGCGCACGACTTCGCGAGCGCACTTGGAGCGCCCCAGGTGCTCATCACACGCGCACGAAGGGACAGCCGTTCGCCGACCGTTGCCTCACGCCTTTGGCTTCGGTTGCAGGCAATGACTGGTGGGCTGGCGCATGACACGAGGTTGGAGCGGCTCGCGCTGACGTTGGACGATCCGGGGCTGTCGAAACCCGCCGATCGACCGGAGCCGAAACCCGGCCGAGACAAAAGGCCGAAGTCGATCTCCGTCACCTCTGTCGACCGCCTGAAGGCCGATCCGTTCGCTTTTTATGCGCAGGCGATCCTGGGGTTGCGCCGGCTCGATCCGGTCGACGCCGATCATAGCGCGGCGTGGAAGGGGACCGCGGTCCACGAGGTCTTCGAGGCCTGGCTCAAGCAGGACAATTGCGATCCCGAGAAACTAGTCGGGCGCGCCCGGGCACTGCTCGCGAGCGAAACCATCCATCCGATGCTTCGAGCCCTGTGGCAGCCTCGTTTGATGGAAGCGATCCGCTGGATCGAAGCGCAGGAGACCACGAACCAGGCGTTGGGACGGCGCCCGCTCGCGGCGGAGAAAAAAGGGGAAGCGACAATCGACGGGGTCCTTCTCCACGGCAAGGCCGACCGCATCGATCGCTTCGATGTCGGCGGCATTGCGATCGTCGACTACAAGACCGGCAAGGCGCCGTCGCAGAAGGCCGTGGACGAGGGCTTCTCGCTTCAGCTGGGATTGCTCGGACTGATCGCGGAAGCCGGAGGCTTCGAGGGCATTTCCGGAAAATCGCGGGTCCACGAATATTGGTCGCTTAGCAAGTATCGCGACCAGTTCGGAAAATGCGTTCGGCCCGACAAGAAGATGGGGCCTGACGAGTTTCTCGATCATGCTCGAGAGAACTTCATCGAGGCGGCTCGAAAGTGGCTGACCGGCCACGAGCCGTTCACGGCCAAGCTTCACCCTGCCCATGCGCCCTACGGCGATTTCGATCAGCTGATGCGGCTCGAAGAATGGTACGGCCGCAGATGAAACTAGCGGCGGCGCCTTTTTTTGACCTTGGACGCGTAGAGGAGCGCGGCGACGATCGCTGCCGACCCGATGCCGACCGCGACGCCTGCCTTCACGAGCTTCGACCTGCGTTGCTCCGTGGCATCGTCCCTGTCGTTGTCGTCGGCCATGTCACACCCCTGAAACACTTCGCTTGGCTCCCCTCTATGTTCGCGGGCGCGACAATGGAAGCGGGTCGCCAATGAGCCGCCGGTTCAGGCCGCTTCCGACGCTCGAAGGCGCACAGGCCGCGGCAGTCGATCCGAATGTCCATGCGGCCGTCTCGGCGTCGGCGGGATCCGGGAAGACGCAGGTCCTTACAGGACGCGTCCTCAGTCTCCTTCTGAATGGCGCGGACCCCGAGGCCATTTTGTGCCTGACCTTTACCAAGGCTGGTGCCGCGGAAATGGCCAATCGCATCGGCGCTCGCCTCGCTGCCTGGGTGCGGATGAAGGATGCCGAGCTCGGCGCGGACCTGATGGCTCTGCGGGCGGATCACGGGCCGAAGACGCGTGAACGAGCACGCCGGTTGTTCGCGAAGGTGCTGGAAGCCCCGGGCGGACTTCGAATCCAGACAATCCATAGCTTTGCTCAGTCACTTCTCGCGGCCTTCCCCGCCGAGGCCGGCATTACGCCCGGCTTTCAGCCGATCGAGGGCCGCGCCGAGCAGGAACTGGCCCGCGCGACGCTGGCCGGCCTACTCGCGGACGCCGAGGCACGCGGCGACGAGCAGCTGATCTCGGACGTGCAATGCCTCAGCCTTCGCCTCGGCGAAGAGGGCGCCGTCAATTATCTGATGCTCTGCGCGCGCTCGGCCGACGCGATGGAGGCATTCGGAGCGCCGGAGACGATCCAGCCGCTGCTCCAGCGGGTGATGGATCTTCCCGACGATTCGGTTGAGGACTTCCTTGCGCATCACCTGCATGACGACCGGCTCGACAGGGAATTGCTGGAAGCGATCGCGGATGCGAACCGCCGGTGGGGAGCGCAAACCGGTCTCGGCCACGCTGACGCCATCGAGAGATGGTTGTCGCTCACTCCGATTGAGCGCGCGGTTTCGCTCTCGGACCTTCGCAAGGTCGTACTGACGGAGAAGGGAACTCCTCGGGTAACACCAGGGCAGACGAAAGCGGAACCAAGGTACGAAGCGCACGCCGGACGGCTCGCCGAGATGGTCGGCGAGTTGCTGCGGGTTCAGAACGGTGCTCGCCTCGCCAGCGACATGGCCGCCGGGCTTCGAGCTGGGCAGGCGTTCGCGGCCGCCTACACGAGTGCAAAGCGCAGTGCGGGCGTTGCCGACTTCAATGACCTGATCGCCTGGACCCGGAGGCTGCTCGACACTCCGGGCATGGGTGAGTGGGTTCGCTACAAGCTCGATCGGCGGACCGACCACATTCTCGTCGACGAATCTCAGGACACGAACCGCGAGCAGTGGGAGATCGTGAAGGCGCTCGCGTCGGAATTCTTTGCGGGTGCCGGCGCGACTGAAGGGAGGGGCCGGACCATTTTCATGGTCGGCGACTTCAAGCAGGCGATTTTCGGTTTCCAGGGTACCGATCCCCAGGAATTCGAGAACGCCCGCGAGTGGGTTCGGCAGCAGTCAGCCTCGCTGCTTACGACAGACGAAGACGTGCTGGCAGGTGCTGCGCTGGAGTTCCGTGATCTTTCGATCGAGTCGAGCTTTCGCTCGGCTCCGGCGGTGCTCGATGTCGTCGACGCTGTAATCGCGGACATCGGCTATCGGAACATGGGCCTGCCGGAGCGGCCCAATCTGCACCGAGCGCACTTCCGCAATCGCCCGGGGATGGTCGAGCTCTGGAAACCATTCGCGGTCGAAGACAGCGAAGTGAGCGATGAAGGAGAGGAAGGCTGGCTCGGAGAGGACGCCCGGCTCTATGCCAGCGCGCTCGCGAAACAGGTCCGGCGCTGGATCGACGAGGCTCCCGTCATGGCGTCGACCAAGCGGCCGATGAGCGCCGGCGACGTGCTCATTCTCGTTCGCAGCCGGGGCGAGCTGGCGTCACTGATCGTTGCTCGACTATTCGAGGAAGGCGTGCCCGTCGCGGGCATCGATCGGCTGCACTTGCAGGAGCCGCTGGCGGTCAAGGATCTGCTCTCGGCCATTTCCTTCGCCGCGCAGCCGCTGGACGACCTCAATCTCGCGAACCTGCTTGTTTCTCCCCTGCTTGGCTGGAGCCAGGAGCTGCTGCTCGAGTTGGCCTACGGCCGTGGCGGCACGTCGCTCTGGCAGAGACTGGGTGAGCGCTCAGACACCAGGGCGGAATTCCGCGACGCCCGCGACCAACTGAGCGCACTTCTGGCCATGGCGGATTTCACCACTCCGCACCGCTTTCTCGAAACGATCCTCTCGGGGCCGATGGATGGGCGCCGAAAGCTGTACAGCCGCCTCGGGATGGCGGCCCGCGACCCAATCGACGAGCTTCTGGCGAGCGCGATCGAGTTCGAGCACCAGCAGATTGCTTCGCTCGATCGCTTCATCGCCTGGTTCTCGCGTGGCGAGGTCGAGATCAAGCGCGATCCTTCGGCGCCGACGAATGCGGTGCGCGTCATGACGGTCCACGGTGCCAAGGGACTCGAGGCTCCCGTCGTCATTCTCGCCGACGCGACCGCGGACCCGTCGAGGCTGGGCGGAGTGCAGCGGACGCTTGATTTCCCGGTTCCGGAGGTGGGCAAAGT
>JBKPKZ010000046.1:0-10422 GCA_046731355.1 Pseudomonadota bacterium | reverse complement strand
GCCCTTGGCGTAGACGCCTATCGGGACGAGCTCGGTCTCCTTCCCGAAGCAGTTTCCAACTATCTTCTCCGTCTCGGGTGGGGTCACGGAGACGACGAGATCATCAGTCGTGACCAGGCAATCGAGTGGTTCGACCTCGCCAATGTCGGCAAGTCTCCCTCGCGCTTCGACTTCAAGAAGCTCGAAAACCTCAACGGCCATTACATTCGCGAGGCGGACGACGGCCGGTTGGCCGAATTGATCGCTCCGAAATTCGGCGCAGACGCAGCGCAGAAGGACCTGCTTGTCCGCGCAATGCCCGAGCTGAAGGCGCGAGCGCATGACCTTAACCAGCTAGCGGAGGGCGCTCGGTTCCTGTTCCTGTCGCGGCCGCTGGACATCGACGAGGCGGCGGGAGCGTTGCTCACCGACGAAAGCCGCGCCTTGCTCGCACGCGCCCACGCGGCACTTGCCGGAGTGGAGTGGAACCATGACGCGCTCGAACAGTCTGTGCGCGAGGTGGCGGAAGACCAGGGAGTGAAGCTTGGAAAGCTGGCGCAACCCCTCAGGGCTGCGCTAACGGGCCGGACCACAAGTCCCGGAATTTTTGACGTGCTTGCCCTCCTCGGAAAGAGCGAGAGCCTCGCGCGCCTTGAAGATCAAATGTTGGAGCCGAACGAATGACCGATAAGTCCGTAACCCTGAATAGCCCCGCCGGAAATTTCGATTATCCGGTGCTTGAAGGCACGGTCGGGCCGGACGTCGTCGACATCCGAAAGCTCTACGGCGAGACGGGAATGTTCACCTACGATCCCGGCTTCACGTCGACGGGAAGCTGCCGCAGCGCGATCACCTATATCGATGGCGAAAAGGGTGTCCTGCTCCACCGCGGCTACCCGATCGACCAGCTCGCTGAGCAGTCGACCTTCATGGAAGTCGCCTATTTGCTTCTGCACGGCGAGCTCCCGATGAAAGACGAGCTCGACACTTTCGTCTACACGATCAGCCGTCACACCATGCTGCACGAGCAGCTGGCGACCTTCTATCGGGGCTTCCGCCGTGATGCGCACCCAATGGCGATCATGTGCGGCGTCGTTGGTGCCCTCTCCGCCTTCTATCACGACAGCACCGACATCACCGACCCGCAGCAGCGAATGATCGCTTCGCACCGGCTCATCGCGAAAATGCCAACGATCGCTGCAATGGCCTTCAAATATTCGATCGGCCAACCGTTTCTCTACCCGGACAACTCCTTGTCCTATACCGGCAATTTCCTCCGAATGACCTTCGGCGTTCCGGCCGAGCCATATGCTGTGAATCCAGTCGTCGAAAATGCCATGCGCCGGATCTTCATCCTTCATGCCGATCACGAGCAGAATGCGTCGACTTCGACCGTTCGACTGGCCGGTTCGTCGGGCGCCAACCCGTTCGCATGCATTGCGGCGGGCATCGCCTGTCTCTGGGGGCCTGCTCACGGCGGCGCCAACGAGGCGGCGCTCAATATGCTTCGGGAAATCGGTCGCGTTGAGCGCATTCCGGAATATATCGCCCGGGCAAAGGACAAGGACGATCCGTTCCGGCTGATGGGCTTCGGCCACCGCGTCTATAAGAACTTCGATCCTCGCGCGAAGGTGATGAAGGAGACGGCTGAGGAGGTCCTCAAGGAACTCAACATCTCCGACCCCGTCCTCGACGTCGCCCAGGAGCTTGAGCAGATCGCACTGAAGGACGAATATTTCATCGAGAAGAAGCTCTACCCGAACGTGGACTTCTATTCGGGCGTCATCCTCAACGCGATCGGCTTTCCGACCGACATGTTCACGGCCCTCTTCGCGCTTGCGCGCACCGTCGGCTGGGTCGCGCAGTGGAACGAGATGATCTCGGATCCCGAGCAGAAGATCGGCCGCCCGCGTCAGCTCTACGTCGGCGAGACGCAGCGCGACTATGTGCCGGTCGGCAAGCGCCGATAAGCTGGATCAGGCTGACGGAAGCGAGAGGGTAAAACGGGCGCCTTGCCCGAGCTCGCTCTCGAGGCTTACGTCGCCGCCCATGGACTGAGCGAGGCGGCGGGCGATCGCGAGGCCGAGCCCGGAACCGCCCACATTGCCGGCGCTCTCTCCGCGCTCGAAAATGCGTTGCTGGTCCTCGGGCGCGATTCCGGGACCCTGATCTGCGACGTGCGCTCGGGCGAACCCGCCCGAGCGATCGAACGTGATGGTCACCGTCGAGCCTTCGGGTGAATGGCGGACCGCATTGCCGAGCAAGTTGACGAGAATCTGGATGACGCCGCGTGAATCGCCGTGCGCCGGCACTTGGCGGCTGGGCTCGGACACGAGTGTCACCTGCCTCGAGCGAGCCGTCGGTTCGAGCAGCCCGATCGCCTCCGTTGAAAGCGCCACCAGGTCGACTCGATTCCTATCCTGCTCCCCCTCACCGTTCATCGAACGTATGACGGACAGGAGATGGCGCGCCGCCGCCGCGATATCGCTTGCATAATCGGCGTAATCGCCACGAAGCGGCCCCTCGGACTGTTGGACGATCCGGTCCGCGCTCTGGATTATGCGGTCGAGCGGTGAACGCAGCGCCTCGTCGATGATCTCGTCCAGTTGCGCCGCTGCGTCGACCGGACCCGGCTGGCCACGCGAAGATTCGCCGACGGCCTCCCCCTGGAATCCGGCGAACCGGCCCTCGGGCGACGACACGGGCACCCCGCGAAGGATCAGGACCTCTTCGCTTCCGCGGCGCGGACGTGCCCGCTGGCCGTCGAACTCGGTCCTGGACGTCGCCGCGACCAGTAGCGGCAGCTCCCCGCCCTCATTTTCCTCGAGCTTGAGGAAGCGGGTCAGCGGCTTTCCGATCGCCTCCTCCGGAGTAGTACCCAGCTTTTCGGCGAGGCCGGAGGAAATGGACACTATCGAAAGGTCCTCGTTGGCCGCCCATTCCTCGGGCGCCGCACCAATCTCGATATGCTGCTCGTGCGGGACCAAAGTCCCGAGCCGGGGAGCCGCGGCCGAGCGACCAATCCAGCGTTCGAGCAAGAGTGAGACCTCGTCGCCCTCGGGCGTCGCACGAACCCAAAGCTCCACGTCGTGATCGGCGCCTGCAGCGATCGCGTTGCGATAGATCGGCACGCCGAGCTTTCGGGCAAGCCGGGCAATCGACAGGATCTGCGGGAGAGCAAGCTCCGACCCGATATGCGAACCCGCCTCCGTTTGCAGCGCGACGAGATCAGGGTCGGCCGAGATCAGCCGATCGTTTCCGTCGAGGCGGCCGCGAACGGGGCCGCGATCAGAGGGGGCGGTCGCCACTGTCGCTCCCCATTGTCCGTAGAGCCGCGCGATAAGCCGGATCGAGTTGAAGCCATTCGCTGACGGAGCGCACCTTCGCCTCGTCGAGAGCATCGAAACGGCCTATTGCAGTTCCCAGGTCGGCAATACCAACCAGATCTCCAAGCAAAGCCAGCAACCTCGCGACGAAGTCACGCGATATTCCGGCCAGACGGAGCAGCAGCACGAGGCGTCCGTCTTCGCCGTCGGCGAGGTAATCCCAGGCATTACCGCCGCCGATCCCTGCCCTGTCACCCAAGGCAAAGGACAGGAAGGCGACGTCGCCCTCTTCGGCCGCGGCGTCGAGGATGCGTTCGTCGAGATAGCCGGCCTTGCTCAAGACTTTCACGAGCGCGGACGTCAGGTTGTCGACTGCCTTGCTCTCGTCGCGCGATTTCAGGAGCGCGGCCGCTGCGCTTCCGAAGTGGAGATGAGCTTCGCTCGACGCCAGGCCCGGCACGCGCTGCCTCAGCGCAGCAGCGACTGCGTTCGCAAGTATGGTCGCAATGCCGGCAGGCAGATCCTCGAACTCGATGCGCGGTTGACCAAGGCGGTTGCGCCTGCGTCCGCGGGCCAGGATCAGCGCCATGGCCGAAACCGAGACCGCTTCATTCTCGTCCGCAATCAGGGCCTGAAGAAAGCCGCCGCGCGGATTGGACCGGGACCGGATGGCGTTGGCAATCCGCTCCTCGTCGGCACGTCGAAGCAGCAGTGCAATCAGGTCGGAATGGTCGAGCAATCCGGCATTGCTGAGCTCGCGAAAGAGATGTTGGCTGTCCTCGTCGTTCGCTGCAGCGAGCCCGATGGGCAGCAGAGCGCGGATTTCCTCGGCGATCGTGCCGAGCAATTCCGAGAGCATTGAGGTCATCAACGCCCGCTCCTGCTCGGTCAGCCGGTCTCGTGGATCGAGGAAGAAATCCCTTCGAACAGTAGGCAAGCGCCTGCGGCCCGCGGGTCGCGCAGGATAGCCCCAATCGTCGTCAGACGGCGAGGCAATCGGCCATTCGTCGGGCACCATTTGATTGGCATTATCGGATTGAGGTTAATGCGGCGTCAATTCTGACCGTAAGCGGTGAACCAGATATTGGACGAAAAAGAAAGAAATGGCCGTGTAAATCAGCACCGCAACCAGGAACCCGGTCCAGGCCCCGCCAATCGCAAACAGGACGAGCAGCAAGATCGCGTTCCGCCGGGAAACGACCCACGGCGGAAGCTCCAGGTCGGTGTGAGCTCTTTCGACTTGATAAGCCTGGGCAAAAGCGGCCGCGCTGACGGCGCAAGCAAGGGCTCCCCACCCGGCACCATGCCGCGTTTCCCACCAGCCGAGGGCCAAGAGGGCAAGGCCCCCCGCGGGCCAGAGCAGAAGCTGTGAGTATGTCTTCGGGGGAATCGGCCGAAGGCGAAGTATCCCGAGCCTCCTTGCAACCAGATCCAACGGAGTTGACAGCAGTAGCATCCCGACTGCCGGCCACAGCCATCCGCGGGTGAAGGCGAAAGCCGCTCCGACCGTGAGTGCCAAAGCGACGAGGATGAGCCAGTGCGGCCGGACACCTGTTTCCATCAGCTTTTCGGTGGCGAAGTCCTCGATCATCGGCAGGACATAGCGGCTGGCGAGGTCGGTACGCTTGGCTCGGGAAGCCGCGAGCAGCGAACGCCCGAACTGGTCGAGTGCGGCGGTGTTGCGGGCTAGGAACGGTTCGTGCCCGGCTGCGACCGGCTGAAGCCTGGCGCCTGCTTGAAGCGATCGACGCAACAAAGTCGACGGCAGGTCCCAGTCGCCGAGCATTGCGGCGGTAGCTCCGAGCATCCGTCCCTCGATGAGTGCAATGCCGCTCCATCGGCTTGCACTGTCGATCCGTTCGAAATCCTCGTGCGCCTGGTCATCCGGCACAGTGAGGACGAGAGCCTCATGTTCATGCTCGAGGCGCATCAACAGATCGAGCGGCGCTGCGATACCGTCGCCAACCAGCAGGACGAGTTCGGAAGCTTCGAAACGCGTGGCGGCCTCGCTTCCGTCGCTGACCAGGACGACGCCGAGCCCTTCCGAACGAAGGCGTTCAAAGGCCTGGTTCAGCGCTTGGGGAATACGCTCGACCAGCACAACGACGGGAGACGCGCCAGCGGCTGCGGCGCATCGGACCTGGTATTCGATCAGCGTTCTACCGGCGAGCGGAAGCAAGGCGGTCAGGCCGCCGGAATCGTCCTCCTGATAGGCTCCGATAAGAGCGCCGAGCGCCAAACGACCCCCCTCCCAAATCACCGTACGCCAACAGTCGCAAAACGAACGCCGAACCGCTTCTGTAACGGCTTTCGCGCCGGGACAAAGATGATAAACTGCCAGTCATGAAAACCATCCCGCAGAGCGCCGACAAGCAGCCCACCTCTTTGCGGGATTACGTGACGCCGCCGGTAGAGGCCGAAATTTCAAGCAGTTTTGACCCTTACCCATGGCGTGAATCAGAAGCCGAGTCCGAATTCCAGGGAGCCGGCGGTCGGCAGGTCCTCGGTAGCGCACTTACCATTCTTGCGGCGTTCTGGATCGGCTACATCGCATGGGCCGCGGGAAAGGCGCTCGCGAACCAGCCTATTTCATCTCCGCAAATCGCGCAGTGGCTCGCGCTCGCCGCCGGACCGCTGGCTCTTCTCGGCCTCGTTTGGATCATGTTCGGGCGGACCCGGCGCAAGGAAGCCGAGCGCTTCACCCGTTCGGTCATCGAGATGCGCGCGGAGGCTCGTTCGCTCGAAGGCCTTCTCGGAGTCCTGTCGCAGCGAATCCAGGACAGCCGCAGCGAGCTAACGATGATCGCTCAGCACCTCATGCAGCTCGGCGATGAGACGACAGGCAAGCTTGGAGGCATCACTCGCGAGCTCGATTCGAGCACCGACAAGCTGGTGAAACACGGTGTTGCGCTCGACCGGGCGGCCGAGTCCGCGCGCAACGACATCGCCGTCCTTCTGGACGATCTTCCGAAGGCGGAAGCAACCGCACGGAGCATGTCCGAACAGCTCCAGATCGCGGGCGCGGCCGCCTCCCGCCACGCGTCCGGATTCTCCGAACAAGTGTCGGCACTTTCGGCCAAGACCAAGACTGCCGAGGACGTTGTTTCGTCCGCCGTCGGGAGGCTCACTGAGCATCTCGCGCAGATGGAATCGACGGGAACGGCGGCGGCGTCTTCGATCAGTGATGCCAACACCCGAATGTCGGTGACGGCGAACGATTTGATGACCCGGGCTGCAGCGACGCTTGAGCAGATTCGTTCGGGGATCGATGCGCAAGCGGCAGCGGTTGCCTCCCTCGTCGAGCAATCATCCGCTGGCATCGGCCATACGGGCGCCCAGGCCGCGGAGTCGCTCGCGTCGAACGTATCGGCTGCAAACGTTGCGCTCGATGGCCTCAGTTCGCGAATTGCCGAGCAGGAGCGCGCGTCGCAACGGATCGTCGCTGAAACGGCCCGCGCCCTTGCGGAACTCGACCAGCATTTCACTACGCTCGCCGAGACTGGCGACCAGAAGGCCAGCGCCTTCGCCAAGTCGATCGGACATGCGCGTATCGAGCTCCAGCAGCTGTCCGAGGAAACCGGTGCCCAGGACAATGCGGTGGAAGCACTCGCCGAGCGCGCAGCCGCCCTCCAGAACTATGTCGGGCGACTGACCAGCGACGTCAAAGATCAGCTTTCCCTCGCGATCGGCGATGCCGAAGCGGGTGCCGAGCGGCTCATCCGGTCGACGGAGCGGATCAAGCCCGAGCTCGACTGGATGCGCGATGCCGCCGTCGAAGCCAGCGACCGCATCCGTGCATCGGCAGCCGGAATCGCCGAGCAGCAGGACCGGTTTGCAGCCCTGCTTGCAACCCTTGATGAAGGCGTTGGAGAGGCCGGCGAGCGGTTGATTTCGCTCGCTCAGGCCATCGGGGCCGCCCAGACCGAAGCATCCAAGCTCAGCCATGAGACGGGCCCCGCCCTGATCGACGCGATGGTCCAGGTCAAAGAAGCAGCGTCACACGCCGCCGAGCGCGCCCGCGAGGCCATTGCCCGAGTCGTTCCGGAGAGCGCTCAGAACCTCTCCTCGGCGACCCGTGAAGCTCTCGAAGCCGTCATTCGAGATGAGATCGAGCAGAAGCTGCTCGACGTTCAGACGACCGCCGCACGTGCTGTCGAGGCGGCTCGCTCGGCTTCCGACCGACTGACAGAACAGATGCTCACGCTCGGACGCAGCGCGTCGGCGCTTGAGCAGCACATGGAGCAGGTCAGTTCGCAGCAACGCGAGAAGGACAGCGAAGCCTTTGCTCGCCGCGTCTCTCTGCTGATCGACTCGATGAACTCCGCCTCGATCGACGTCGGCAAGCTCCTGTCCGACGAAGTCGACGACAAGGCATGGGATTCCTACCTCAAGGGCAATCGCGGTGTGTTCACCCGCCGTGCGGTCCGCCTCCTCGAAGGCTCGGAAACCCGCGCGATCAAGGCGCACTACGACGCCGACATCGAGTTCCAGGACGCCGTCCATCGTTACGTCCACGATTTCGAGGCGATGATGCGGCGGGTGGTTGCCGACAAGGATGGCGGGATCATCGCCGTGACCCTGATGTCGTCGGACACGGGCAAGCTCTATGCCGCGCTCGCACAGGTCGTCGACAAGCGTCGCTAGGGCAGCCGGGCCTAATTGTAGAAGTCGAGATCCTTGGCTGTGATCCAGCCATTGACGTAGTTTGCATAGTAGATCGCGGTCAGTGCTGCGCCGAGCAGCGCGGCTTTCAGCAAATGTCTCTTCAGGTCGAACCGATGTGGCGCGCTGTCGGCTTGTCCAGCCACCTTCTCGGTTCCCATTTCCTCATCCGTCTTCACTCCGAACGGCAGCAGGAAGAAGGCACTCGCCGCGAAGAACAGGAAGAAAATGGCGGAGACCGACGTCCACTTCATGAGCTGGTGCGGACGAGCATGACCTCGACTAGCGGCTTCTTGCCTGTCCAGGCGGTCGCGCAACGACGAACCGCGAGGCGAATCGCCTCTCGAAGCTGGTCCTCGGCCGCCGCCGGATTGAAGGCGCGCACCGCGGAATCGGTAGCGTCGGCGATGAAGTCTTCTCGATCTTCCTCGATCGGGACTCCAAAGGGTCGAATGACCGGCGTGCCGGCCAGCTCGCCATCCGAACCGACTGGTACTGAAACGGTGATGAGGCCGCTGAATCCAAGTCGCCGGCGCTCCGTAATCGTCGCCCCGTCGGCGGGCAGGATGACGTCGCCATCGAGCACGAGCCGTCCGACGCGGACTTCAGTGACCTTCTCGGGGCCGTCTGGCGCGAGACGAACGACATCGCCGTTCCTTTGAAGAGCCGCCTTCGGAACGCCATGCGACAGCGCGAAACGGGCATGCTCGGCCATGTGCCGGGGCTCGCCGTGGACCGGAACGATGATCTCGGGCCGGATCCAATCGTACATCTGTGCGAGCTCAGGACGACCCGGGTGACCGGACACGTGAACATGGGCCTGGCGATCGGTGACGATGAGCACGCCGAGATCCGACAGCGCATTCATGATGCGACCGATCGCCGCCTCGTTCCCCGGAATGATCTTCGAGGAAAAGATGACCGTGTCGCCTTCGGTAAGCTTGATATCGTGATTGCCCAAGGCGATTCGGCCGAGCGCCGCCCGCTGCTCACCCTGGCCGCCGGTGGCCATGATGAGCACTTCCTTTCGCGGCAGGCGCATGGCTTCGTCAAAGCTGACGACTTCCGGAAAATCCAGCAGGTAACCCGTTGATTTCGCTACGCGCACGATCCGGTCGAGCGACCTCCCTGCCATGCAAACCTTGCGCCCGGTTTCGTTTGCGACACGGCCGATCGTCTGAAGCCGGGCCGCGTTCGAGGCGAAGGTCGTGACGACTACGCGTCCACGGGCCCTCGCGACCTCGTTCCTGAGCCCTTCGTGGACTCCGGCCTCCGATCCGGATGGAGCGTCTTGGAAGACATTGGTTGAATCGCAGACGAGCGCGAGAATTCCCTCGTCTCCGACCCGCTCGAGTGCTTCGTGACTCGATGGTTCCCCCAACACCGGCGTCTCGTCGATCTTCCAGTCGCCAGTATGGAAAACGCGCCCGTGCGGAGTCTCGATCAACAGTCCGTTGCCCTCGGGAATTGAGTGGGCGAGCGCGACGTAGGTCAGCTTGAACGGACCGATCTCGAAGCTCGCGTCGCGCGCAATGACGTTGAGTTTCACCTGGCCGGTGAGTCCCTCCTCCTCAAGTTTCTCGGCGATCAGCCCCGCAGTGAACGGCGTGGCGTAAAGCGGCGCCTTCAGGTCGGCCGCCAGGTAGGGAATCGCACCGATGTGATCCTCATGACCGTGCGTGAGGACGATTCCCGCGAGCTTATTCCTCTGCTTCTCGATGAACTCGAGGTCGGGGAGGATGAGATCGATTCCCGGATAGTCAGGGTCGGCGAACGTTAGGCCGAGGTCGACCATCAGCCACTGCCCTCTCGTGCCATAGAGATTGACGTTCATGCCAATCTCGCCCGATCCGCCGAGCGCGCAGAAAATCAGCTCTTCGCCTGGGGTCATTTAAGCCGATGCGACCTTTTCATGCAGCAGGCCCAACCCCTGGATCGTGAGGTCGGGCTCAACGGTGTCGAACAGGTCGGTCTGCTTGTCGAAGAGGTCTGCGAGGCCGCCAGTCGCGATGACCTTCACCGGTCGGCCAATCTCTTTCTTCAATCGCGAGACCAACCCTTCCATCATCGCGACATAACCCCAGTAGATACCCGTCAGCATCTGGCTTTCCGTGGTTCGGCCAATGACCGATTTGTCTTCCGGGACCTCTATGGCGATTCGCGGAAGCTTGGCCGCCGCATTGACCAGCGCGTCGATCGACAGGTTTATGCCCGGAGCAATGATCCCGCCTTTGTAAGCGCCGCTGAAGTCCGCCACGTCGAAGGTCGTCGCAGTTCCAAAATCGATGACGATCAGGTCGCCTGGGAATTTTTCGTGGGCGGCGATCACGTTGAGCGCTCGGTCGGCCCCCACGTTCTGCGGCTCGTCGACGTCGAGAGCGATCGGCCACACCGCCTTCCCTTCTCCCGCAATCAAAGGCTCGACGTTGAAATACTTTGTGGCGAGGACTTCCAA
>JBKPKZ010000045.1:0-3941 GCA_046731355.1 Pseudomonadota bacterium | reverse complement strand
AGGTGAACCGCTACATCTCGGTTCCCGGGCAGGCGGACGCCTACATGATCGGAAAGCGCAAGATCGAGGAGCTACGCGCCCGCGCCGAGAAGGAGCTGGGCGGAAAGTTCGACGTCCGCCGCTTCCACGACGCCGTTCTTGGTCAGGGAGCGGTTCCGCTGGACGCGCTCGATGCGCAAATCAATGCGTGGATCGCGCTCGAGAAAGCGCGGACCTGAGCTTATTGCTGCGGGGCGGTGCCTTCACGATAGGCCTCGTTGCTTTCGTCGCGAGCCGAATCGATGACCTGCTCGAGGCAGCCGGTGTAGCCAGCCGGTCCGACGGGCGAACAGCTCTGGATACCCGTGCGGCCGACGCGTTCGATGCTCTTGGCCTTGTTCGCCCAGGCCTGGCGCTGCTGGTAGGTGCCGCCCGGCCGATAGGCCTCGGGCATCCGGTAACGATAGGATTCCGGAACCCGGCTGCAGACCACGACCTCGTCATCCGTCGAGCGCGGGCAGGGGTCAGTGCCGAATACGATGATCTCGGAAACGCGCTGCTTCGAGCCTGTCGCCGGCTGATCCTGCGCAGCGGCGGGAGCCGAGGCGAAGCCGGCGATCAGGGCAGCGACTGCGAGAGGGGCTGCTAGCTTCGTCATACTGATCCTTCCAACGTAACAGCGGCCGATGGCCGGTGCTGGTTCCTCAAATCCGTTTCGATAACCCGATTGCGACACGGCATGCCGCACGGATCCCGAAGGTCAATAGGGGATAGGCCGGAGCGGTCGCGGCGCCGGCTTCTCGGGCGATATCCCGGTGCTCGAGCTCCTCGGCTCGAAATTCGGCGATGTCCGCGGAAAGCTCGGATTCGTCATCGCCAAGCTCGTCGAGCTGCTTGCCGTAATGCCGATCGATTTCGGTCTCGACGGCTTCGGTGCACGCCATCGCCGCGGCGGGCGAGATCAGCGCCGTGGCGGCGCCCAGGGCATAGCCGGCAAGGCTCCAGACCGGCTGGAGCGCGGTCGGACGGACTCGTCGAGCGGCCATCATTGCGTTGAAGCGCTCGAGATGGCGTTCCTCCTGCCCGGCCATCCGCGAGACGAGCTTGGCGGCTGCGGAATTGCGCCGGAGAACCGCGAGCTGGCCGGCATAGATTCGGGTGGCGCCGAACTCGCCGGCCTGATCGACCCGGATCATGGAATCCGTGTCGGCTCGGCGCTGGCCGGGACGCCACGGCCTCACGAGCCGCGACCTTTCAGCGCCAGGACGAGGATGAGCGATGCTCCGCCAAGCGAAAGAATCGCGTTCCATCCGGCCATGGAGATTCCGAGCAAGGACCACTGCACCTGGTCGCAGCGGACCAGGGGCACCTTCATGATGTCCTGAAGGGAAAGGCCCCTCGTCGCGGTACAGGTGGTGAAGCCCTCGAAGATCCGGGCCTCGACGCCCGCATGATAGGCGCCGATCGCTCCGGAAACGGCGATTGCTGCCGCCGCCAGAAGAGTGAGCGCGCGCGACCGCGACGATCCGGCCGGGCCGGTGAACGCAAGCGCGGCAAGCACGATCGCGGCGGCGTGCGGCCAGCGTTGCCAGTAGCACATCTCACACGGATGAAGCCCGCCGATATATTGTGAACCAAGCGCTCCGCCGAGGAGGCCGAGCGGCAAAAGCAGCGCGATCAGACGCGCCGCCGAAGCGTTCCCTATTCCCAGCATGCCCCGTTCGCGCGGAAGCGCCGCTTCGTTCATTTACGACCTTTTGGCCGGTTCCGCCGCGGCGACATTGGTGCCCGGAGCGCGCAGGCGCTTCAGGGTGCGCATCGCATAGTCGAGCTGGAAGTCCTTGATGCCCTTCTTGTCGAGCTCGGCGGCAGTGAAGTTGAAGCGTGGATCCTTCGCGAAATCGTCTTCCTCGAGGAGCTTTTCGTCCACGTTTGCCTGGCCCAGCAGGTGGCGCCGAAGGTCGGCTTCGCGGACAACCTTGCGGTCCTTGAAATCCGGATCGCTCAGCTGCGGAACGGTCAGGTCGGGTTCTATGCCGCCGGCCTGAACCGAGCGGCCCGACGGCGTGTAGTAACGCGCCGTGGTCAGTCGAAGAGCGGCCTTCGGGCCCATGATCTGGACGGTCTGGACGCTGCCCTTGCCGAAGCTGCGCTCGCCGAGAAGCAAGGCGCGGTGGTGGTCCTGAAGCGCAGCTGCGACGATCTCCGCCGCCGAAGCGCTGCCCGCATCGATCAGCACGACCACCGGAAGGCCGTGCGCCATGTCGCCGGGGGTCGCATAATAGCGCTCGATATCGTCCTTCTGGCGCCCGCGCTGCGAGACGATCTCGCCGCGGTCGAGGAAAGCATCGCTGACGTCGATCGCCTGGTCGAGAAGGCCGCCCGGGTTGGAGCGAAGGTCGACGATGTAGCCGAGCGGCTTGCCGCCGGTCGCCTTGTCGATCGCCAGCAGTGCCGCCTTGGTGGCGTCGCCGGTGTTCCCGGCGAACGAGTTGATGTTGATGATCCCGATGCCGTCCTTGATTTCCCACTTCACCGGGCGGAGCTCGATGCGCTCACGGACGAGGGCGACGTCGAACGGCTTGTCGCGGCCGGGTCGGACGATGGTCAGCTTCACCGACGAGCCGGGCTGACCCTTCATCTTCTCGACCGCTTCGTCGAGAGAAAGGCCGTACAGAAGTTCACCGTTGATGTGCGTGATGTAGTCGCCGGACTTCAGGCCCGCGCGCCATGCGGGCGTGTCCTCCATCGGGGAAACGACCTTGACCGCTCCGTCCTCGACCGAGACCGTGATCCCGAGACCACCGTAATTGCCGTCCGTCGTCGCCTTGAGCACGTCGAAGTCGGTCGCTTCGACGTAGGAGGAGTGGGGATCGAGGGCGGCCAGCATTCCGTCGATCGCGCCCTTGATGAGCGTGTGATCGTCGACCTGGTCGACATATTGCGACTTCACCCGCTCATAGACGCTCATGAACGTCTCGAGCTCCTGGTAGTTCGCGGAGTCCGCGGCCGCGAGCGAGCTGGTCGTCACCGGCACCAGGGCAAGCGCCCCGACAAGAGCGAGCGGCGGAAGCAATTTGGTCGTAAGCTTCATGATCTGCATGTCCCGGGTGTTCGGCCTTGTTCCTAACCCTCTTTGGGGCCCTTTGACAGACTTTGAGATGAACCTGCGATGAGAGCAGGCGACACATGACGCCCATTTCGGGACAGTTCCACGCCTATTCGACCAATGGCGCGGCCAAGCGGCTGGCCGATCTGGACTTTTTCACCCGGCTTGAGCGGCGAAGCGACATTGAGGAGCAGGCTCATCCAGCCTCCGCCGTGGTCGATGATGACCACCGCATCATAGCTTCGAAACGGGCCCGAGAAGCGGATTGTTCCGCTCGCAGGAACGTCGATGGACGTGCCCCGCGACGTCGCGAGCGTGAGCCCGCGCGATCGGACGCCATTGGAGGCAACCGAGCCGAGGCCTTCGACGATCGGGGCCTGGACGGGGAGGATGTATTCGAGTGGCGCTTCAGGCCTTGCCGGCGGTGTCCCCGGGCGGGCCGGAGGCGCCGGGAGGAGCGAGAGCTCGGCGGCGATTTCGCGGGCCAGCCGGCCGCTCTCCGCCTCGCCGACGAGCTCTGCGGCCTGTTCCCCGCGAGCCAGTGCGATGTCGCCGGCGCCGAGGGCTTCTCCGCCCGTTTTCTGGGCGAGGACGACGGCCTTGCTCTCCAGCTCCGCAAACTCCCGCTTACGCCGGGCAAGGGTGTCACGGCTGTCGAGGAGATCGGTGCGGGCTTGTTGGGCCTGCCGCTGGAGCTTTCGGCCCCGGTCGAGTTCGGCTCGGAGCGATGCCGTCCGAGCCCGGATCACTGGGAGCGTCGTGTCGAGGAGGAGGCGGACCCGGACGAATTCCTGCGTCGATCCCTGGTCGAGGATGGCGAGGAGAGGAGGGCGTTCCGCCATGATCGCAAGCC
>JBKPKZ010000044.1:0-3960 GCA_046731355.1 Pseudomonadota bacterium | reverse complement strand
ACGATCCGCGATCCGAATGGCTCGAAGGCGATGACCGGCTCGTGGGGGTCATCGACCTGTCCGGCGCCTTGCCTCCGATCGGCCAACTGGCAGACAGGCTGCGTGCATTGCACGTCGCCAAGGGCGAATATCTCGATCAGTCAGTGCGGGGAGGAACCCAGACCGATGGGCCGCTTCTCAGCCGAATCGATCCGGTCATTCGCCATCTGCGCGGAGCCATTGTCGGAGCGGTCGAAGGTCACGCCGCACGGCTTCCCGCGATGGATTCGAGCCATCCGATGCTCCGGCAGCGACGCGACCGAAGAATACGTTTTTCCGGAAGCTGGTCTGTTCGGCTGCGGGCGGGCGGGCACCATTCGAACCACGTTCACCCCCTCGGGTGGATCAGCTCCGCCCTCTACCTGGCGCTTCCCGAACGAGCTCCCAGCGAGCGAGCGGATTCGGGCTGGTTCAAGCTTGGCGAGCCTGACGAGAAGTTGGGTCTCGAAGTCCAACCCTGGCGGAAGATCGAGCCGAAAGTCGGTCGTCTCGTGCTGTTTCCGTCATGGATGTGGCACGGGACAGTGCCGTTCGAGGAAGGCGAGAGGCTCACAATTGCCTTCGACGTCGCTCCACCGGTATGAGACGTTCATCGAAATAGTCATTGCGGATTAAGGGGAGTCTGCCGATACTCAGCGCGCTTCCCCAAAAGAGGTGCTCGCATGTTGAAGCTGATTTGTGCGTCTGTCTCCGTAGCGTTGATTGCGGCTCCGGCAATCGCTCAGGCTCCGGCCGCCGCTCCGGCGCAAACGCAGACGACTGCGAAGAAAGATGACCCCAACGAGAAAATCTGCGTGAAAGAGGAATCCACGGGTTCGAGGCTTGGCGCCAAGCGGGTCTGCATGACCCGCGCCGAGTGGGCCGATCGCAAGCTTCAGGACCAGCAGGAACTCACTCGCGTCCAGACTCAGCGGGGCGGTCCGAGCGGCAACTGAGCCTGGCTCTAGAGCTTAGGCTTTCCAATATTGCGGATAGGAGCGCTTCAACCTCGCGACCTTCGGCTCGTCGTTGACCATGATGTACGGGTGCAACGGATGCTTGCGCGCGAAGTCCTGATGGTAGGCTTCGGCGCGAAAGAACGGGCCGCTTTCGATCTTCGTCGCGATCGGCCGCCCCGCGGCTCGCAACTGGGTAATGAATTTTCCAGCAAGCTCACGCTGCGCCGCATTCTGCGGGAAGATCGCGGACCGGTAGCTCGGTCCTGAATCCGGCCCCTGGCGGTTCACTTGGGTCGGGTCGTGGGCAACGGTGAAGTAGATCTTCAGCAGTTGCGCATAACTGACCTGGCGCGGGTCAAATTCGATCCGAACGGCTTCGGCATGGCCGGTCCGTTCGCTGCTGACCCTGTCATAAGTGGCGTCCTTCGCAGTGCCTCCGGCGTAGCCGGACACGACGTTGCGCACGCCCTTCACGTGCTCGAACACCGCTTCCATTCCCCAAAAGCAGCCGCCGGCGAGGACCGCAGTCTCGGTCGCGGACTGAGCCGAGGCGGACGTCGAAAGCGACAGACCCGCAGCGCCTGCCAAAGCGAGAATGCGGAACAGCTTGCTCATGCGATCGCCTCCATGTTCCGCCCTACTCGTCCCGATCACATGAATGGAGGCTGAGGCTAGTCGCGGTCGGGGGCGCCCAGCGGGAAATAGTGCCGGTAGGGCCGTCCCTCATCGACCGCGCGCGCGACCACCGGATTGGCGAGCAGGCGCGCTCGATAGGCGGCCAGTCTCGGTCTGCTCGGACCAATCTCCTCGATCCAGTCGGCGTAGAAGAGGCTGGGCGCCGCCGCGCAGTCGGCCATGGTGAAAATGTCCCCCGCTGCCCAGGGGCCGTCGCCAAGGTTTGCTTCCAGCCAGTCGTAGGCGGTGTGCAGATCGCCTCGCGCCTTCCGTACTCCGAAAGGATCGCGGTCACCCTCCGCCCGGATCGTGTCGAAAACGGGCTTCGACATGTTGTTCATCACGTAAAGGTCGAAGAATCGATCGAGGAAGCGGACTTTTCGTCCCATCTCGCCTTCCGGAATCCAGTCGTTGGATCCGCGATGATGGGCATGGAGATGCTCGATGATCGTCGACGACTCGAGCACCGGCCGTCCGTCGTCGATCAATATCGGGAAGAGCCCGTACGGCGAGTGCCGCTTGAGCTCTTCCATATTCTCCGGATCCTCGACCATTCGGTAAGTGAAGTCGGAACCGTCGGCCCACAGGGCAATCAGGACCTTCTGCGTGTAGCTGCTGAACGGATGCCCGAAGAACTCCAGGCTCATGCGTCCTCCCGCGCCCATTTTTCGCGGCGCTCCAGCTCCGCCTCGCTCGGCTCCTTGGTCTCGAACGAGCCGGTCGGGACATCGCCGGCGGGCTCGTACGTGGCGATCACCACGCCCTTCGGGCTGACGAAGCTTTCGACAAGCTTCAACGCGCCCGGCTGCTGCGACCCATCGAAGATGCGCTTCCCGCGTCCAAGCACTACCGGGAAGGTTATCAGGACCAGCCTGTCGATCAGCCTGGCCGCGAGCAGCGGCACGTAAAGCGTGCTGCTGCCCTGGATGAGCAAGTCGCGACCCTCGGTCAGCTTGAGCCTTGCGACTGCGTCGGCCGTCTCGCCGGACAATTTCTCACTGTTTTCCCAGGCAAGCGTTTCATCCGAATGGGTCAGCACATATTTGTTGATGTGCTGGAATTTCTCCCCGATCGGGTCATCCTGGTTGTACGGCCAATAAGCGGAGAAGATGTCGTAGGTCCGCTTGCCCAGCAGCAGGTCGTAATCGGCCATGATGAGCTTTTCGAATGGGCCCATGTTCTCGTCCCAGAAGGGCGCTACCCAACCGCCGAAGCGGAAGTCGCCGGTCTGATCCTCCTCGGGCCCGCCCGGTGCCTGCATCACGCCGTCGAGCGAGACAAAGACCGCTCCCGTCAGCTTACGCATTGACCGGCTCTCCGCGGAGCGCGGCCTCGATCTTGGCGATGTCGATCTTGCGCATCGTCATCATGGCCTCGAACGCACGCTTGGCCGCTGCCTTATCGGGGTTGCTCGTCGCCTCGAGAAGGACCCGCGGAGTGATCTGCCAGGAGAAGCCCCACTTGTCCTTGCACCAGCCGCAGGCGCTCTCTTCGCCGCCATTCTTGGTGATGGCGTCCCAGTAGCGGTCGGTCTCTGGCTGGTCTTCGGTGACGACCATGAAGCTGACCGATTCATTGGCCTTGAAATTGGGACCGCCGTTGAGGCCGACGAAGGGCTGCCCAAGTACCGTGAATTCCACCGTAAGCTCTTCGCCTTCCTTGCCGCCCGGAAAATCCGACACCGCCGAATGGGGCGCGCCGACTTTGGTGTCGGGAAACACGGAGGCGTAGAATTCGGCTGCCTTGCGCGCTTCGCCCTTGTCGAACCAAAGGCAGGTCGTCAGCTTGTTGGTCGCCATTTCTCTCTCCTCAAGCCTTGCCCACGAGCGCGAATTCCGCACCCTGCGGGTCGTTTCCGATGATGATGTGATCGCCGCCGGGAACCTCGTGCGGGCCCATCGAGATCGTTCCTCCACCGGCCTTGACGGCCTCGACGGCGGTCGAGATCGATGGCACTCGAACATAGTAGCGCCAGCCGCTGCTTCCGCCCGGCATCACTCCGCAAACCGCACCGATCGTCGTGCCGTTGTGGACGAAGAAGCGATACTCGCCGTTTTCGCCCATCGGCATGAAGTCGTCGCTGGTCCAGCCGAACAGGTCGCCGTAGAAATCGCGGGCAGCAGCCGGGTCGGCCGTGGTGAGCTCATTCCAGCCGACGCGCTGTTCGGCGGTCGCCGAGAAGACATCGCTCTTGCTATCCGGCTTTTCGTCAGGAGGGACGGGCTTCATCACGTAGAACGGATTGCCCTGTGCATCCGCGACCATCGCGATCCGGCCCTGGGGGATGTCGAAGGCGGGCATCAAGGCC
>JBKPKZ010000043.1:0-14809 GCA_046731355.1 Pseudomonadota bacterium | reverse complement strand
CATAATGGCGGCGCAGCTTCATCTCGCGATAGACGCCTTCACGCTGCAGCTTCTTCTTGAGCGCGCGGAGCGCCTGGTCGACGTTATTGTCGCGAACGATGATTTGCATAAATGCCCTGTCGAAACTCCAAATCTGCTGTTTTCGGCCCAGTGAAAATGTCAGTGAGCCAATAACCTACGCCCGGCGCAGCCGTGCTGGGTCGGGTGGCGGGCCTTAGCAGCGCTCGAATAGGCTTGCAAGGCGCCCTCAAACGCCGGTTGTGCGATGAAACGAGTTGTCCGCACGATAGGCTAAGCAACTGCACAATCGCGGTTATCGGCGATTAACCTTCTGCCGTGTAAAACACCCGCTTCGGTGAGAGTGGGGTGGTAATGAGTTTGAATCGCAGGGAAGTCTTGCGTTGGGGGGCAGTAGGTGCGGCGGGGGCCATGCTTTCGTCGGCTGCCAGCTCGGTGGGGCTTCCATCCATCGTTTATGCGCCGCCACCGGTGCCGCGGGATCCGCTGGCGCCCCTGGCTCCGCAGCAGGTGACTCCTCCTGGCATCGACCCGGTGCTCTTCCAGAAGGCGAAGGCCGCGCTCGATTCGCACCGCTATCAGGCGCGTGCCCGCGACGTGATGGGAATCGTCGATTTCTCCAAGCCTTCGAGCGAACCGAGATTCCACGTCGTCGACCTGATGAATGGCACCGTTGAGAGCCACCTCGTCGCCCACGGCCGCGGCTCGGATCCGGCCCACTCGGGCTTCCTCGAGCGCTTCTCGAACGCGTTCGGCTCCTATGCGACGTCGAACGGCGCCTACACGACGGGGGACTATTACAACGGCAAGTACGGCCTCTCGATGAAGGTCAACGGCCTCGACTGGACCAACAACAACGCTGAGGCCCGCGCGATCGTCATCCACAACGCCTGGTATGCCGAGCCGGAGATGATCTCGCAGCACGGCAAGCTCGGCCGGTCCGAGGGCTGCTTCGCGTTCAGCCGCTCCAGCCAGTGGGACGTGATGAAGCGCCTCGCCGGCGGCCGGATGATCTACGCCGACAAGGTCATCGCATAAGCTAACAAACCTTCAGGGGAAGGAGAGGCGGAGGCCCCGGAACGCGTTTCCGGGGCCTTCTCTTTTGGGCTATTGGCGTGGCGGTCATGGAACCGCGCAATGTCTCCATCCCGCTCGGCGACGAGAAGCTGTCCGGACTCCTGCTCCGGCCCGCTAACGCCATGGCGCTCTACCTGTTCGCGCATGGCGCGGGCACGAACTTGGCCCACCCAAGCATGGCAAGCAACGCCGGCGGGCTGGCACAGCGGGGCGTCGCGACCCTTCGCTACAACTTCCTCTACACGGAGAAGGGCGGAAAGCGGCCGGACCCGCCGAAGCTGGCACACGCGGCGGTCCGCGCCGCGGCCGCCAAGGCGGGCGAACTCGCGCCGGACCTGCCATTGTTCGCGGGCGGACGCTCCTTCGGCGGCCGAATGACATCGCAAGCTCAGGCCGATGATCCGCTTCCTGCTGTCCGGGGCCTCGCCTTCCTCGGGTTCCCGCTTCACCCCGCCGGCAAACCCGGCACCGAGCGCGCCGACCACCTGGCGAATGTGAGGGTGCCGATGCTGTTCGTCACGGGCACGAAGGACGCGCTTGCTGAGGTGGACCTGCTGAAACCCGTCGTCGCCAAGCTGGGGGACCGGGCCACGCTCCACCTTGTCGATCAGGCGGATCACTCGTTCAGGGTCGCCCTGAAGAGCGGCCGGACCAATGCTGATGCCGAGGCCGATGCGCTCGACGCGATCGCCGAATGGATTTTCCGACTAAAGTAACTGCGCCCGTTCGAGGTCCTTCGGACGTCCGAACGAAAGGAGCAATTCCTTCAGCTCACCGACCGACGGCACGTACAAGTCGCGCCCCTCGACCGTCCTTCGTTCCCTCGTCTTCAAGAGCACGGGCCGCCAGCCGTCCACGGTCATCAGGCTGAAGCCACCCATCACTTCGATCGGCAAGGGCGGGTCGTACCAGGCGCCGAACACCTCCGAACGAAATTGAGTGCTTGGCTTCGCGTCGCGCGGTTTGCCGCCAACCCGCCTTAAAAACCGGTCGGCGTCCCGTGGAGACATCAAAAGATCGACGTCGCTCGTCTTCGGCACGACGGCGCCATGAAGTGCGACCGCGGTGCTGCCGATGACCCACCAATCGTCTTCGGCGCCGGAAACGGGGCCCGCGAGCATTGCCAGGCTCTGCCTGAGCTCCTTCGATAATGTCAGCGGGTCGCGACCTTGTCGTCGGGCTTCGTTGCCGGGGTCTTCGGTGCCGTCGGGGCGTTGTTCAGCGCCGCAATGACCTTGCCATCCTTCTTGTAGATGTCGGCATAATCCTTGATCGACCCGTCCTGAAGCGCGGCTGACGACATGTAGACGATGTAGACCGGAAGCGGCTTCGGGAAGTTGGCCTGGACCGTCTTCTGGCTTGCGACGGTCGCCTTGACCTTCTCCGGAGTCCAGACGGCCGGTGCTGCAGCGGGAGCCGGCGTGGTTCCGTCGGCGGCCGCCGGTGCCGGGGCCGGCGCTGGCGCCGCGGGCGCGCCCTCCGACAGAAGCCGCTCCGCGAGGAGCAGGATATGCTCGGTGCGGATGCAGCCGTGGCTGTAGGCGCGGGCCTTCGCGTCGAACAAGGTCTTCGCGGTGGTGTCGTGCAGATAGATGTTCTGCGGATTGTACATCACGAACTTGATCTGCCCGAGCGCATTGCGCGGCCCCGGCGGCTGGCGCCAGCGCTGGATCTTCCCGTCAGGCCCCTTCAGTGCGACATAGCCGGGCTTACCTGCGACTTCCTTCGAGATGCTCGGAGGAACCTCCCACCAGGGATTGAGGATCACGCCCGTCGCAGTCGCCATCAGCTGCGGAGTCTGGGTCTTCAGAGCGCCCGCGACCGCGCGGTGACGCGAGACGGTGACTCCATTCTCGACCAGCGCCGCAGTATAGGCGGGCACGTTGACGATAATGTAGCGATCACCCAGGTCGCGCGGCAGCCACCGCCAGCGATCCATGTTGAGCCGGATTCGATTGACCTTCTCGCCCTCGGTCTTGGGAGTGAGCTCGAGCGCGTGCTTCAGCGCCGCATATTGCGGGTGCGTCGGAAGCAGGCCCGCCAGCGCTTCGCCGATGCGATGCTGGGCAAGCGAATAGCGAAGGAGCTGGTCCTGCCGAGCCTCGTCGAGGTCGGGATCCGGGATGTGCCAGTTCTGGCGATCCTTGCCGCGAACGTGGCCGAGCGCGAGGTCGGACGAGAGCTTGTTGAACCGCTCCGTGGCAGCCGCCGACAGGAGCAGAGGATCGTTGCTCCTCATCGCGGTCATCAGTCCGGCAGCGTCATAATCCTTGGGATCGAGCCCTTCCTTTGCGGACGTCAGGATCGACAGCAGCAGCTGGTTCGCATCGACCAAAGTCCAGACCGGCGGCGGTGGCGGAGGCGGCGGCGGAACGGCCGGAGCTTCCTGAACGGCGGCAGGCGGCTGGGCGCCCGGCTGCTGCACAACCGGCTGTTGCACCGTGGGCTGCGCGGTCGCTGGGCTAGGCGCTTGGACCGCTCCAGGATTGGCCTGGGCGGGCTTTGCAGGAGCGCCGGTTTGAGCAGAAGCCAGTCCGGCCGGAGTGGCCAGAGCCGTGAGCAAGTACAGGACTTTGAAACGCACTCTCATCCCCTGGAAAAACCCATGTTTCGAAGCGGGTACCTCGCGCTCCGACACCTCGTGATGTGCGGGACAGTTCATACACAGGCTGAACCGCCGTCGCTAGTGACGGCCACGCCACACCGGGCCTGAATTAGTAAAGCCAAAACGAACCAATCCTTAAGTTCCGGCGGCTTAGCCTTCAAAAGGGTAAGCGAAGGGCTTTGGGGGCCGTGATGCTGAATGGTTCAATGATACCGCGGACGGTGCGCCGGATGTTCGACGAGCGCAGCGAGCCGCGCCAGGAAACAGTCTCGCAAACCGCCGTTCTGGAGCTTCGCGGGCGCAAGCATGTCGTTCGACTGATCAATCTCTCCCGTTCCGGTGCTATGATCTCCTTCCAGTCGATGCCAAATATCGGCGAAGCGGTTGCGATCCATCTGTCCGACAGAGGGCGAGTGTGCGGGAACGTCTGCTGGGTCCGGGATGGCCGCATCGGCGTGAATTTCGCCGCCAAGGTGGATTGAGCGGCACGTTGGAGATGAGCTTTTCGATGATCAGGGCGCGCATCGGCGAATCGCCTGAATCTTTCGAGCGGCGGCGCGTGTCCCGGGTTCCGGTGGAGCTTGATGCTCGAGTCCGCGAGCTCGGCACCAACGGAGTCGAAGCTCGAGTGGTCAATATTTCCGAAAGCGGTTTCATGGCCGAGACCGAGGGCGAGTTCGAAGTCGGCTCGCGGATCTGGCTGATGCTTCCCGGAAAGGGCCGCTCAAACGCGGTCGTCAAATGGATCGCGGGCGACAAGATCGGCGCCGAATTCGCCGATCCCATCTCTCTTCAAGGCCTGAACGCCGACAGCCGCGACTAAGCGCAGCTCGGCGCTCGAGCCGCACCTTCCGCCGTTAAACCATACTCTTGACGCGGTCCGGAGCCGCGGCATCGGGCCGTCGTTGATGAAACCGCGGTCACGATCGCCGCGTTTGGCGCTTTCGAAAGGATCGAGAGATGCCGACCGACGACACGATCAGACAGCTGACCGGAAGAGGCTATCACGCAGTCTACCGCGAGCATGAGGTCAATCATTGCCCAGGCTGCGGGCGGACCCACTGGCTGATCGGCCGAATGTCGGCCGAGTGCGCTTTCTGCGCTACCGCGCTGCCGCTGGCCGAGGCCAGCATGCGCTCGCACGGTGGCCCGGTGATCATCCAGCACAAGAACCGTCATCACGACGCCGCCTGGGCGGCCTAGGCGGGCTTCTTCCGAACCGGCACGGCCGCGTTGCACAGATCGACACCGCCCGCCGGTCGGATGAAGAAATCGTCCTTCCGGTTCGCGCGACCATTCAGATAAGCGGCGAAGGTCGCGCTTCCCGTATCCATATATTGATAGGCTGTCCGTTCGACAGCCGGGATTTCGCTTGCCAGCCGGACACTCGAGATCGGCACGTGCATGCTTTCTTCCTTGTAGAAGCCGAGCGCTTCGGTCCCGCGCGGAAGCGAGCTAAGGTGATCGATCCCGTCGATCACCCGACCCACCACCGCGATGTTGCGGTCGAGGTGGCGGGGAGCATGGCCGATGACGGCGTAGAGCTCGCCGCCGGTCCCCGTATCGGGCGAAAGGTCGCGGCCCACACCGACATAGCCGTAGCAATGCGTGAGATTGGCGGTTCCGCCCCTGGCATCATATCCGATCGGCCAGCCTCCGGCGAAGCCCGCGCTCGGCGCATAATCGTCCGCATGGCCCAGCGGCGTCACCGCCAGTCCTTTCAGCGATCGATGATATTCGGCCGGCGGCCTGGCGACCACGCCCGGCGGGAGCGGCTTCTTGCTCTCGTTATTGCCCCACTGGACAACATAATTGTCCTGCACTCGATAGATTGCGGAGCCGTTCCACCAGCCGCCCTTCGCGAGCGCTCGGATGTTGGCGACGTGGACCGGCGCGAACTCGGGCGCGAGCTGGATGACCACATGCGCGCCATTGCGAAGATCCATGACCAGGAGGTCGTCTGGACTGATGTCGCGCCAGGCGGACGGCGGGGCTTCGGCGACGATCTCGGACGGTGTCTTTGGCTTTGCGGGAGGGGGAGCGGCGGCGACCAGGATTGAAGCCGAGACCAGAAGCAGTGAACGCATCGAAACCCCCACTCAAGCGAACGGCAATGGTCTAGCCGACGATTGCGGGCGCCGCTATCGCCCGGCGATGCACATCGCCACTTTGATGCTTCTTGGGTCGGGAGAACTCGGCCGCGAATTTGCAATCGCCGCCAAGCGCCTCGGTTGCCGGATCGTCGCCTGCGACCGCTACGAGAAGGCTCCTGCAATGCAGGTGGCCGACGCGTTCGAGGTCTTCCCGATGCTCGACGGCAAGGCACTTCGCTCAGCGGTCGAGAAGCACAAGCCGGACGTGATCATTCCGGAAATCGAGGCGATCGACACCGAGACGCTCGCGAAGCTGGAGGGCGAAGGCTGGCGCGTCGCACCGTCGGCCAAGGCGGTTCAGCTGACCATGAACCGCGACGGCATTCGCGAATATGCCGCTCGCGAGCTGGCGCTGATCACCTCGAGGTACAAGTTCGCCGAATCGCGCGACGAGGCCATTTCGGCGGTCGACGAGGTCGGCCTGCCTTGTGTGGTGAAGCCGGTCATGTCGAGCTCGGGCAAAGGTCAGAGCACGGCCAAGACGAAAGAGGAGGTCGGCGCTGCATATGATTATGCGGTCGCGAACATGCGCGGCGATCGTCCTCGGGTCATCGTCGAGGAATTCATCGACTTCGACAGCGAGATCACCCTTCTGACGGTCGCGACCGAAGCGGGCGTCCTGTTCTGCGCCCCGATCGGTCACCGCCAGGAAGCGGGCGACTATCGCGAGAGCTGGCAGCCGGCGCGGATCGCCGACGGCGCCTTGCTCTCGGCCCGGCGCCAGGCGCGCAAGATCGTCGAAGCGCTAGGCGGTTATGGAATCTTCGGGGTCGAGTTCTTCGTCAAGGGCGACCAGGCGATCTTTTCCGAGCTATCGCCGCGCCCCCACGACACCGGCATGGTGACTCTCATCACCCAATTTCCGAACGAGTTCGAGCTCCACCTTCGCGCCGTGCTCAAGCTTCCGATCCCCGCGATCGAGCTCACTCGGCCCGGCGCCTCCGCGGTCATCCTGGCCTCGGAGGAAGGCGAGAATTTCGTGTTCGAGGGAATTGCCGACGCGCTTGCCTGCGGGCGCCCGGGAGCGCCGGTGGACCTGCGCCTCTTTGGCAAGCCGAAGGCGCTGAAGAATCGGCGCATGGGCGTCGCGCTCGCGAGCGGGAAGGATACCGAGGACGCCGTCCACACCGCCAAGGCGGCGGCCGCCGCGGTCAAGATCCGCTACGAGTAGATCGAAACCGAACCCGGGGGTCCGTTGTTTCAATTGTGCGTCACGAAGGAACGAGCAATGCGCGGGCAACTTTCAGCAATTCTGGCGATGACCCTCCTTGCGGGCGGCTGCGGCGACAGCAGTTCGCAGCCGAGCGCTCCGCCCAAGAGCATCTCGGTCCGAAGCGAACAGCAGAACGCGCTCCACAAATTGAGCGAATCCGGCCTCAAGATCGCCCTTCGCCGGGCGATCTATGACAGCGGAAAGAAGTGCAACACGGTGACCAGGGCCGGTTACGTCCAGGAATATGGAAATCTGTCGATGTGGACTGCGAGCTGCGCAAGCGAGCTGAGCTTCGCGATCTTCGTCGGTCCCGACGGGTCCGTCCAGGTCAGGGATTGCAAGGAAGTCGAGCAGCTGAAACTGCCCGCCTGCGTGATCACCAAGCAGCCGAAGCCCTCAGCGACTTAATCGCAGCGGCGGCTTTCCTTATATTCACCACCGGCGGTCTTTTCCTTGACCGTCACGCACGAACCCTGGCGCATCTCCTCGCGCCAGCTGCCGTCGGCGTTGGTCACGCGGTCGCCTTTCGGAACGCGTTTGCCGTCCTTGATCTCGTAGTTCCAGCCCTTTGGAGTCGCCTGCGCGCTGTCCTTGCCGCTGGCAGCCTGGGCGAAGGCCGCAGAGCCGGAGGCCGCCATCAAGGCAGCTCCAATCGCCAGTGCACCCTTCGAAAACCGCTTCATCACACGACTCCTTAGCATCGCCCTCCTACATTCACCCACGTGAACGAGGGGTGAAAGACGAGACGCTGCAAATCCGCGCCGAGTTGACGCAGATAATCGTGAAGACGGTGGTCTTGAAGGGCTTAGCCCCAATCCCCGAGTGATTGAAGCCCCTCGGGCCTTAGCCCTGCCGAGCCTTGAAGCGGCGGTTCGTCTTGTTGATGACGTAGGTGCGCCCGCGGCGGCGGATCACGCGGCAATCGCGGTGGCGCGACTTGAGCGACTTCAAGCTGTTGCGAATCTTCATGGCGCGCGCCTGTCTCTTCGTCTCGTCTAGTAAAAATAAGGAAGGCCGCCCAAACGGGGCAGCCGCTGGAGGCGCGCTTAGGCGAAAATCCGCAGCGCCGTCAAGGTTCAGCGCTTCGCTTTGGGCTGCGAAGGCGCGAACGTCTCCCCGAAATAGTCGCCCGCGTACCACATTGGCCGCTGGTCGGCGTCCGCCATGTTGCGAGCGATCCGGTAGTTGAGCTCGGCGAACCGCGCCCCCGCTTCCCAGCGGATCGGCTGGCCAAGATCGTCCTTCACGCTGTGATAGGTGCCGGCCAGGAATTTCTGCCAGGCCTGCCGTCCGCCGTTCGCATAGCCGGTCATCAGGAAGACTGCCGGAACCCCGCGCTGAACGAACGGATAGTGATCCGACCGGACGAACAGGGTTTCCTGCGGCATCGGGTCGGGAGAGACCGAGACCTTCATGCTTGCTCCCGCCGCGGCGACCGCTCTTGCCGTGGTGGAATGCTCGGAGCCAAACGCCACCACGTCGGTAAAGTCGTAGAGAAGAAGTGGCATGTCGAGGTCGACCAGCCCAACGATCTGATCCGCGGGAACGGTCGGATGGGTCGAGAAATAGCTCGCCCCGAGCAGCCCGAATTCCTCGCCGGTATTGGCGATGAACATGACCGAGCGGCGCGGCGGCTTGCCCGAATCGACGAATTCGCGGGCCGCTTCGAGCATGGTCGCCACTCCGGCGGCATTGTCGAGGGCGCCATTGTAGACCGCGTCCTCGCCGGGCTTGGCGTCCTTCTTTAGACCGAGGTGGTCGAGGTGCCCCATCAGCACGACATGTTCGGAGGCGAGCCTTGGATCTGCTCCGGGAAGGACGGCCACGACCTCGGGACTCTTGAAGTCCTCCCAATTGCTCTTCGCCGCGATGGTCAGCGATGCCGGAAGGGCAAAGCCGCGAATCTTTTTGCCGGTCGCTACGTCCGCCCGGATCGTTCGAAGCGGCTTGGGCGCCTTCTCGAAGATCCGCTCCGACAGCTCGGACGAAAGGACAATTCCCGGGGCCGCGTTGGTCCTGCTCGACTGCCCCTGCGCGTCGACCCAGTCGATCACTGGCCGGCTCGAATAACGCTGAAGCTGGCTTGCGATGGTCGCCGAATCGTCGAGCTGGATGATCCCGACGGCACCTTGCTCGCCCGCGACCTGCGGCTGGACGGAAAGCAGGTGCGCGGCAACGTCGGTCGGAATGCCCTGGACGGGGTTGGACAAAGCGACGACGATTTTCCCGCGAACGTCGAGGCCCGCGTAATCGTCGATTCCGAGCCGCGCGTCGCGAACGCCGTGACCGACGAAGACCAGGGGCGCGCTGATGTCGACGTCGCGGCGGGTGACGCTCGGGCGAACAGCTGCATCCTTGCCGGCGGCAAGCTGCGACGTCTTGCCGTTCATCTTAAGTGCAATCGCCGGCGGCGCCGCCAGGGTCGCCCGCCGGAACGGCACGTCCACGAACCAGCTTCCGTTCGTTCCGCCGGGCTTCAGGCCCAGCTCACGAAATTCCGAAGCCACGTAGGAAGCCGCAATCTGGTGCCCCCTCGAGCCGGTGTCGCGGCCCTCGAGGAGGTCATTCGCAAGGAACTCGACATGGGCCCTGACGCGCTCGGCGGCGAGGCTGTCCGGCTGCGGGTTCGTAGGTGCGGCACCGATCAGCAGCACCGCGGAGGCGGCGATGAAAAGGGCTTTCCGCCTCACTCCCAGTTCCGAGACTTGAGCTTGCGTTCCCATTCGAGCGCGTGGGTGAGGATGGTCTCGATGTCGGCATAACGGGCCGACCAGTCGAGCGTTCTCAACAGGGCCTCGTTGGACGAGATCAGAAGCGGCGGATCGCCCGCCCGCCGTCCCTTCATCTCGCGCCGGATCGGCGTTCCGAGCACCTTGTCGAGCGCGTCGAGAACCTCGAGCACCGACAGGCCGCGGCCGTAGCCGAGGTTCAGCACCAGATTCTCGTCGGGCCGTTCGATCAGCCGTTCGAGTGCCCTCAGGTGGGCCGCGACGAGGTCGCTGACGTGGATGTAGTCGCGGACGCAGCTTCCATCCTCGGTCGGATAATCGGTGCCGAAGACGTCGACGTGATCCCGCTTCCCGACTGCCGTTTCGACCGCGACCTTGATGAGGTGCGTCGACCCCTTGCCGACCTGGCCGGATCGCCCTTGAGGATCCGCGCCCGAAACGTTGAAATAGCGAAGCGCCGCGTAGTTCATCGGGTAAGCGGCTGCTGAATCTTCGAGCATCCGCTCGGTCATCAGCTTGGACGCGCCGTAGGGATTGATCGGGATCTTCGCGACGCCTTCGTCGACGGGAACACGCTCCGGTTCGCCGTAGACGGCTGCGGTCGACGAAAAGACGATGTGGGGGATGCCCGAGTCCACCGCGGTCGAAATCAGCGCATGGCTCGCGACCGTGTTGTTCCGGTAATAATCGAGGGGCTTCTCGACGCTTTCCGGGACGACGATCGATCCCGCGAAATGCATGATCGCACGGGTGCCCTGTTCGGCGAAGATGCGCTCGACCAGCTCCCGGTCGGCGACATTGCCCTCGTAAAAGGGGACGTCGTCGGGAACGAGGTATTTGGTCCCCGTCGAAAGGTCGTCGATGACGGCGACGGTCCAGCCCGCATCGCGCAAGGCAAGGACCGCGTGGCTGCCGATATAGCCGGCCCCGCCGGTCACGAGCACAGGTACTTTGGACATGCGCGATGATCGCTAGCCGAGGGCTCGTTCGCGCGCCAGTGGCTGATTGTCGCCTAGGTGCGACGCCGAGTCAGGCGTTCGCCGACCTCGAGCTGGGCGAGGAAATCCTGCATCATATCCGCGACTTCACCCTGCGGGCCCAACCGCACCGGGCCTTTCCCGCCGTACCAGCTGACCCAGGCCTGGCCTTTCTCGAGGCTGAAGACGATTCCAGCTGGGTCCTTGTCCGGCGCGGAGCAGGACACATTCTTCGGAACATGGCGCGGCAGCTCCACCGACGCGATGATCAGCGCCGAGGCGAGAATGAAGACGCCGATCCCGAACAGGTCGCAGGTCTCGAAGAGGGAATGCTCGTGGCCCATGAACATCCAGTCCGACACGAACGCGGAAACCACGGCGACAATCGCGGCGTGGCGGGCGCCGAGGAAGATCGCGGCAAGCAGCACCGAGGGAACGTAGGCAATGCTCTCGCACCCCATCACGACGCCGTCGACGCCCGCTCGGATGAATGTCGGAACGACCACTGCGAGGACCGTCCAGAAAATCGCCCAGCCTTCGACCTTGACTGCCGGCTCCTCGAACCAATGTGCCAAGGGTTCCGAACGGGTCATCATGGGAGCGCTCCGAGCAAGTGGCCAGGCCCCGGCTCCAGACCCGAAGCAGGCCCCAAACCTAATCTTCGTGCCGGAAATTTCTAATCGCTAATCGCACCTAGGAACGCGGATGGGAAAACCCTCTCCGCAATCGCTCTAGTTCGACCCTCGCGATTTTCCCGATGTGGATGGTCACGGGCTCAGGAAATCCGCGGAGCTGAAGGTGCGTCCGTCCGCCTCATTCGGCTTTGATTGAGACCGAAAATTTCGGCGGCTTCAGCCTTCAGCTCCGAGTCGATGGGCAGCTGCGGCAGTAGTTCGCGGAGGATCGATTTCATCCCTCGACCCATGAATCGCTGTGCGATGTTCCCTGCCCAGTCGGACTGAACCTCGATCACCACCGGACCGTCATCGGTGATGGCAACGTCCATCGCGACCAGCGGCGCTTCCGGAAAGGCCGTGGTGACGGCTTTCGCAAGCGCGACCGTCTCCGGCCAAAGCGGCACGTGGAACCCGTTCAAACGCGTGCCGGTCACCGGATGACTTTCCACCTCGTTCATCGAAAAATGCTGCCCGTCGCAGCGGCCATAGACCTCGCGAAGCTCGCCGCTGTCGGTGTCGATGCTTCCCAACATGTTGCCGAACTTGCCGCCGCTGAAATTGTCGACGAGGCCCTCCGATCCCATGATCTTCGCGAAACCGACGAGGAACCGCGGGCCGCTCGAGGTCAGCGCCGTGTGCAGCCGAAAGGTGCCGAGACCCAGGCTTCCCCCGATTGGGTCGAGACCCTGGTGACTCCGGATCCGTCGCTGAACGAGGAGGCCCGACGGCGCCGCCTGTTCGAGGAGAAATTCAGCGAACGCACGGTCATTGAAGATCTCTCCGCCTACCCTCCAGTCTTTGCCGGAACGAGTGGGGCCGAGAACGCCGTCGCCTCGCCAGCCGGTGGCGGGCTTCACGAACAGGTGGTCCGGCCAGTTCTCAATGTCGCCAAGCAACGCCTCCACCGTCCGGAACGACGGAGCAGTTCCGTTGCTTGGAAAGGCGGCTGGGTCGCGGCCGACCACGCCGACGATGGTCGGGCCGGGAAGACCGGCCTCCGCAAGCCGCTCGGCAGTGGCAAGCTTGTCGACCGTCAACGCCTTGCCCTTTCCGCGCCAGTTGATCGCTCTCAGGCCGGGCTCCAGCTCGCTGTAGTAGCTGATTGCGTCGCGCCAGGAGCGCATCGGCCGGTTCTCAAGTCCCTGCATCAGGAACACCTCGAACTCGATCCCCCAAAGCGCGCGCGCCGTCAGCGCCTTCGCAAAGGTGCTGAATCCTCGCAGTCCCTGGAATCGAAACAGCTCGGCCGCAATTCCGCCCAGCCGCTTCCCCCGTCTGATCATCGCCACCCCTTCTGCGCGATCGACCGTTTTCGTTTTCGAACAGTCGGCGCGGGTTGTACATCGCTGCTCGCGAGGACGGGAGTGCAGGGTTGTTGAAGCAAGTCTACTCGGCGGCTCGAGCGGCAATGCCCCGCCCACTCAAGGAGGCCGTCGATCGCGGGTTCAACGTTTTTCTTCGAGGCCTTCCCCTCGAAACCCGCCTGAAGCTCGCCTATTTGAAATGCCATCAGCACTGGCCCGACTTTCGCGAGCCGAAACGCTTCTCCGAAATGTGCCAGTCGCTGAAACTCGCGCACCCTGATCTTGGCCCGTACATCGACAAGATCGCGGTCAAGCAATTCGTTCGCGAACGCATCGGCGAGCGCTACCTCATTCCGACGCTCTACGCGGGGCGGTCGCTGCCGAAGGTCCGCGACTGGCCGATGCCGTTCGTCATCAAGACGAGCCACACCAGCGGCGGGAACATCTTCGTCCGCGAGACGCCCGACTGGGCGAAGATCGAGCAGCAGGTCGCCGCTTTCCTCGCCTTCGATTACAGCCAGGCGTCCGGCGAGACCTTCTATTCCGACGTCCCGCCTGGAGTTCTCGTCGAGCCGCTGATGGGTGACGGCATGAGGCTCCCGCTCGACTACAAGATCTTCACGTTCGGCGGCGTTCCCAATGCCATCCAGGTCGATACGAACCGCGAGCATGCCCACAAGCGCGCTTTTTTCGACACCGACTGGAATCGCGTCGGAATCCATTGCCTCTATCCGGACGAACCGGGGGCGATCGAACGGCCGGGCAATCTCGAGGAAATGCTGATGGTCGCTTCGGCGCTTGGACGGGACTTCCCTTTCGTGCGGGTCGATTTGTACGAGATCGGCGGAGCCGTCTACTTCGGCGAGCTCAGTTTCTGCCCCGAGGCCGGAATGGCGCGGATCGAGCCCGAAGAGGTGGAATTCGAATGGGGCGCACTGTGGCGCGCGGCCGCTCAGAGCAAGGGATAGCGCGACTTCAAGTCGTCGAGCGCCGCACGGAACCGGACATAGGCGTCTAGGCCGTCATGCTCGAACATCCTGGGGTCACCCGCGATCGCATCGCGGAGCGGCAGCATCAGCCACCGCATCCGGAAGCGCGGCGCGGCTGCCTTCTGAAGCAATCGCGCCGCCGCGAGCCGCGTCGAGAATAAACTCCGGCGAGCGCGGTAACCCGATTTCCTGTTCGGCCTGCCGCCAAGCGACAGAAGGCTTGCCGCCTTCTTCGACTGTCCAAATGCATTTCGAGGAATCCCCGCCTCTTCAGCGATTCGCCTCGGGATCGGCCGATCGTACCAGCCCCCGATCGACCAGGGCGCCATGTCCTTAGAATGGCTGATCTTGGCGACCGCGCGGTGGTGCAATGCGCCGATGAACGGCACCGGCGCGTGCACGAACCCGCAGCGGAGGCGAAATTCTCCGAGGCTCGACCCGCTGACGTCGCCGCGCTCAAGGCAATCGTTCGGAGCGGCGCCCTTCGACCAGATCCTGTCGCCGTGGAAACCCGTCAGGAGGACGGAGCCCGCGACGTCATTTTCGAACGCCGCATAGGCGAGGTCCTCTCCGCCCATTCCCGTCGCGACGAACTCGCTGACGCGGTGGTCGTCGGGGGCGGACCTTTCGAAGCATTTGACGCTTATGCCCAGCTGCTCGGCGATCGGTCTTCCACTGTCTTCCCCACCAAGCGTCAGCGTCACAGCGTCGCTGCAACCGAGCTCGCTTGCGAGGACGAGGCAAGCGGTCGAGTCATACCCGGACGAACAGGTGCCGATCGGCCGATACGGGCGCTTGCGCGCTGGCGCCGCGGCATTGTCGAACAATAGCCGGAGCTCGCGGCTGAGGGCGGCGCGATACTCGGCGAAATTGGAAAACGAAAAGCTGTCCGACTTCGGTGTTTCGCTGATCGCGCCGTCGCGAATCTGGACGTTATGGAAGATCGCTCGACAGACCGGTCCCCTGTCGGTGTCGGCGACATGCCTCGAATAATGCTCGATCCCTTTCACGCTCGACGCCAGACGTCCGCCAAAATGGCGATCCCGATTGGCCGCTGTTCCGAGATT
>JBKPKZ010000042.1:0-2254 GCA_046731355.1 Pseudomonadota bacterium | reverse complement strand
CGTTCAACGCCTGCATCACGGTCGGCTACGTCGCCGGCGCGTCGCTCAAGGGCATCACCCTGGATTCCCTCGAGATCCGAACGAAGGGCGAACTCGATCTGCGCGGCTTCCTGGGCCTCAGCGACAACGTCGCCCCGGGTTACCAGAACGTCGACTACGAGGTCCGCATCTCGGGTGACGGATCGCCTGCGGATTTCGAGGAAATCCACCAGACGGTCATGAAGACGTCGCCCAACTACTTCAACATGAGCCGTCCCATCAAAATGAACGGTTCGCTTCGCGTCGGCTGACGCACTGACTGGCCACGGCGCCACGTCCGCGTTCCTCTCGACGGGTGTGGCGCCGAACGGTCCGATTAAGGGGAATTTCGAATGGCTGAACTGGTTTTGGAACGCGTCAATCCGAACAAGGCTCTTTGGGAAAAGGGAGACTTCACGCGCATCGCCGACACGATGCGTGAAAGCGGTGAGGATCTGGTCGCTTCACTCGGCGTAACACCGGCGACGAAAGTGCTGGACCTCGGCTCCGGCGACGGAACGACCGCGCTTCCAGCAGCGAAGCTTGGAGCGACCGTAACCGCCGTCGACATCGCTGCGAACCTCGTCGCCGCGGGCAATGAACGCGCTTCGTCGGCCGGTCTTACGAACCTCCACTTCCGCGAGGGGGATGCGTCCGACCTCATCGGAATCGACTCGGGCCAGTTCGACCTCGTCGTCAGCATCTTCGGGGCGATGTTCGCTCCCCGGCCCTTCGACGTCGCGTCGGAAATGGTGCGCGTCACCAAGCCTGGCGGACGGATCGTCATGGGCAACTGGATTCCCGGTGATCCGACGCTCGTCGCCCAAATCCTGAAGACGAGCGCGGCGTACACACCTCCCCCGCCGGAGGGCTTCGTCAGCCCGATGGCATGGGGTGACGAAGGAAAGGTGCGCGAGCGCTTTGAAGCGGCGGGCATCAGCCCTGAGAACATCAGCTTCGAGCGTGCCACCTGGTACTTCCGCGGCGACGGCCCTCCCGAGCATTTGTTCGCGATTTTCCGCGACTTCTACGGTCCGACGATGAACGCCTTCGAAGCGGCCGAGAAGACCGGAAAGGCCGAGCAACTCGCCGAAGAGCTCTCAAACCTGTTCGTTGCCCAGAACAAGGGCGGCGATCGAACCGAAATCCCTGCGACCTTCCTGAAAGTCACCGTGACGAAAGGCTGAGCGCGGCTCCTACCCCCCGGGAACCGAGAAAATGAAACACGAAGTCATTGAACGTACCGACCGGAAGCTGTTCGACCGAATTGCGCTTCGTCCGAGGCGCCGACGTCCGGCGCGTGTGGAGCGGCTTCTGCCCTCGCTTCCGCACTCGCGCGCCGCCAACCGCTTTGCCGAGACCTGCGCCGCGATTGGCGGAACCACGATGCTCCACGACCTGATGCCCGACATCGTCACCGTGAGCTTCGGGTCGAGGACGAAGGACATCCACGCCCGCCTCCACTCGCGCGGCTGGAAGTTCGTCGGATTGGGCGACTGGCAGGGCGAGCGAGTCCTCGGAGTGTCCTTCGGCGGCGACCGCCGTGCGACTCGGACCGCTGACGACCTGCTGGGCGCATTGGTCGCGATCGTGGGCGAGATGGAGATCGACGAAACACGCCTCTGGTGAACCCCTCGCGCCGGCTCTCCCTCCCCCTCCCAGCCGGCGCAAAAAGGAAGGCCCCGGAGCGATCCGCCCCGGGGCCTTTTCTTTCGTGCCGTTTGACGGACCCTATGCCTTCTCGGCTTCCAGCGTCTGCTGCGACGCCGGCTTTTCGCCGCCGCCGATATCGATCTTCCGTGGCTTCATCGCCTCGGGGATCTCGCGCACCAGCTCGATCGCGAGCAGCCCGTCCTTGAGGTCGGCCCCGCGCACCTGGATATGGTCGGCCAGCGCGAAGCGCCGCTCGAACGAACGGGTCGCGATCCCGCGGTAGATGTAGTCGTTGCCGCGATTGTCCGATTCTTCGCTCTTCTTGCCGCTGACGATCAACACGTTCTGCTGGGCGGTGATGTCGATCTCCTCGGACTTGAACCCGGCGACGGCCAGCTCGATCCGATATTCGTTGTCGCCGAGCTTGATCAGGTCGAACGGCGGATAATTTTCCTGGGATTGGCTCGCGCTGCTGTTCTCGAGCATGTCGAACAGCCGGTCGAAGCCGACAGTAGAACGCCGGAACGGCGCAAAGTCGAATGCACTACGCATGTCTTGTCCTCCATTTGAGCAACAAGGCGGG
>JBKPKZ010000041.1:0-4226 GCA_046731355.1 Pseudomonadota bacterium | reverse complement strand
AGCCGCGACCTCAAGGCATGATCAATGGCCTGCGCCTTGGCGTAAACATCGACCACGTCGCGACGATCAGGAACGCGCGCGGCGGCGATCTTCCCGATCCGGTCCGGGCGGCGATCCTTGCTGCCGAAGCGGGCGCCGACGGAATCACCGCCCACCTCCGCGAGGATCGGCGCCACATCACCGACACCGACATCGACCGGCTGATGGCCGAGATCGATCTTCCGCTGAACCTCGAAATGGCGGCGACCGGGGAGATGCTGGCGATCGCGCTTCGGCACAGGCCAAATGCCGCGTGCATCGTCCCCGAACGGCGCGAGGAACGGACGACCGAGGGCGGGCTCGATGCGGCCGGACAGCGTGATCACCTCGAGCCGTTCGTAGAGAAACTTGCATCCGCCGGGATCCGGGTAAGCCTGTTCATCGAGCCATCCGAGCGCCAGGTCGACGCCGCCTTGCGCCTCGGCGCTCCGGTCGTCGAGTTCCATACGGGTCGCTATGCCCACGTCACCGGCGAGGATCGCACGATCGAGCTCAAGCGCATTTCCGATTGCGCGGCGCTCGCAATGAAGAACGGGATCGAGCCCCACGCCGGTCACGGGCTGACCTTCGACAATGTCGTGCCCATCGCCGCCGTCCCGCAGATCGCCGAGCTCAACATCGGCCACTTCCTGATCGGCGAAGCGATCTTCACCGGCCTCGACGCGAGCGTTCGCCGAATGCGCGAGTTGATGGACCAGGCGCGGTGATGCGATCCCAACGAACGGGAAGGCGTTACCTGGCCGGGCTCGCCATCGCCTTTGCGCTGGCGTTCATGGTGGCGGGCGCATTGGGTCCGGCGAACCGATCGCCTTATTATCCCGAGATCGTTTTCGTTCCTGGCCTGGCGGCCCTGCTCATCGGCTGGCGCGCCTGGTCGACGGACGAAAGGTCGGTCACTCTTTCGGTCGTCGCGCTTCTGCTTCTGCTCCTCGTGCTGATCTTCTCCCACCTCCTGCCGAGGGCAGCCGGATGATCATCGGCATAGGCTCCGACCTCTGCAACATCGAGCGGATCGAGAATAGCCTCGAGCGCTTCGGCGAACGCTTTCTCAACCGCGTCTTCACCGATGTCGAACGAGCGAAGGCGCAATCGCGACCGCACACCCGCGCCGGAACCCTCGCCAAGCGCTTCGCCGCCAAGGAAGCCTTCTCGAAGGCGGTCGGAACCGGCTTCAAGCGCGGCGTCTACATGAAGGACATCGGCGTCGTGAATGCGCCCTCGGGCGCCCCGACCCTCCACCTCGCGGGCGGAGCCAAGGCGCGGCTTGACGCCCTTGCGCCGGAAGGCCACGCCATCGACATACATCTGACCATGACCGACGATTATCCCTGGGCTCAGGCGTTTGTGATCCTCGAAGCCCGCAAGTTGGAGCCCTGATTGAACGACACTGTTCCCGAAGCGAGCGCCGAGCCTCAAGCGGTCGCCGCTCCCGAAGCCAAGGAATCGAAGGGCTCCGCGCTGTGGCGGGAGATCAAGGGCCTGCTCTGGGTCCTGCTCGCCGTGCTCTTGTTCCACAGCTTCGTCGCCAAGCCCTTCTACATCCCGTCGGAATCGATGATGCCGAGCCTGCTCAAGGGCGACCGGCTGGTGGTGAGCAAATATCCCTATGGATGGTCGTGGGTCAGCCCAAGCTTCCACGTCTTCCCGCACTGGGATGGCCGCCTGCTGGGCCGGATGCCCGAGCGCGGCGACATCGTCATCGTCACTCCGCCCGGGCAGAGCGACGACTATATCAAGCGGGTGATCGGACTTCCCGGAGACACGATCGAGGTTCGCGGCGGCCGCCTTGTCATCAACGGCAAACCCGTGAAATCCGTGCCTCGCCCACCGGTGATGGTGCCGGTCGACGCCAACGTGCCGTGCGGGCTCGAATTCTCCGGCTTCCAGGTGATGGGCCCGGACGGAAAGGCCTATTGCCGCCTGCCGATCGTTCGCGAGACGCTTCCCAACGGAGTGACCTACGACACGATCGATCTCGGCCAGAGTCCGGGCGATGACTATCCGCCGGTGACGGTTCCCGCCGACCATCTCTTCCTGATGGGGGACAACCGCGACCGAAGCGCCGACAGCCGCTTCTCGCTCGGCCCGCCCGAGAACGGCCTCGGCGGACCGGTGCCGTGGGAGAATATCGGTGGCCGAGCCGAGTTCATCACCTTCTCGCTCGACGGCACGTCACAGCTCCTGAATCCGGTCAGCTGGTTCGAGGCGCTCCGGTCCGGGCGGGCCGGGACCTCGCTGAGGGCCAAGAAGGACTAGCTGAGATGAAGTCCGGGCCGCCGACCGTCGAACCGCACGTCGAGCGTCCCGGTCCCGCGGAATTCCGCGACCCGATGGTGATCCGCGAGCTCAAGCGGGCCGCAGTCTGGTTCGGCCTCGCGCTGCTGATCGCGGGCGTCATCGTCCTCGCCCAGCCGCTGCTCCTGATCGTCGGCGGGATGATCTTCGCCGTCTTCCTCGACGGCGGAGCGCGCCTCATCGGCCGAGTGCTTCCGTTGGGCCGCGGGATCCGGCTGCTGCTGACCTTGATCATCGGCTTCGGCTTCATCGGCTGGGTGCTGTGGTTCGCCGGAACCACCATCGCCGCCCAGTTCGAAGCCCTACGGATCGTCGTCACCGCCCAGTTCGACAAGCTCCTGGAATTTGCGGCGAGCCTCGGCCTCATTCCCGAGGGTCAGCCCGCGAACCTAGGCTCCCAGCTGTTGGGGTCGATCGGAAAGCTCACCAGCGCGGTCGGAAGCGCCATCGGGGCAGTGACCAGCGTCATCCTGATGATTGTCATCGGCATCTTCCTCGCGATCGAGCCGCGGATCTACGACCGCGGAATCGCCTGGATGCTTCCACTCAAGCACCGCCAGCGCTTCTACCGTATCGCGGCCCACGTCGGCTTCACGCTGAGGAGGCTCCTGTTCGGCCGACTGCTGGGAATGGTCTTCGAGGGCATCTTCACCGGCATCCTGCTCTCGATCGCCGGAGTCCCGATGGCGGCGCTGCTCGGGCTCATCACCGGCCTGCTCGCCTTCATTCCGAACATTGGAGCGATCACGTCGGGAGTTCTGATGGTCGCGGTCGGCTTCAGCGCCGGTCCGCACCAGGGCCTTGCTGCGATCGTCATCTATTTCTTCGTCCAGAACGTCGATGGGTATTTGGTCATCCCGTACATCGCCCGCCGAACGGTCGATCTCGCGCCGGCGGTGGTGCTTGCAATGCAGCTGTTGATGGGAGCGCTGTTCGGAATCCTCGGAGTCCTCTTCGCGGACCCGATCCTGGCAGTTCTGAAAGTGACCCTGATGGACCTCAGCCGCGATCACGCGAAGGAGGAAGGGGAAGGTCCCGAAGTCGTCGGGAAGGAGCCGGTGTCCGGTTAGGGCTGCGGCTGGGGCGCCTGCTCCGGCTGGGGAGCCTGTCCGCCCTGGGCGCCGCCCGGAGCCTCGCCCCCCTGGGTCATCAGCGCCGCGTTGGGAACGATCTGGACGATGTGAACATCGAAATCGAGGTCCTCGTTCTTGCCGAACGGGCTTCCCGCGGGCGGACTGTCGCCATAAGCGAGCTTGCCCGGGATGTGGATCTTGTACTTGCCGCCCTTCTGCATCTTGCCGAGGGCTTCGGCGAAACCGGGTATGACCTGGCCGGCGATCATCGGCTGCGGTCCGCCATGGCGGGCGCTGTCGTCGAACACGGTGCCGTCACCGAGGCGGCCTTCATATTCGACCAGGACTCCGTCGACCGACTGGACATAGGGGCCCTCGCCCTTCTCGACGGTTCGGATCCGAAGGCCGGTGTCGGTCGTCTCGCCGCGAAGCGGTCCGGCGCCAAGCCAGGCGAGGCCGATTCCGGCCGCAACCAGGACGATTAGCGCGATCCAGATCCCCGCGGCGCGTCCGCGGTGCTCGGGACGCTTGGCAGCTTCGGCAACCGACATGTCTTTGCGTCCCGTGACTAGAGTTGAGGCTTAGCGGGAGCCTTCACGCTCGGCGCGCTTGCGCTCGAGCTTGCGTGCACGGCGAATGGCGGCGGCGCGCTCGCGGGCCCGCTTCTCCGACGGCTTCTCATAATGGCGGCGCAGCTTCATCTCGCGATAGACGCCTTCACGCTGCAGCTTCTTCTTGAGCGCGCGGAGCGCCTGGTCGACGTTATTGTCGCGAACGATGATTTGCATAAATGCCCTGTCGAAACTCCAAATCTGCTGT
>JBKPKZ010000040.1:0-6090 GCA_046731355.1 Pseudomonadota bacterium | reverse complement strand
TCTATGGCGAGCTCGGGCGAATGCGCCTCCATTCCTCGCCCGAAGTCATCGAGGAGGGACTGGTGATTTCCCACAAGATCCTCGACGCCTATACCGATCCCGACAAGACGGTCGTCGAGATCAGGGACCTGCTTGCGAACGACTCGCTCAAGCTGTTCGATCGCTTCGGCGACCTGTGCCGGGCCGAGCTCGACGCCCTTCGGGTGAGGCATCTCTAGCGGCCACGGCCCGATTGCTTGACTTGAGGCCCTCACATTCCTATCTGCATCTCATCCCGATCCACCGGTTCCGGCGGCGCATTCGTGCGCGCGTCGGTTTTTCGTTTGGAATTGGGCCTAACAAGCGACGAGATGGGTGTCGATTGCCGGGGTCATTGTCTCCCAGCGCCGACTCCTGTGGAGCTGAAGAAGGGTAGAGAATGGCTCGTATTGCCGGGGTTAACATCCCCACGAACAAGCGCGTTGAAATTGCGCTAACCTACATCCACGGCATTGGCCGCACGTCGGCCAAGGAAATCATCGGCAAGCTCGGCATCGCTCCCGAGCGCCGTGTCCAGGACCTGACCGACCAGGAAGTCCTGCACATCCGCGAAGCGATCGACCGCGACTATTCGGTCGAAGGCGACCTTCGCCGCGAGACCGCGATGAACATCAAGCGTCTCATGGACCTCGCCTGCTATCGTGGCCTCCGCCACCGCAAGGGCCTCCCGGTCCGCGGTCAGCGCACGCATACCAATGCGCGCACTCGCAAGGGCAAGGCCAAGCCGATCGCCGGAAAGAAGAAGTAATCTTCTTTCAAGGGTTTAACTTCGCCTTGGACGCAAAGGTCGGGCGAATGGATGACAGGATAAACTAATGGCACGCGAACCACAGCGCCTCCGCAGGCGGGAACGCAAGAACATCACGGCCGGCGTCGCTCACGTGAACGCCAGCTTCAACAATACGATGATCACCATCACCGACGCGCAGGGCAATGCGATTGCCTGGTCGAGCGCGGGGATGATGGGCTTCAAGGGCAGCCGCAAGTCGACTCCGTACGCGGCGCAGGTTGCCGCCGAGGACGCGGGCCGAAAAGCAGCCGATCACGGCGTCCGCACCCTCGAAGTCGAGGTCAAGGGTCCGGGTTCGGGCCGCGAGAGCGCCCTTCGCGCGCTTCAGGCGGTCGGGTTCACGATCACCTCGATCCGCGACGTCACGCCGATCCCGCACAACGGCGTCCGTCCGAGCAAGAGGCGCCGCGTCTAACCAGCGCGGCCGTCGCCGCCGGGTGGTTCCGGCGGCAGTTTGAAATTTTCGGGCGGGACCCCACCTCCCCCGCCCAGGGCTAGGGAAGAAACATGGCCGTCAACGCGAAGAACTGGCAGGAACTGAAGAAGCCGAACGCGCTGGAGCGCAAGCAGCAAGCCGGCGACGCGCGCCGCCGCGCCGTTTTCGTCGCCGAGCCGCTGGAGCGCGGGTTCGGAATGACGCTCGGCAACTCGCTCCGCCGAGTGCTGCTGAGCTCGCTCCAGGGCGCAGCAGTCACCTCGATCAAGATCGAGGGCGTACTGCACGAATTTTCGAGCCTCGCGGGCGTCCGTGAGGACGTGACCGACATCGTGCTCAACGTGAAGCAGGTCGCTCTCAAGATGGAAGGCGAAGGCCCCAAGCGGCTGAACCTTTCGGCGACGGGGCCGGCGGAGGTCACCGCGGGCATGATCCAGGCGACCGGCGACATCGAAGTCACCAACCCGGACCTCGTGATCTGCCACCTCGACGACGGCGCGACGCTCAACATGGAGCTGACCGTCGACATCGGTAAGGGCTACGTCCCGGCGGCCGCGAACCGTCCGGCCGACGCTCCCATCGGCCTGATCCCGGTCGACGCGCTGTACAGCCCGGTCCGCCAGGTTGCCTACAAGGTCGAGAATACCCGCGTCGGCCAGGAACTCGATTACGACAAGCTCACGCTGACGATCGAGACCGACGGCACCGTCGCTCCGGAAGATGCGCTCGCCTACGCGGCCCGCATCCTCCAGGACCAGTTGCAGCTGTTCGTCCACTTCGACGAGGGCCAGGTCCGCGCAGCCGCGCCGATGACGGCCGGAGTCGCGGTCGCTCCGGCGGAGACGACCACCGATGCCAACCAGCTCAATCGCTACCTTCTCAAGAAGGTCGACGAGCTGGAGCTTTCGGTCCGTTCGGCGAACTGCCTGAAGAACGACAACATCATCTACATCGGCGACCTCGTTCAGAAGACCGAGGCCGAGATGCTCCGCACGCCGAACTTCGGCCGCAAGAGCCTCAACGAGATCAAGGAAGTCCTTGCCTCGATGGGCCTTCGCCTCGGCATGGACATCCCCGGCTGGCCGCCGGAGAACATCGAGGAGATGGCGAAGAAGCTCGAGCAGGAAATGCTCGGCTAACGCGCTAAGACTTCGTGAAATCAGGAAGGGCCGCCCCGATGGGGCGGCCCTTTTCTTTTATGCTATGCGGATAGAGAGCGAGAGGAGCAATTCAAATGGCTGAGCGGTTCGAACGACATCGGCAGCCCTGGAAACCGGAGGAGTTGGCCAAGCTCCGTAACCTGGCGGCCAAGGGCATGGCCCTCAAGGCAATCGCCAAGGCGCTGACGAGGAGCGAGGAATCGGTGAAGCAGCGCGCCAAGGAAGACGGCCTGAAGATCGCGAAGCTCCGCTAGCGTTTCAGGGGAGCGGCTTCGCCTCCGCCGCTTCCGCTTCGATCAAGGACGGGGGGACGATCCCCGACGCAAGGATCGCAGCAAAGGCGTCCCTGGCGACGAACGGGCGGTTCTCGACCTCGGCCCGGTGCGATGCTTCGGCCAAGAGGTGATCGAGCTGGGCCTTGCCGACGATGTAGCTCGGCCCGTAGCCCGGCTGACGAAGGTAGATCAGCTGCTCGAACCCGACGAGGCGGCTCTTTGCATCCGACCAGCCGCGAGGAGTCCAGCCGGCGTGGAGCCGCCCTGCCTCGGCAAGGTCGATCTCGTTGGCCTGCACCCGGAGCGACGCGAGGCCCCGGGCGGCGCGGTTCGCGAGCATGATCCACACCAGTTCCCGGCCATGCGGAATGTCGTCGTAGAGGCCCGCCTGCATGACCACTTCCTCCATCGCCGTGGCGAATCCTTCCGAGCGGTCCGCGTAGATGTTGAAGAGCGGAGGCACGTCCCGGATCGGGCTGGGATGCGGCTCATGACGGAGCCGGGCCAGCTCGATCCAGTGTGTCTGGTGGCTCGAGAGCGGCAGCGGGTCGAGCGCGGTCACGTTGCTGAAGAAATTGCGCTCGGCCGGCGGGACGTAGTTCCCGATCTGGCCCTCGAGCGCTGAACGGAAATAGGACCGGTCGGGGATGAAGCCCGAATCCACCAGAAGGGCGTAGAGCTTTGCAGTCCGGGCCTCGGCGAACCGTCGATATTCGGCGGGATCGCTGATTTCGCGGATCGGCGGCGCCGAGCGGTTGCGCACCTCCTCGAGCCGGAGCGACGCGAGCGAACGATCGAGCTCGCGCTGGAGCAAAAGGACCTGCTGGTCGAACGTCCACGGGCTGAGCAGGACGTTCTTGAGGTACCAGTCGTAATTGTCCTTCCCGACACCCGACGGACCGGTGCGGCCCGGCGTCTCGGCCTTGATCCAGCGGGCGAAGTCCTCGGTCGCTAGGCGGGCATTTCGGACCGCCGCCCGAAGCCCCGGCGATGCGCCCTCGAGGCCGACCCGCCTCTTGCCCTCGAGATCGTTCAGAACCAGCGTTCCGGCCTCGAGATCGGCAAGGGCCTGGGCCTGCTCGAGAAAGGCACGGTCGCCATAGGCGAAGAGCTCGTGCGCCTGGCTTCCGGCGAGATTGACCCTGGCGTCGGCAAGCATCGCGGGAACGGCCGCGAGCAATTTCGTAAGCCGTGCGTCGTCGGCGCCGGAGAGCGGATATCTGAAGGTGAAGAGGTCGATGTTCGGCTCGGCGGACGGTCCTTCGTGCGCCGGGACATCGCTCATCTCGGCGAACACCGTCTGGTAGAAGCCGGGGTCGCGGGCCCACGGCCGGAGCACCCGAAGGAAAAAATCGAGCCCGTTCATCTCGGCCTCGACGAAGCGATAGTCCCCGGTTTGCGCGGCGTTCCAGCCGGTCCGGTCGATCGCTTTCAGCCGCTTCTGGAACTCCTGGAGCCGAGCGTCCTTCACGGACATGGCCGAGGCGCCATAGTCCGGCCGGCCGTCGACGATCTTCGGATGGTTGAACGAGCGCCACTCCTTGAACAGCTCGACCAGCTGGGGGTGACCGCTGACGGCCGTGGCGGGCGGGGTCGCGGGCGCCGGCGCCGCGTCGAGCCGGGACCCGATCGTCATCAGCGAAGCGAGGGTAAGGGCGAAGCGCAGCATGGTTGCTCCTCAACTGGTCGCGGATCTCAACGGGAGCGGAGGCTATATCAGGGAGGGCCTCGCGCGAAGCCCGGCCGTTCCATCCGTCTCGCGATGCACTAGTAGGAGTGGATGAGACCGACGATCACCGCCTTTAAAGCCTCACCCGACCGCGGCCGGGGCCTAGCGCGCGACATGCACGTCCGCTGGGCACTCGAAGAGGTGGGGCAGCCCTACGACGTCCGCCTCGTTTCGTTCGCGGCGATGAAGGAGCCCGCGCACAAGGCCCTCCAGCCGTTCGGGCAGATCCCGACTTACGAGGACGGCGCGCTCGCGTTGTTCGAATCGGGCGCAATCGTGCTCCATATCGCGCAGACTCACGACGGGCTCCTGCCCACCGATGCCAATGCGAGAGCCCGCGCAATCTCCTGGATGTTCGCCGCAGTCAGCACGATCGAGCCCGTCGTCGTCCAGCGCGAGGTCTCGATCCTGATCGAGAAGGACAGGCCCTGGCACGAGGAACGTCTGCCGCTCGTCATCGACCGGATCCGCGACCGTCTCGACGATCTCTCCACTCGCCTCGGCGAAGCCGATTGGCTCGACGGCGATTTCAGCGCCGGCGACCTGATGATGGTGGAGGTGCTTCGGCGCCTGCGCAGCTCGGATGTCCTCGAGGATTATCCCAATCTTTCGGCCTACGTAGATCGGGGCGAGGCCCGGCCGGCGTTCAGGAGCGCGTTCGAAGCCCAGCTCGCGGTTTTCGAGGCGGCGTCGAGGGGCTGAGCTACTTGGTGACGTAGGGTGTGAACGAACCGAGCGCGCAATAGCGGCTCGGGGTCAGGGTGACCCGACCCCCTTCGCGGACCATGTCCCCGCTGCAATAATAAGCGGCCAGCGTGTCCGGGATCACCGTCTGGCCTGGCTGATATTGGCAATTGGCCGCCATGTGACTGACCCAGATCCTCTTGCCGTCGTCGAAGATCAGGGCGTTCGGATCGGAATCCGAAACCCTAAAGAGAACGTCGCGCGGTCCGGGCAGGCAGCGCTGGGTCTTCCCTTCCGTTCGGCCTGCAAGTTCCGACATTGTCTGCGGGGGCGCCGCGACCGGCTCCGGATTAGACCTCGAGCAGGACATCGCCGCCAGGGCAGTGAGCACCAACAGCTGCCGCTTCATGTGTCCTTCCTAATCCGTCCCGGCGGGCTTTTTAAACCTACTAGGACGGAAAGATGACAGTTCAGCTCGACATAGCCTTGAGCTTCGCGGTCAGCGCGTCGGCATCGGCGGAGCTTCGACAGGCGGCGAAAATCGTGTCGTCGCCGCAGATGGTTCCGGCGATCTCCGGGAGCGCCGATTCGTCCAGGGCGACGCCGACGAGGTGCGCCGTGCCCGGCGGGGTCTTCAGAACGACGATCGTCGCCGCCGGCTCGATCGATCGAACCCAGTCGCGGAGGACGGTGGCCAGCCGGGACGGAGCGGCGCCGCCCCCGCCCAGCCGGTCCGGCAATGCATAACTGACCCGTCCGTCGCGGCGGACCTTGAGCGCTCCAAGCTGCTCGAGATCGCGCGAGACGGTGGCCTGGGTGACGTCGAAACCGAGACCGCCAAGGCGGGCCGCGACCTCGTCCTGGCTTCCAAGCGCGTGCTCGCGGATCAGATCCGCAATCGCCCGCTGTCGACGTTCCTTCAATTCGGTCATGCGTATTTATATGCATTATCTTGCATGTCTATGCAAATGCGTGAA
>JBKPKZ010000039.1:0-15216 GCA_046731355.1 Pseudomonadota bacterium | reverse complement strand
ACATTGTACCGGCGCGCCGTGGAATCCGTCCTCTTGTCCAGGAGCGCACTTGCGGCCTGAGCCCTTTTTCTCAGGACCCGGAATCGATCGCGCGGACCAGGTTCGCGTCGATCAGGCCCGGCTCGCCGAGATCGCCTCCGGGGACGACGGGCTGCAGCTCCTCTGGCGGGACGGACTGCCTGCGGTTGGAGAGGACGGCAGGCTGGAATGGAAACTCGCGACCTCGTCGGAACTGTTTCTTGGAATAAAGGACGGACGGCCGCGGTTCTCCGCGAGCGAGCAGCCTCATGCCAACGCTCGAGCAGCGTTCGACACGATCGGCGCCCTGTCTTTTGAGGAAGCTCCGCTGTTTGCAGCCGCCTTGAGCCTCGCCTGGTGGCATAGCAGGCACCGCTTCTGCGCCAATTGCGGGGCGGGCACCCAGATCGAGCGCGGCGGATGGTCGCGCGTCTGCCCGGAGTGTTCCGCCCAGCATTTCCCGCGGGTCGACCCGGTCGTGATCATGCTCGCCGAGCACGAAGGCCAGCTCCTCCTCGGTCGTCAGCCCCAATATCCGCCCGGCCGCTATTCCGCGCTCGCGGGATTCCTGGAGCCCGGCGAATCGATCGAGGCCGCGGTCGCGCGCGAGCTCCACGAGGAGGCGGGGATCAAGGTCGCCGACGTCACCTACACCGCGAGCCAGCCCTGGCCCTTCCCGTCATCGCTCATGATCGGTTGCCATGCGCGGGCGCTGGCCTCCGACCTTGTCATCGACACGACGGAGCTCGACGATGCCCGCTGGTTTACCCGCTCCGAGATCGAGGCCGCGCTCGCCGGAGACCCGCAGGCCGCATTTCAGCCGCCTCCGCGTTTCGCGATTGCAAGGACGCTCCTCGAACACTGGCTGGCCGCTTGATGAACGGCTGATCCGTCCGTAAAGAGCGGCGCAAATTCCATTCGCTTAGCCTCGGCGACCGCCGATCGGAGACCCATGGACGACCGTTTCAACACCATCGCCGGCTGGACCCTGTTTGCTGGAATCGTGGCCCTCGGAGCTTCGATCGTTACCGGTGAAACGTTCCACAGCGAACGACCCGAGGAGATGGGCTATCCCATCGAGGGCGTCGTCCAGGAAGGCGAAGGGAAGGCCGAAGCCGAAAAACCGATCGCTTTCTACCTCGCGAGCGCCGATGCGGCCGCCGGCGAGCAGGTCTTCAAGAAGTGCACAGCCTGCCACAACGCCGACAAGGGCGGCGCCAATGCGCTCGGCCCGAACCTCTGGGGCGTGCTCGGCGAGGAAGTCGGCAAGGGCGCCCATGGATTCGCCTTCTCGCCCGCGCTTTCCGGCGTCGGCGGGACGTGGAACTGGGACAATCTCAACGCCTGGCTGACCAGCCCGAAGAAGTTTGCGCCCGGCACGAAGATGACCTTTGCCGGCCTCAGCAACCCGCAGGACCGCGCCAACGTGATCGCCTTCCTCAACGCGCACAGCGACGGCCCGCTGCCGCTTCCGGCCGCACCGGCCGAAGCCGCTGCCCCGGCTGCCGGCGACAAGGCGGCGGCTGCGGACACTGCGCCGAGCGCGGGTCCGGTCGACGCCAAGAAGCCGGGTGGCGGCGAAGCGGCGGGCCAGCCCGAAAAGCCGGCGCACTAAGCCTTATTCGGCCGTCCCGCTCCGCTCGCGGAGTGCGGCCGGATGGTCTTCGTAGAAGCTCTGGACGAAGCTCCAGGCGCTTTCCGCGTCTTCGCACCAATGGAAGATTTCGAGGTCGTGCGGGGCGATCACGCCCTCCTCCACGAGTGCCTCGAAATCGATCACCCGGTTCCAGAAGTCCTTGCCGAACAGAAGGACCGGAAGCGGCCTGACCTTGCCGGTTTGGATGAGCGTCAGGAGCTCGAAGAACTCGTCGAACGTCCCGAAGCCTCCCGGGAACACGGCCACTGCGCGCGCGCGCAGCAGGAAGTGCATCTTCCTCAGCGCGAAATAATGGAACTGGAAGCTGAGATCCGGAGTGACGTAAGGGTTCGGCAGCTGCTCGTGCGGAAGAACGATGTTGAGTCCGATCGTCTCGGCGCCAACCTCGCTCGCCCCCCGGTTGGCGGCTTCCATGATCGAGGGACCGCCACCCGAGCACACCACGAAATGGCGCCAGCCATCCTCGTCGGGACCGCAGGCCCCGGCCAGCCGGCCGAGCTCCAGAGCGACGTCGTAGTAGACCGATTTCACCTTCAGCCGCTCCGCGATCACGCGCTGCTGGTCGTCCGAAGCCCCGGCGACCAGAGCATCCGCCATCGAGGGCTCCGGAATGCGCGCCGAACCGTAGAAGACGAACGTCGAGGCGACCTTCGCTTCGTCGAGCAGGAGTTCCGGCTTCAGAAGCTCGAGCTGGAAGCGAACCGGCCGCAAGTCCTCGCGGAGCAGGAAGTCAGTGTCCTGGAAAGCGAGCTTGTAGGCTTCGCTCTCGGTCTGCGGACTGGAAGGCACATGCCGAGCGGCCTTCGCGTCGACATGTGCCTCGGGAAATATGCGCCTTGGCGGTACTGGGTCGGTCATGAGTTTGGGGGCTTAGCCGAGCAAGCCCCCAAGCCCAAGTGTCACTCAGCCGCTTCCTGCTGGCGCGGCGCACTCCAGTCGATCCTGCGTGTCGTGTACATCACACCGGCAAGCGCCGCGAAGAGCAGAAGCGAGCCAATCAGGAGCGAGAAGTCCTCGAGGCTGAGGAGGATGTAGAGGACCGCGAAGAGGCCAACCAGGAGCCCACCGATGAAACTCGCCCGGCGCCAGCTCTTCAGGACCGCGGCCGAATAAGCCGTGTTGAGGCCGGCGATCGCGGCCGAGGCGACAATGTAGGCGAAGCTGAACCCGATCACCTCGGCGAACGCGAGAAGAAGGACGAAGAACAGGACGAGCGCCGCCCCCATCAGGAGATATTCGACCGCCGAGACCGGAACCCCACCGATCACGTCGAACATCAGCAGTGCGAGGAAGGTGAAGCCGATGAACAGGAAGCCGTATTTCGTGGCCCGGTTCACCCGCGAGTAGAGATCGACCGGCTGGATCAGGCCGATGCTGGCCACCTGCGGAACGCCTGCGTCCCTCGGTCCAGGATAGCCGGACATTACCGGTGCCACCTTTTCGATGACGTTGCCCTGACCCGCATCGCTGGTCGAAACGAGCGACTTCCCAAGGGCGAGATTCCCGATCCTGTAGGTCGCTGTGAAGCCCTTTGCGTCGACCTTTCGGTCTTGCGGAAGGAAGTCGCCGACAAACGAAGGATGCGGCCAGGGCGAGCGGACGTTCCAGACGGTCTCGCCCGCCTGCGGAAGGTAGGTCAGCGACGAATTGCCGCGAAGCTCATATTGATAGCGAACGGCGATCGGCTGCGAAGCGAGGCTGCTTGCATCTATCCAGGCGAAAAAGCCCCTGCCGCCGCCGCTTCCGCCGCCCGGCTGAAGCCGCTGGCGAGTCCCGTTGGCGACGACTTCGGGATTGGCGCCGAGGCCGCGCGGATCGCTGATCCCGAAGCGCAGCTCGGCTCTGCCCAGGTCCATGTCCTCGACCTTGACGCCGTTCCTAGAAAGATCTGGTGGAAAGGCGAACCTGGCAGATCCGCCAAGCTTGGCGTCGTAAACGACCGCTTCGTAGATCGATCGTTTCCGGCGCTCCGGCGAGACCGTGGTGGAAAGATCGGCGGCCTCGGGAGACAAGGTCAATTCGCGGGTCACCTCGCGGCTGCGGGTGATGCTTTGGCCACGATCGACGATCGTGTCGGTCGTCGTCGCGCGATAGGGGATGACGAGCACGGGCCCGCCGATGATCTGCGAGCCGCCCCAGCCTTCGGTGATCGATGCGGTTGCCTGCTCGGACTGGGTCTGGCGGTCGTAGACGAGCAGCCAGATCGAAAAGAGCGGGATTGAGAGCGCCGCGGCGACGAGGATCGCAAGCAGCAGTTTGGAGCCCGGTGTGCGCTCCCCTTCGGTTCTCATCACATTGTCCTCCAATGGAGTGGTCACGAGCGCAGCAGTCTGGCGGAACCGTCATTGAGCGGCCTGAGCAACGCCTGATGATTTGCTGAAATGACCGCCAGTCAAGCGCGAAGGGGCTTGCAATAGGTCTGCTGCTCATCGGTCGAAGACCGCAGCCTCGTCGTGATGTAATAATCGGCGGCGCTTCGGACGTAACTGCGATGGGCCTCGTCGATGAAGCGTGCCGCTCCAGTTTCCCAGCCGGCGATGCACTCGTCCTTGACGGCGGTGGAGCGGCCGCAGGCGACGAAATCCGTGAAGGCCTTTTTCCAGTGGATGAATTCGGATCGCCCCATTGCGGGGCCGTGCCCGGGGATGAGCGTATCGAACGGCGTGCGTTCGATCTCGGCCAGCGCCTTCAGCCAGCCGTCGGGACACGCCGTGTCCATGAAGGGCACGATGTCGACGACGAGGTCCCCGACGATCGCGACCCGGTTCTTGCGATCGAAGAGCCAGACATCGCCCTCGGTCGCCGCGAAACGCGCAACATGAACATCGAGCTCGCGGCCGGCGATCGTCATCTGCCCTGACCGTTCGACGACATGGTCGGGCCGGATGCGCTCGGGATGGTCGATGACCTCGCGGCCTCGAATGAACTGGTCGCGCTGCGATGGGCTGGTCCTGGGATCGGCGAGCGCCGCATCCGTTTGCTCGCGGCTCTTTTTCAGGAAGGTCGCGAGCGCGCCTTCCAGGGCATCGGTGGCGTAGATCGCGACGTGCGGATAGGCACTCCGAACGTCCCAATTGCCGGTCGTGTGGTCGAGATGCCAGTGCGTGTTGACGATCGCGGCGATCGGCCGGCCGCGCCTCTTCGAATAGTCGAGGACGGCCTTCGAATGCTCGGGATGCCGGCCGGTATCGACGACGATCAGCCCGTCCGGCGCATCGAGAACGACCGAGTTGCCGTCGGGCCCTTTGTCGAGCGGGACCGCCCCGGGAATGAGATGATAAGGGAGTTCGCCGGACTTCGCCGCTTCGCCCGCGGGAATGAGGGCAATCGCGAGCAAGGCCATCCGCATCGCGGTCAATCAGCCATTCGGCGGGCTTGACGGCAATCCTCGTTCGCCCGCCGTGCCGATTTAGGCGGTGAACGCCCGCTCAGGGCGCCTTCCGGCCTCTCGTCGCAAAGCCGATTGCCGCTCCGGCTCCGGCAAAGATCACCGCAAAACTCATGCTCAGCGACAGATCGACCCGCCAGAAGGATGGCCGCAGGTCTTCAGCCGTGAACAGGTACAGGATGCCCCAGGCGACGAGGCTTACGAAGGCGCCCGCGAGCATCGATGAAACGATCCGCCAGCCAAGCTTCACGACCAGGAGAAAAGCGGCGACGGCAGTGGCCAGATACGCCAGCCACAACCAGGTCTCGTTCAATACACGCGGGCCTTCGGCTTGATGTACGAGACTTCGTCGGTGAGCGTAAAGGCGTGGACCGGGCGATAGTCGATCTTCACCGATCCGCCCTTGCCGCCCCAGCCGTCGAACCAGGCGATGCTGTGCTTCATCCAGTTCTTGTCGTCGCGCTCGGGGAAGTCCTCGTGCATGTGCGCTCCGCGGCTCTCCTTGCGGTTGGCGGCGCAATGCATGGTAACCACGGCCTGGCTGATGAGGTTGTCGAGCTCGAGCGTCTCGACGAGGTCGCTATTCCAGATGAGGCTCCGGTCGTTGACCCGAACGTCCTCCATCTTCCTGTAGATGGTATCGATCTTCGCCTGGCCGTCCGTCAGCGTGCGCTCGGTCCGGAAGACCGCGCAATCGGCCTGCATCGTCCGCTGCATCTCCAGCCGGATCTCGGCGGTCGGGCTTGCGCCACGCGCGTTCCGGAAATGGTCGAGACGGGCGAGCGCGAGATCGGCGGAATCCTTGGGAAGCTCCTTCTGCGGCGCATTGGCCTTGAGGATCTCGCCCAGGCGAAGGCCCGCCGCGCGTCCGAACACGACGAGATCGATGAGGCTGTTCGAGCCCAGCCGGTTGGCGCCATGGACCGACACGCAGGCCGCTTCGCCGACCGCGAACAGGCCAGGAACGACCGCGTCCGGATCGCCGTCCTTCAGGGTCACGACCTCGCCGTGGAAGTTCGTCGGGATGCCGCCCATGTTGTAGTGGACGGTCGGGACCACCGGCAGCGGCTGGCGGGTCAAATCGACTCCGGCGAAAATCTTGCCGGTCTCGGTAATGCCTGGAAGGCGCTCGTGAAGGATCTTCGCGTCGATATGGTCGAGGTGAAGGAAGATGTGGTCCTTGTGCTCGCCGACGCCCCGGCCCTCGCGAATTTCCATCGCCATCGAGCGCGATACGACGTCGCGGCTGGCGAGGTCCTTTGCGCTTGGTGCGTAGCGCTCCATGAAGCGCTCGCCTTCGCTATTGGTGAGATAGCCGCCCTCGCCGCGCGCACCCTCGGTGATAAGCACGCCCGCGCCGTAGATTCCGGTCGGGTGGAACTGCACGAACTCCATGTCCTGAAGCGGCAGTCCTGCGCGAAGCACCATCGCATTGCCGTCGCCGGTGCAGGTGTGCGCGGACGTCGCTGAGAAATAGGCGCGTCCGTAGCCGCCGGTGGCGAGCACCACGGCCTGCGCGCGGAAACGATGGATCGAACCGTCGTCCATGCAGAGAGCGACGACTCCGCGGCACTCGCCGCCTTCCATGATCAGGTCGAGTGCGAAATATTCTATGAAGAAGTCGGCGTCGTACTTCAGGCTCTGCTGGTAGAGCGTGTGAAGCATCGCATGGCCGGTGCGGTCGGCGGCGGCGCACGTGCGCTGCGCGGCGGGACCCTCGCCCATGTTCTGGGTCATTCCGCCGAACGCGCGCTGGTAGATCTTTCCGTCCGCCCGGCGACTGAAGGGCATGCCCGCGTGCTCGAGCTCGATCACCGCGGCCGGAGCCTCGCGGACCATATATTCGATCGCGTCCTGGTCGCCGAGCCAGTCTGCGCCCTTGACGGTGTCGTACATGTGCCAGGTCCAGTGGTCGGGGCCCATGTTGCCGAGCGAGGCGGCGATTCCGCCCTGCGCTGCGACCGTGTGACTGCGGGTCGGGAAGACCTTGGTGATGCAGGCGGTCTTCAGGCCGGCATTCGCGGCGCCCATCGTCGTTCGAAGGCCGGCGCCACCAGCACCGACCACAACGACGTCGTAGGTGTGATCGACGATCTTGTAAGCGCTCAAGCTCAGTCTCCGAATGCGATCTTGGCCAGAGCGAACAAGGCGAACGCGGCTCCACCGACGGCGACGAACAGGAGCAGGGTGTTCAACGCGAAATTGTTGCCCGGCTCATGCACGTAATCGTCGACGACCACCTTCATGCCATCGAGGCCGTGGTAGAAAGACGTGATCACGAAGAGCGCCATCGGCACCGCGCCGAGCGGCGAACGAAGCCACTCGCGGATGGTCGCATAGTCGAGCGAGGGAAGGAACAGCAGCGAGGCGATCAGCCAGACCCCGAGCAGGAGCAGCGCAAGGCTGCTCACCCGCTCGCTGATCCAGTGCTCGCCGCCCTCGCGTGCGGAGCCGAGGCCGCGGACCTTGCCGAGCTCGGTCGAGCTGTCGCCGAGGCTCATTTCGCCGCTCCCAGAAGGTAGAACCATAACGCGGCGGTCACGACGACCGCGCCGACGAAGGTGAGAAGTGCGAACGCGTTGTTCGGGCGGAGGTCGAAGCTCTGCCCGGTGTCCATCACCAGGTGGCGGATCCCTGAGAAAAGGTGCTGGAAGAAGGCCCAGGTCAGGCCGATCAGCACCACCACTCCGACCCAGGTCTTCGCGATCGCCAGAAAGTCGCCGTAGGCGTCGGCTCCCTTTGCGAGCGCAAGCAACCACCAGGTCAGGACCGCCAGGCCCGCGACGGTCAAGGCTCCGCCCGAAATCCGGTGAAAAATGGACGCGGCCATACCCGGCCCCCAGCGCCAGATGCCGAGGTGCGGCGACAGCGGTCGCTCGCGTTGTTCAGCCATGAGGGCATTTCTCCTGTTCGTCTGCAGGCCGGACGGGCCCTGATAAGATCGAAGCCCGATTAGGCGCGGGGTTGCCGAAGGGCAAGATTTGGAGCCGCCTAACTCGCCCTTAACCATTGCCGGAGCATGTCAGCCCCAACATCGAGCGAAGAAGGCGGGGACTAGAAGGCATGGGCGTCGACATCGGTAATCTGCAGCGCCTTTCGGACGAGCAGGTGAATTCGCGGCTTAAGGCCTATAGCGACGGCGGCAAGTTCCAGGACTCGCTGCGTTGGCTCTGGGGCCAGGCCGGCGATGTCATCGAGGAATGCTCGCGTCGCCATTTCGGCGAGGAAGCCGTCAAGCTGAACCGCTCCTATTTCACCATGAAGGTCGATTCCGCCTGGGTCCGTGCCGTCGCCGAGCAGGGCGTCCAGATGTTCGCCCAGAACCAGAGCGTCCCGGAATATGTCGCCGCTCATGCCAGCATGGCGCGCGACGTGATCGCCGAGTTCGAGGATCGCTTCGACGGGAAGTCCGAAGACAAACTGACCGCCATCGACGCCTTCAATCGCGCGCTCGCCTATGCGGAAGACATCATTCTCGCCCAGATCGCCGTTCTCGAAGCCTGCGAAGCCGCCGACGCGCGCGGCCGCCAGAGCGAAGAGTTCGAGCGCCGCGTCGGCGAACTGGTCCGAGCCAGCGGGGACCAGTCCAAGTCGCTGACCGAACGCACCCGTTCCACCGCCTCCTCTGCACGCGGAATGCTCGGCAAGACCAGCGAAGTCGCCGCCGCCGCCGAGCAGTCGGCAGTCGCCATGCGGGAGGCGGCCCAGACCGCCGCCGGCCTCATCCGAGCAATCGAGGATGCCCGTTCGGAGGTCGAAGTCGCCGCAGACGTCGCCACCCGCGCCGGAGACCAGGCGAGCCAGGCCGTGAAGGTCAGCCAGGCGCTTTCGGGCCACGTGGAAGCGATCGAATCGATCCTCGGCCTGATCCGCGACATCGCGGGCCAGACCAATCTCCTCGCGCTCAACGCGACGATCGAAGCCGCTCGTGCCGGCGACGCCGGGCGCGGCTTCGCGGTCGTTGCCCAGGAAGTGAAGAGCCTGGCCTCGCAGACGGCCCGGGCGACCGACGACATCACCGCCAAGATCACCGCGATCCAGCAGGCGACCCGCCAGACGGTCGAGGCCAACGGGTCGATCCAGGGAACGGTCGAAGAGGTCCAGACCTCGGCCGACCGTATCCGCCAGGCGATGGAACTCCAGGCGCAGACAGTGACGATGATCACCGCCGCGGTCGACGAGACTGCGCTCGCGGCGGACTCGATGAGCTCGACGATCGCGGCGATCCGGACCGACACCGAAAATGTCGCGAAGGACATCGACCAAGTCGAGCAGGGCTTCGGCCGCTTCGCCGAGCAGATCTCCGAGTTCACCTCGAAGACCAAAGAGTTCGTCGCTCGCGTCGCCGCCTGACTTCCCCCGCCGCTTTGGCGAGGCTAGTCGGCGTGCATGAACATCCTGATCACCGGGGCGAGCCGCGGCATCGGAGCCGCAACCCATGAGCTGCTGAAGTCCAGGGGGCACAATGTTGCCGGTCATTCAACCAAGGGCAGCCCGGAGCTGATCGCAGGCGACCTGATGGATCCGGCGATCCCGCGCGCGATCTGGGACGAAGCGCTTGAGCGGCTGGACGGACGGATCGATGCGCTCGTCAACAACGCGGGAGTCTATGAGGCGGTACCCCTCGACGCTCGTGATCGGGATTGGCGGACCGCCTGGTATTCTACACTCGTAATCAACCTGCAGGCGCCGGCGGACCTCAGCCGGCTGGCCGTTCAGCATTTCCAGGAGAACGGCGGCGGCCGCATCGTCAACGTGGCGAGCCGGGCAGGCTGGCGCGGCGACAGCCCCCAGCACTGGCACTATGCAGCTTCCAAGGCCGGACTGATCGGCATGACGAAAACGATCGCTCGCGCCTATGCCGCGGACGGCATTCTCGCGTTCGCCGTCGCTCCGGGATTCACAGTGTCTGAGATGACCGAGGAATATCTCCTGGGCCGCGGCGGCGCACAGATCGTCGCCGACATCCCGCTCGGCCGCGTCGCGAGCACGGCCGAGGTCGCCGAGGTCATCCGCTGGCTCGCGACCGAAGCCCCGGCCTCCTCGACTGGATCGACCATCGACGTGAACGGCGCGAGTTATGTTCGGTAGCATTGCCGCCGCAGCGCTGGCCGCCGCCGCTCCTGCATCCGTCGACGAGCATCAGGCCGCCTGCGCGGGCAAGGACGGCTGGAGCGACCCCGCGCCACCGGTGAAGATCTTCGCCAACGTTTACGACGTCGGCACCTGCGGGATTGTCTCGCTTCTGATAACCGGACCGCGAGGCCACATCCTCCTCGATGGAGCGACGGCAGAGGCCGCGCCTTTGATCGCGGCGAACATCCAGAAGCTCGGCTACCAGCTTTCCGAGGTGAAGCTGATCGGCGCGACCCACGAGCATTATGATCATGTCGGCGGAATCGCGGAGCTTCAGCGGCTGACCGGGGCAACGGTCATGTCGATGCCGGCGGCCTATGTGGCGCTGGAAACAGGCAAGGTCGACGAGGACGATCCCCAGTACGAATTGCACCAGGCATTTCCGGCGGCAAAGGTCGGGATCATGCTTGCGGACGGATTCGTCGTCCGCCAGGGGCCGCTCGCGCTCACCTCCCACGCGACTCCCGGCCATGCGCCCGGAAGCACCAGCTGGTCGTGGCGGTCATGCGAGGCCGGACGCTGCGTCAGCTTCGTCTATGCCGACAGCGTGTCAGCGGTTTCATCGGCCAGCTACCGCTTCTCGGATCACAAACGGTATGTGGCCGCGTTCAAGGACAGCCTCAACAAGATCGGCCGGATGCAATGCAGCCTGCTCGTCACTCCCCATCCAGCCGCCAGCAAACTCTACGACCGGCTCGCCGGCAAGGCTCCGCTGATCGACCGAAGCGCGTGCAAGGACTATGCGCGGCGCGGACGAGCCGCTCTCGATGAGCGGCTGGCGAAGGAGCAGTCGAAATAAGCTACCGAGTCACCCTCGCCTGCACCCGCGCCCAGGGCGAGGCGATCGCCGATTCGAAAGACCTGTTCCTCGCCAGCGATTCCCCGCCGGTCGTCGTCGCCGACGAGCCGGACGAAACGAAGCCCGACGAGTGGGTTCTTCACGCCTACTTCGACGACGAGCCGAACGACGACGAGCTAGCCGAACTTCGCAGCCTCGGAATCGGCGATCCCGAGATCGAGCATCTCGAGGATTCGACCGATTGGGTGACCAGGAGCCAGCAAGGCCTGCAGCCGATCCGCGCCGGTCGCTTCTTCGTCCATACCCCGATGCATTACGCCGACCGGCCAGCGGAAACCGTCAATTTCGAGATCGACGCGGGGCTGGCCTTCGGAACCGGCCAGCACGCCACGACGGCGGGCTGCCTCGCCGTGCTCGACCGGCTGGCCGCGTCGGGAGCGCAATTCTTAAACGTCGCCGACATCGGCACCGGCACCGGCCTGCTTGCCTTCGCAGCGCTCGCGCTTTGGCCGAGCGCGCGCTGCATCGCGACCGACATCGACCCGGTCGCGATCGACGTCTCTCGCGACAATGCCGCGATCAATTCAGTGAAGACCGGGCACGGCGCGGGAGAGCTCCTGTTCGCGGTCGCAGACGGCATGGACTCGCCGATGCTCGCCGCGCGCGCTCCATTCGACTTGCTGATTGCAAATATCCTCGCCGGTCCATTGATCGAGCTTGCACCCGCCTTCGCCCAGGCGCTTGCGCCGGGCGGGACGATCATCCTCGCGGGGCTATTGGACACGCAGGCCGAAGCCGTTGCGAACGCCTATGAGGCCCAGGGCCTCAAGCTCATCGATCGCGGCAATGGCGAATGGCCGGTCGTAGAACTGAATGCTCCCTAAGCAGCTTTTCGCTTGCCTGCGAAAATAGCCGCTGCAATCCAAACCGCCCGTCGCTTCCGAAGGCTTTTTGCACACATGATCCCAGTCCTCGCTGCTTTCCTTGCAACCCAAGTTGCGCCGGTGACCGCGCAACCGGCTGAACCGCCCAAAGCAGAGGCGCAGAAAAGTCCGGCGGAAGCCGCGAAGAAAGACGAGACGCAGGAGCCAGCGAAACCCCTGTTCAAGCCGACCGAGGTGAAGTCGACCGGCTCCGTCAAGGTCGGCGGAAAACGCATCGCCTACCAGGCCGTCGCAGGCACTCTCGTCGTCCATTCCAAGGGTTGGGAAGACACGGACGCGCTCGAGGCCGCCGCAAAGAAAGGCGACGACGAGGACAACGACAAGCCCAAGGCGGAAGCGTCGATGTTTTACACGGCCTATTTCAAGAACGGCGTCTCGGCCGCCAACCGCCCGATCATCTTCCTGTTCAACGGAGGCCCTGGGTCCTCGACGGTCTGGCTGCACATGGGCGCCTTCGGCCCGGTGCGCGTCGAGACCGCCGACGGGGTCCACACCCCGCCGGCACCGTACGGCGTCGTCAACAACGACCAGAGCCTGCTCGACGTCTCCGACCTCGTCTTCATCGACGCGCCCGGAACCGGCTTCAGCCGGATCGCCGGCAAGGAGAAGGAAAAGGCCTTCTACGGGGTCGACCAGGACGTCTACGCCTTCACCCAGTTCATCACCCAGTTCCTGTCGAAATATGGTCGCTGGAACTCGCCGAAATATGTGTTCGGCGAGAGCTACGGGACGATGCGCGGCGCGGGCCTCGCGCTGTCGCTTCAGAACAAGGACGTCGACCTCAACGGCCTGATCCTTTTGTCGGACATCCTCAACTGGGACTTCCTGCCAGACGATCCGCAGATCAATCCGGGCGTCGACTATCCCTACATCGTGTCGCTGCCGACCTATTCCGCCACCGCCTGGTACCATAACCGCATCGCCGACCGGCCAGCCGACCTGCAAAGCTTCCTCGGCCAGGTCGAAGCATTCGCGACGGGCGAATATGCAGTCGCTCTGCTCAAGGGGAATAACCTGCAGCCCGATGAGCGGCAGCGGATCGCGGAGAAGCTCTCAGCCTACACAGGCCTGTCCGTACCCTATTTGCTGAAGACCAATCTCCGCATCGAATATGGCGCATTCCAGAAGGAACTCCTGGCCGACCAGACCCAGACAACCGGCACGCTCGACACGCGCTTCCTCGGCGCAACGCTGGATCCCTTGAGCAAGGTCGCCAGCTACGATCCGCAGAGCAGCGCAATCAGCGCTGCCTACGTCGGCGCGTTCAACAATTACGTGCGCCAGACGCTTCGCTACGGCGAAGGCACGGAGTTCAAGTCCGGCATCGATATCTATGGCGACTGGGACTACAAGCACCAGCCGCCCGGCGCCGACAAGCCGTTGATCGCGCTACCGAATGTGCTCCCCGACCTCGCGGTCGCGATGAAGCAGGACCCCGATCTCAAGGTCATGGTCAACGGCGGCTATTACGACGTCTCGACACCCTATTTCGCCGGCAAGTTCGAGATGCGCCACCTGCCCGTGCCGCAGAGCCTACTCGGCAATATCGAGTATCACTACTACGAGTCCGGCCACATGGTGTACGCGCACCCGCCTTCGCTGAAGGCGATCCACGACAATGTGGCGGACTTCATCCGGCGGACTTCGAACGCCCGCTAGGTAGCGACCCTCAGGTCGGCCGCCGCCTTGCAACGAGCCGATAGAGGACCAGGAGCAGGATCGCGCCCGCGGTCGTTGACGATATTGCTTCCGCCGCCAATGCCGAGATGGCTGGCGAGGAACCCGCCGAGCACGATCGGGACAAACTGCAGCGGAGCTTGGGTCGAGCGGTGGACCTCGACGAGCATCAGGCCGCGATTCGCATGTTTTGCCCCCTGTTTGTTGGCGCGGAGCTAATCACGTAAAACAATCGCCCTCGAGATCGCCTGGGGAGGCCCTCGAATGACCAAGCTCTCCTATTCGCGCGGGGCTAGCGAGCCGCCGGTTCCTGAAGGCACGATCGGCGACTGGCTGGACCGAGCGGCCAATGACTTCGGGACGAGCGAAGCAATCGTGGTTCCCTGGCAGGACGTTCGCTGGACCTGGACGGAACTGCGGGATCAATGCGACGCGCTGGCACGCGGCCTCTCCCGGCTCGGGCTTGCGGTTGGCGACCGCGTCGGGATCCTTTCGCCGAACTGCGTCGAATGGGTTCTGACGCAACTCGCGACCGCGCGCCTCGGGCTGGTCCTCGTTTCGATCAATCCCGCCTATCGGACCCATGAACTCGGGCACGCGCTTAGGCTTGCGGGAGTTCGCGCCCTCGTCACCGCGAATAATTTCAAGACGTCCGATTATGTCGGCATGCTCGCCGACCTGATGCCTGCGACAGCAGGCGCGTCGGAAGGCCCGCTGTTCGACCCCAATCTGCCGGAGCTGCGCTACGTCATCGAGATCGCCGGATCGACCGCCGCGGCCCGGATCGACTTCAATTCCCTGCTCATCGACGAGGGGGACCTTCCAAAGCCGGATCTGGACGCCGGCCAGGCAATCAACATCCAGTTCACCAGCGGCACGACCGGCGCTCCTAAAGGCGCGACGCTCAGTCACCGTAACCTGCTTCACAATGCCGCTTGCGCCGCGGCCGGGATGCGGCTGGGGCCGGAGGACAAGCTTTGCATCCCGGTGCCGCTCTATCACTGCTTCGGAATGGTCCTGGGAGTGCTCGTCTGCCTGACGTCGGGTGCGACGATCATCTTCCCCGGACCCGCTTTCGAACCCGGCCTCGTCCTCAGAACGGTCGAAGAGGAGCGCTGCACCGGGCTCCACGGGGTCCCGACCATGTTCCTGGCGATGCTCGACCATGGCGAATTCAAGTCGTTCGACCTGTCGTCGCTCCGCACCGGCATCGCGGCCGGCGCACTCTGCCCTGCCCCGATGATGCGTCGGATGGTCGATGCGATGAACCTCAAGGAGATCACCATCGCTTACGGAATGACCGAGACGAGCCCGCTCAGCACGCAGACCGCGCCGGATGCCGATCTCGAGACCCGCACCGAGACCGTCGGCACGATGATCCCGCAGTTCGAGGGCCGGGTGATCGACGAGGAGGGCAACCTGGTCCCTGCTGGAACTGCGGGCGAATATTGCTCGCGTGGACCGGGCGTGATGATCGGCTACTGGAACCAGCCCGATGCGACGGCAGCCGCAATTCGCGACGGCTGGATGCACAGCGGCGATCTCGCGACGATGGACGAACGAGGCCGGGTCCGCATCGTCGGCCGAATCAAGGACA
>JBKPKZ010000038.1:0-18054 GCA_046731355.1 Pseudomonadota bacterium | reverse complement strand
TTGGCCACTGCCGCGGAGCGGTCGTCGGCGATGCCCTGGCACGGCTTCTCGAGGCCGCCGGGTTCCGGGTCACCAAGGAATATTACTTGAACGATGCCGGGGCGCAGGTCGACGTCCTCGCGCGCTCCTTGCACATGCGTTACCGCGAGGCGCTCGGCGAAGACATTGGCGAGATCCCCGAAGGCCTCTACCCCGGCGACTATCTGGTCCCGGTGGCCACCGCTCTCGCCGCCGAGTTTGGCGACCGCTATGCGAGGCTCCCGGAGAGCGAGTGGCTGGCGATGTTCCGCGAGCGCGGGGTGTCGGCGATGCTCGACCTCATCAAGCACGACCTCGCACTGCTCGGGATCCATCACGACCATTTCGCGTCCGAGGACCAGCTCCAGAAGTCCGGCGCGGTCGAAAAGGCGATGGACGTCCTTCGCGACAAGGGCCTTGTCTACGAAGGCGAGCTCGAGCGGCCCAAGAGCCTCGATCCGCACGACGAGTGGGAGCCGGTCGAGCTGACCCTGTTCCGGTCGAGCCGGTTCGGCGATGACCAGGACCGGCCGATGAAGAAGTCCGACGGCAGCTGGACCTATTTCGGAGCCGACGCGGCCTACCACTTCCAGAAGGCCCAGGGCGCCGACCATCTCGTCAATATCTGGGGCGCCGACCACGCCGGGACCGTCAAGCGCGTCCAGGCCGCAGTGAACGCGTTGACCGATGGCCGGGTCGATCTCGACGTCAAGCTGATCCAGATGGTCCGGCTGTTCCGGGCGGGCGAGCCGGTGAAGATGTCCAAGCGCGCCGGGTCGTTCGTGACCCTCGCCGACGTCGTCCGCGAGGTCGGCAAGGACGTCGTCCGGTTCATCATGCTGACGCGCCGGGCCGACGCGCCGCTCGACTTCGACTTCGCCAAGGTGGTCGAGGCATCGAAGGACAATCCGGTCTTCTACGTCCAGTACGCCCATGCGCGGATCAGTTCCTTGAAGCGCAAGGCAGTGGAAGCGGGCCTCAGCCTCGATGCTCCGGCCGACCTTGACCTGCTCGACGATGAAGAGATCGCGCTGGTGAAGCTCGCCGCCCAATATCCGCGGACGGTGGAGGCCGCGGCGATGGCGCATGAGCCGCATCGGATCGCTTTCTACCTCTATGATCTCGCGGCCGCCTTCCATGCCCTGTGGCATCGCGGCAACGACGATCCGGAACGCCGCTTTCTCGTTGAAAACAACGCACAACTTTCTCGCGCACGGCTGGAACTCGCGCTAGGCATCGGGCAGGTAATCCGAAGCGGCCTTGCACTGATGGGCGTGGCCGCGACCGAGGAGATGCGCTGAGCCGATGCCCCACACGATCGCGCCGGATGTCGACCGGCTCCCGTGGCTGACTGACGACCATGTTCGACGGCCGAGCAGCCCGAACCACTTTGTCACCTCGTTCCTGGCCGCTTCCGCGGTCGCGGTCATTGCCGCACTGTCCTATTGGCTGGGGACGAGCGGCTTGCTGGATCTGAAGCAGGGTACGGTCGGTTCCGAGGCTCGGATCGCTGTTCCCGCCACGAAATCCCCGCCGATCGAGGTCGCGCGGCCGGCGCCGGTGATGCCCCAGGTTGAACCTTCACCGGCTCCTCCGGAGGTTGCGCTTCCAACAGCCAAGGAAGTTCGTATCGAAACCCTTCCCGTCAGGCGCGTCATAAGAAAAGCGGTAGCTGTCCATCGCCCGAATCCGGCGACCAAGGCGGCGCCCTCCCGGAAGGATCCGACCGAAAGGAAGGGGTTGAACTATAGCAACCCGTGGGAGTCCGCCGGGGCTTCCGGCCGGATGGTCCGTGTCGGCGCCTATTCAAGCCTGGACGCAGGGAAGAAGGCATGGTCGAGGCTTGCCCTCTTGTCCCCCGCGATCAAGCTGCTTCCCGCGGTTGTCACCGATCTGCCCGCGAAGAGCGGGCGGGTTTATTACTGGCTCCAGATCGGAACCACTTCACAGGCCCATTCCGAAGTGCTTTGCCAGCGCATGAGGGCGATCAGGCAAAGCTGCGTGGTCGTCGACGTGGCGGGAGCGCGGAAGGGTAGCGGGGATGAGCGACAGCCGATCGGCATATGATGAGCAGCTGCCGTGGCTGGAGGCGGTCGATGACGAGGACGGCCCGCGCGGCGTTCCCGCTCGGCGAATGCTCGCCGCGCTGCTCGTCGTTCTTCTTGCCGTAGCTTTAGTCTCGGCAACCTTCTTCTGGCTTGGGCGCCGGAACGGCGGCGACACCGGGGGTGCGCCGGAGCTGATCAAGGCGGAGCCAGGTCCCTACAAGGTCAAGCCTGCAGATCCGGGCGGGCTCGACGTGGCCGGCGAAAGCGAGACCGCGTTCGAGACGGGCGCCGGCCAGGACACCGACGCCCAGCTGGATCTCAGCAAGACTCCGGAAGCGCCGATTGCTCCTCCGCCGAAGGTGAAGGCGGAGCCCAAGCCGGCCGAAGTGGCCAAGCCGGAGGCGAAAGTGGAAGAGAAGCCTGCGCCTGCTCCGAGTGGCGGCAAGGGCAGCGTCATTCAGCTCGGAGCCTTCGCCAACCAGGCGCAGGCCGAGCGCGCATGGTCCGCTCTGTCGGCCCGATTCCCGACCGTCGCCGCGATGAACAAGATGATCATCCCGTTCTCTGGAGGCATTCGCCTCCGCGCCGGGGCGGGTTCGCCGGCGGAGGCGAAGGCGGCCTGCCAGGCGCTCAAGGTCGCCGGCGAGAATTGTTTCGTGGCCAACTGATGCAGGCGGCCATCTACGGGCTCGAAGGAACGGAAATCACGCCCAGCGAGCGGGACTTCTTCCGTGACGCCGATCCCGCTGGCTTCATCCTGTTCAGGCGCAATTGCGAAGACCGCGGCCAGATGCGGCGGTTGACGGACGAGTTGCGAACGATCGCCGGCCGGCCCGAGGTCCCGATCCTGATCGACCAGGAGGGCGGACGGGTCGCCCGGATGAAGCCGCCCGAATGGCCTGCCTTCCCGAGCGGCGAGGCGTTCGACCGGCTCTACCAGTTGGCCCCGTCGAGCGCGATCGAGGCGGCTCGGGTCAATGCCCGTGCGCTGGGCCTGATGCTGGGCGAGGTCGGCGTGAACGTCGACTGCCTGCCGATGCTCGACGTGCGCCAGCCGGGAGCGACCGACATCGTCGGAGATCGCGCGCTCGGGTCCGAGCCGATGCAGGTCGCCGCACTCGGGCGGGCGATCCTCGACGGGCTGCATTCCGCTGGAGTGCTCGGAGTCATCAAGCATATCCCGGGCCACGGACGAGCGCTCGTCGACAGCCATCACGAACTGCCCATTGTCGAAGCTGGCGAGGATGAACTTGCCATTGATCTCGAGCCGTTCGAGCGGCTTCGAGGCGCTGCGATGGGGATGACCAGCCACCTGCTTTACCGGCAATGGGATCCCGAACGCCCGGCGTCGCAATCGCCGATCATCATCCACGATATCATCCGCCAGCGGATCGGCTTCGACGGTTTCCTGATGAGCGACGACATCGGAATGGAGGCGCTCGCGGGCGATCACGGCAAGCGGGCGGCCGGCTCTGTCGCCGCCGGCTGCGACGCCGCGCTCCACTGCGACGGCAAAATGGAAAACATGGTGCTGGTTGCCAAGGCCGTCCCGGCATTGTCGCAGGAAGCGGAGGCGCGTCTGTCGCGGGCGATGGCCCTGACCTTCACTCCGCAGGAAGGCATGGATTTCGCCGCCGCGGTCGAGAAACGGGACGCCCTCCTCGCCCTCGCCTGAGGAATGAATTTATCCACAGGAGTCTGGGCTTTTCCCTTCGCACTTGGGGAACTTGGGATTAGTCTTGCCCGATGGGGGTGGATGCGCTCGATTTCGCGGTCGGCACGGAAGAGCTGACCCTCAACCTCGATGGGTGGGAAGGTCCGCTCGACCTTCTGCTCAACCTTGCGCGCGGCCAGAAGGTCGACCTCGCGCAGATCTCGATCCTGCAGCTCGTCGACCAGTACACCGACTATATCGCCAACGCCCGGGCGCTGAAGCTCGAGATCGCGGCCGATTATCTGGTGATGGCCGCGTGGCTCGCCTATCTCAAATCCTGCCTTCTGCTTCCCAAGGACCCGGAACAGGATCCAAGTCCTGAAGAGGTTGCCCTTCGACTGCAGATGCGGCTGCAGCGTCTCGACGCGATGCGCGAAGCCGGTGCGAGATTGCTCGGCCGCGACCGCATCGGCCGCGACGTCTTCGTCCGCGGCGCTCCCGAAGGCCTGCGCCTCGTCCGCAAGTCCGCCTGGCAGGTCAGCCCGTTCGACCTCTTCTCCGCCTATGGCATGGTGAAGGCTCGGACCCAGCCGGCAATGCACGTCGTCCATATGCGCTCGGTCATGACCTTGGATGACGCGATCGAACGGGTCGGAAGGATGATCGGAATGGCGATCGACTGGATGGAAATCGGCCACTTCCTTCCGGACAGCGACGATCCGGTCTTCCGCCGATCCGCATTGGCGTCGAGCTTCGTCGCCGCGCTCGAACTGGCTCGGCGCGGACGTCTCGACATCCTGCAGGACGAACCCTTCGCAACTCTCAAGCTCCGGGCAGCCTGATGGAGGAGTTCGTGCGCGCGGTCGAAGCGACCATCTTCGCGTCCGCGGAGCCGCTCACCCCCGAAGACATCCAGGGCCACGCCGGCGACGGCGACGTCGAGGCGGCGCTTCGGACGCTCGCCGAAATCTACACCGGGCGCGGAATCGAATTGGTTGAACGGGGCGGGCGCTGGCATTTCCAGACCGCTCCGGACCTCGCCCATCTGCTCAGGCGCACGCGCGAGGAGCCGCGCCGCCTGTCTCGCGCTGCAACCGAGACGCTGGCGATCATCGCCTATCACGAACCGGTCAGCCGGGCGGAGATCGAGGCGATCCGGGGCGTGCAGATCTCCAAGGGCACGCTCGACGTGCTCATGGAAGCGGGCTGGGTCCGCACTGCGGGCCGCCGCGAAGGGCCCGGGCGCCCGTTGCTCTACGCATCGACGCAGGAGTTCCTGACCCATTTCGGCCTGGGGTCGCGAAAGGACCTGCCGGGTATCGACGACCTCAAGGCCGCCGGCCTTCTCGACCCGCTCGAAGAGGGCGTGTTCGAGGCGCTCGGCCAACTCCAACTGGAAAGCGAAGACGAGGGGGACTAGATACCCCCCTCAAAGGAGTTCTCTAATGGGCGGCTTTAGTTTCTGGCACATCCTGATCCTCGCGATCATCCTCCTGCTTCTGTTCGGCGGGAACCGCTTCTCGGCGATGATGGGCGACGTCGCCAAGGGCCTGAAAAGCTTCAAGCAGGGCATGACGGACGAAGACGAAGAGAAGCGCCGTTACGAGGAGCAGCGCCGGTCCGAACCGCGTCCGCTTCCGCGCAACGAGCCGATCGACGTGACTCCCGAGCCCCGCCGCAACACCGACTCCGTGCCGCCAGCCGGAGACGATCGAACCAACGGCTAGTTTCAGCGGAGACTGCCGGCAATGTTCGGCGTCGATACCAGCGAACTCGTACTCGTCGCGATTCTGGCGCTGATTTTCATCGGCCCGAAGGACCTTCCGAATGCCTTGCGCACGGTCGGCCGCTGGGTCGGCCAAATCCGCGGCATGGCGCGCCATTTCCAGACTGGAATCGACGCGATGATCCGCGAGGCCGAACTCGAGGAGATGGAGAAATCGTGGCGCGAGGAAAATGAGCGCATCATGCGCGAATATCCGGCGCTGTTGGATACCAAGACGGTCGAGGTGGCCGAGAAGGACGAGCAACAAGCGCTCCCGCTCGATCCCCCGCAAGACAAGCGTGAACTGCCATGAGGGACATCGACGACACCAAGGCGCCGCTGCTCGACCATCTCATCGAGCTGAGGAAGCGCCTTCTCCTGTCGATCAGCGTGCTCGTGGCTTTGTTTTTCGGCTGCCTCTATTTCTCCAGGGCCATCTTCGCCTTCCTGGTCCAGCCGCTGATCGCGGCCGGCCAGGGCAAGATCATCTACACCGATATTTTCGAAGCCTTCTTCGTCGAGGTGAAGGTCGCCTTGTTCGCGGCGCTGATGCTCGGCTTCCCCTTTTTCGCGATCCAGATGTGGAAGTTCGTCGCGCCGGGACTCTATGCCCGGGAAAAGAAGGCGCTTCTGCCCTTCCTTCTCCTGACGCCCTTCTTCTTCGTTGGCGGGGCGGCGTTCGCCTATTTCGTCGCAATGCCTTGGGCGCTGCACTTCCTGCTCAGCTTCCAGGGAGACGTCGGCGGGATCCAGCGCGAGGCGCTACCCGGAGTCGGCAATTATCTGAGTTTCTGCACCCGCTTCCTGTTCGGCTTCGGGGTCGCCTTCCTGCTTCCCATTCTGCTGATGGTCCTGGAACGGGCCGGGGTCATCACGCTTTCGCAGCTGACCAAGTCGCGCCGCTACGCGATCGTCGCTTCGGCCGCGGTCTCGGCGGTCCTGACTCCTCCCGATGCAGTGTCCATGCTGCTTCTGCTCGTGCCCCTCTATTCACTCTACGAGCTGGCGATCATCGCGATCCGGCTGACCCATTGGCGCCGTGGCCGCAAGGCGGCGGCCGCGCCGACGGGTGCGTCGGAGCCGGAAGCGGTGGATGCTGGACAAAATGAGGGCCCGGAAGCGCCACCGGGGGGGGGGAGGGTTGGCGGTTCCGGGCCCATTTAAGCGGATAGCGAGAGCGGGGGGGCAAAAGGTCACTATCCGAATTGCAGAACGCGCCTTCGTCAGCAGATGTTCCGAGGGTTGAGAAACTTTTTTCGTCGCGGCCGTAACGACCGCAAGGCCCCCTAAAGCGGCGGAAATACCGGGATTTCAACGCTGTAGCGGCCCAGCTTTCGCTCCAGGGTCGATCTTAGCTGCTTCGCCAGTCCGGAAATGATTCGTTCGAACTGCATTTTTTCGCGGTCGCCCTCCTCGTCGGGATTGAGGACCTTGCTGGTGAGCGTCAGCCGGGCGGTCAGTTCGCTGGTCCGCCGGAGCGAGATCTCGACCGGGTCCTCGGGGGTATGGAGCATCGCGAATTCGACGATCTCGGTGACCAGGAATGCGACTGAAACCGCTACGTCCTGCGTCGTGTTGGCGCTTTCGAGCTCGAGTTCGATCCGAATTGTCCGGGCCGTCTCGGGGGCAGTGGCCCGAAGCTCGGCGGCAAGCTCGGACAACAATGGACGAAGCGAGATCCCGCGGTTCTCCTCCATCTCCGCGAAATGGTTGCGGTGGACGATGGCGAGCGCACCGACCCGGCGGCTGATCGAACCATAGGCCGCCCGCGCATGCGGGGTTTCCGCCGTCCGGCCATGGATGTTGATGAGCGAGGCGACGACCTGGAGGTTGTTCTTAACCCGGTGGTGCACTTCGCGCACGAGCCGGCGCTGGCCTTCGAGCGCACCGGTCATGTCGCGCTCCGATTCCTCGACCCGGGTCATCGCTCGAACAAAAGCGTCGCGAAGGTCCTGGATCTCGGTCGCGGGCCCCAGCCTCTTCGGCAAGGCGAATTCGGCGTCTCCCGGCTGGTAGCGAACCACCGAGCGTTGCAGTGTTCGAAGCGGCCTGATCAACAGCCGGGTGACGAGTATCCAGGTCAGAAGCCCTGCGATGATCCACATCAGGAACGGCAGCAGCAGAAGCAGTCGATCACCGGTGGTGATCATCGGAAGCTTGGTCCCGACGACGACCTCGAGACGCCCGCCCGCGACCGGCCATTTCGTCGTTGCGATCCTTTGGCCCGGATCGGCAAGCGCGCTTTGCGAAAGGATCGGGAGCTCGTTCTCGGAATCGCGAAGGACGAGCGCCTCGACGTTGGGTGCCGCATCGAGCGCGGCCCGTTTCATGTCGGCCTTGGTGAGGGCACCCGTTGCAAGTCCGCCCGCGACTCCGACCCGGAAGCCCAGGGCGTCTTCGTCCGGAAGCACTCGAAGGGCGATGTCGCCGGGCGCCACCAGCGGCAGCGGTCCCGTTTCCGGGACCTTCCCGACCTCGCAAAGGCGCTGCCCGTTCTCGTCCTCAAGCTCGAACTGCTGGGCAACCGCAGGGGTCACGGTCAGCGATTGAGCGACGATCGAGCAGGCCTCCGGATTGTTGGCGATTCTGCCGTTGGCGGCGATTCGAAGCGCGAGCGCGTTGCGCGCGATCAGGCTTTCGACGCCCCGCGCCGCAAGCCGTGCCTGCTCTTCGGCTTGCGTTCGAAGGACGTTGTTGGCGTCGCGGATGCCCTGGCTTGCAGCCCACACCAATCCAATGCCCACCGGCAGCAACGCAGCGGACAGGATGAGGAGCAGTTTGACCGGAGTTGGAAGCGCGGCAAAGCGCCGGGCCGCTTCGCTCAACATGACCGATTGTCCCTCAACGTGTCAGCTGAGTTTCCCGAGCAGGTCGCTGAAATCGTCGGGAACCGTTTCACGCAACGTATCGTCATAGATCGTGCGAAGCGCGCGACCGATATCGCCTGCTCGCTGCTTGCGGCTTTTCTTTTCGTCGGACGCCTTCTTCTGCGTCGCTCGGTTTTCAGCGCCGCCCAAAGAGCCGCCCTCGTTCTTGACACTCAACCTTCTCGTCCCCCCTTGCGCGGGTACAAGCGCGCTTCGTTTAGCGTTCAACTCTTAAGGTGCAACGGGTTTGCGAAAATTCACCGGCAGGGTGAACCCCACGCCGCTGGATGCTCCGATTTGACCCGCAGCAATCCTTGCCGCGCGAAGCGGAAACCAAATGCCTTGTCCTTTGTTCCAGCGAGCAACACTTCTCACGGGGGACGCGTACCGGCACGACTGACTGGAGCCTGCCAAGGGTTGCATCGATCGTTACGCACGCTCAAAGAGTCCGCCGTTCACGACTGGGAGAATTTGTAAATATGTCGCTTGGTCAGGAACTCGCACCGCACCTGCCTTTCTTGCGCCGCTATGCCCGCGCGCTGACCGGCAGCCAGACGCATGGCGATGCGTTCGTCCGCGCAACGCTTGAGGCGATCGTCGCCAAACCCGACGAGTTTCCGCGCGACGTCGATCCGCGACTCGGTCTCTACAAGACGTTCCACGCGATCTGGTCGACTGCCAATGTCGAAGAGGGCGAGGAACCGAGCCAGGATTATTCCGGAGCGGAAGGGATCGCCCAGGCGCGCCTGTCGCGGATCACGCCCTTGTCGCGCCAGGCGCTGCTGCTGACCTCGCTCGAAGGATTTTCCTCGGACGACGCCGCTTACCTGATCGGCGCCTCACCTGAAGACGTCGACTCGCTCGTCGCCGAAGCGCTCAGCGAGATCGAACGCCAGACGCTCGCCGACGTCCTCATCATCGAAGACGAGCCGATCATCGCGATGGATATCGAAACGATCGTCCGCGATCTCGGCCATAACGTCACCGGCGTTGCGGTCACCCGCGACGAAGCGGTCACGCAGGCTCGCCAGCACCCGCCGGGCCTCGTTCTCGCCGACATCCAGCTCGCCGATGATTCGAGCGGAATCGACGCGGTGAAGGACATTCTCGCCGAGTTCTCGGTACCGGTGATTTTCATCACGGCGTTCCCCGAACGCCTGTTGACGGGCACCCGTCCGGAACCCACTTTCCTGATCACCAAGCCGTTCCAGCGGTCGACGGTGAAGGCGGCCATCGCGCAGGCTTTGTTCTTCGACGCGGCAACTGTTCCAGCCTGAGGTAAAGCCGTAACGCTTGCGGAACATGGGCTTCAACAGCGCGTTGGCCCATGGAACTTATGGCTTGAGAGAATGATGACCGACGACAGACGGGAACAGGTTACGACGACCGAAGCGCGCGCGGCATCGACACCGCACGTCACGCGCTATGTTCTTGGGATCTCGTTGGCGCTGGTGGTGGTGTTGTTCGCGATCATTTACCTGGTCGCTGCGACTTAGGACCGCAATCGTCATTCTCTAAGGGCATATGTGTCCGGTTCATCTCGGACTGGATAAACCCTTGTTCCAATCGGGTGGGGATTAGTGGCCGAAGACCAAGACCAACAGGTGGCTCCAAATGCTGACGTGACCGGAGAGCCGGTTCCCTTGGCCGATCCGGAGTTCAAGGAGCAGCTCGCCGCCGTCATTCCGCACCTGCGCGCGTTCGGGCGCTCGCTTTCGGGAAGCCGCGACCTCGCCGATGACCTCGTGCAGGAAACCCTGCTCAAGGCATGGGCCGCTCGAAAGCGGTTCCAGGCCGGCACCAACATGCGCGCCTGGACCTTCATCATCCTGCGCAACCTGTTCCTGAGCCAGATGCGCCGGGCCCGCTTCAAGGGCGAGTGGGACGACCTCACGGCTTCGAAGATCCTTGCCGCTCCGGCGAGCCAGGACCGCCACATCGAGCTGAGCGACATGCAGCGCGCTCTGATGCACTTGCCGCAGCCGCAGCGCGAGGCCCTGATCCTCGTCGGCGCCGGCGGCTTCGCCTACGAGGAAGCAGCCGAGATCTGCGGTTGCGCCGTCGGAACGATCAAGAGCCGCGTCGCCCGTGGCCGTGTCGCGCTCGAGAGCCTATTGAGCAGCGGCAAGCTTCCCTCGCGACGGCAGCACAAGACCGACCCCAACAAGTCGGCGCTTCAGACGATCATGGGTGAAGTCGACGATCTCAGCCGAGACCACGAAGCCGGACGCTAGTTCAAGCGCCGCAAGAGGTCGGAAAAATCTTGCTCGCACGGCTCGTCGTTCACCGGAGAAAAGGCTCTCCGGAGTGCGGCGGTGATGCCCGCATGTGCTGGCGGAATATCGACGCGGATGACTCTACGGTCCATGTTGACTTCCGACGCACCATTGGATCGACGCTCCGTATCCATGGTTCAAATGTGAACGACTGACCGGCCCGGAGGTTTCGCTGGAATTGCCAAGTCCGCGACAAAGTGCCTTGACGCCGGCAACCGCCGACAAGGCCGATCGGCAAGATGCCCTTCGCCGCGCACGAGAATATTCTCCTTTCCTGAGAGATACTTCGGCGGCATTCCCGGAGCTCGCCCAGATCTTCGTCGACAACGGGAGCGAGGCGGCGGTCTCAGCGGCGCTCGTCGCGACGGGCGAGACCGTCGAAGCCGAACTAAGGAGGAAGCGGTCGGGCGTCGCACTGACCGTCGCGCTCGGCGACCTGGCGGGCGAGTTGAGCTTCGAGCGGGCCACTCGACATCTGTCCGATTTCGCCGATTTTGCGATCGAGACGTCCTTGGCGGCCGCGCTGACCGAGCGGGTTCCGGACGCCAGAGTGCGCGGCATCACCGTGCTCGCCTTGGGAAAGCTTGGAAGCCGCGAGCTCAACTATTCGTCCGACGTCGACCTGCTCGTCCTGTTCGACCCCGAGACCATGCCGAAGCGGGAGCGCGACGACCGTTCGGAAGCCGCCGTCCGGGTCGGCCGGCGAATGATCGAGCTGCTCCAGAAGCGAACTGCCGACGGCTACGTCCACAGGGTCGACCTGAGGCTCCGGCCGTCGCCCGAAGTCACTCCGATCGTCCTTCCGGTCAATGCCGCCATTTCCCATTACGAATCGTCCGCGCTGCCGTGGGAGCGGGCGGCCTTCATCCGTGCCCGGACCTGCGCCGGTGACCGCGAGCTCGGCGAGCAGTTCCTCAAAGCCATCCAGCCGTTCGTCTGGCGGCGATCGCTCGATTTCGGAGTCATCGAGGAAGTGCGGGAAATCTCGGCGCGGATCCGCGACCATTTCGCGCAGGGCGCACGGCTCGGTCCCGGCTTCGACCTGAAGCGCGGCCGCGGCGGAATCCGCGAGGTCGAGTTCTTCGCCCAGATCCAGCAGATGATCCATGGCGGCCGGGAATTGTCGGTCCGTGCATCCGCGACCTTGGATGCCCTCGACGCGCTCATCAGGGCCGACCGGATCGACCCGACCGACGCCGAGGCCCTCGCCGCGGCCTACCGGGTGCTTCGGACCGTCGAACACCGGGTCCAGATGATCGACGACGCCCAGACCCACCTGCTTCCCCTCGACCGGGACAAGCTCGACAATGTGGCGAAGCTTCACGGCGCCGGGAGCGGGGACGAGCTGATCGCATCCTTGAAGCCGCACGTCGAGCGCGCGGAGGAGCTGTTCAATTCGCTCGCCCCGGACCGCGAGGGGCGGCTTTCAAACGACCCCGACATCCTCGTCGACGAGCTTGCAACCCTTGGGTTCGCCGACCCGGCGGTCGCTCTCAAGCGAATCTCGGACTGGCGGTCGGGAAAGGCGCGATCGCTTCGGTCGCCGGCAGCGAGGACCGCGTTCGAGGCGATGCTCCCGCCGCTGCTCCGCGAGATCGCGTCGGGGCCCGACCCCGAGCGTGCGCTCAACCATCTGTCGGACATCGTCGAGCGGCTCTCGAGCGGGATCAACCTCTACCGGCTGCTCGAAGCCCGACCCCAGCTCGCCAGGCACCTGGCGCTGATCCTTGCCCACGCGCCGCCGCTTGCCGACATGCTGGCGCGGCGGCCCGACCTGCTCGACGGCCTCATCGACGAATCCAGCTTCGCCCTTCCGCCGGAGCCCGACACGATGGCCGGAAGGCTGTGGGTGGCGATGGACGGGGAGCCGTACGACCGCGCACTCGACCGCGCACGCCGGCTGATCGCGGAGCGCCGCTTCGCACTCGGCGTCCAGCTGATCGCGGCGCACGCCGACCCGCTCGACCTCGCCATGGGCTACAGCAATGTCGCCGAGGGCACGATCGTCGCAATGGCCGACCTGGCCTCGGACGAATTCGCCAGGGTTCACGGGCGGATCGAGGGCGGCGAACTCCTGATCCTGGCCCTGGGCCGCCTCGGCGGTCGGGCTCTGACCCACGCCTCGGACCTCGACATCATCTACGTCTATGACGCGCCCGAAGGCGCGATGTCGGACGGCGGGAAGCCGCTCAGCGCGACTGACTATTACAACCGCCTCGCCAACCGGGTGACCGCCGCGATCAGCGCCCCGACCGCGGCCGGGCCGCTCTACGACGTCGATACACGCCTTCGACCCCAAGGCGGCGAAGGAATGCTCGCGGTCTCACTGGAAGGCTTTCTCAACTACCAGCGCAGCGAGGCCTGGACCTGGGAGCACATGGCCCTGTGCCGGGCGCGGCCGATCTACGGGTCCCCCGGCAGGCGCTTGCAGATGGAAGAGGCGATCCGGTCGATCCTAGCGCGCGCGCACGACCCGTCGAAGGTTCGAGCCGACGCCGCCAAGATGCGCGAGGACATGGCTCGGCACAAAAAGCCTTCGGGACCGCTCGACATCAAGCTCGGTCCCGGCGGCCTCATCGATCTCGAGTTCGCAGTCCACGCGATCCAGCTCGTCAATGGGAAAGGGCTCGATCCGCGCCTGGAGCATGCGATCGAGGGCCTTGCTGCAGAAGGCCTGATCGATCCCGGCTTCGATCCCGACCTCCGCCTCCTCAGCCGGATGCTCGTCGTGATGAGGCTGGTTGCGCCCGGCAGCAACGAACCGTCCGAAAAGTCCCGGGCACTGGTGGCGGCGCTGTGCGGGCACGAGACCTGGGAGTCTCTCCTTGCGGCGCACGACGAGGCACGGCAGAGGATCGCCATGCTCTGGAAATCGGTGAGGGAAGCGCAATGATCAACGAAGGCGACAAGGCTCCGGCGCTCAAGCTGACGACCAGCGATGGAAGCACCGTCGATCTGTCCTCGCCGGGGCAGCCGCTCGTGCTCTATTTCTATCCGAAGGACGACACCTCGGGCTGCACCAGGGAGGCGCAGGACTTCACCGAGCTTGCAGGCGACTACAGGAAGGCCGGCATCAAGGTCGTCGGCGTGTCCCGCGATCCGATGAAGAAGCACGAGAAGTTCATCAGCAAATATGATCTCGCGGTTCCGCTCGCCTCGGACGAGGACGGCAAGGTCTCCGACGCCTTCGGCACCTGGGTCGAAAAATCGATGTATGGCCGCAAATACATGGGCATGGAGCGCGCCACCTACCTGATCGGCGCCGACGGCAAGATCCTCCGGGCGTGGCGCAAGGTGAAGGTCCCGGGCCATGCCCAGGACGTGTTGAAGGCCGCCCGCTGATTTGAAATGAAGGAGCGCGGGTGATAGCGCGCCCCAAGACCCATCAGGAGCTTCTCCTTGGCCGAGTTTCGCCTTCCGAAGAACAGCCGCATCACCAAGGGCCGGACCTTTCCGGCGGAGGAAGGGAAGCGGCTGAAGACGTTCAAGATCTACCGCTACGATCCGGATGCGGGCCATAATCCGCGGATCGACAGCTACACCATCGACCTCGACAAGACCGGCCCGATGGTTCTCGACGCGCTCATTCGAATCAAGAACGAAGTCGATTCCACGCTTACCTTCCGGCGCTCCTGCCGCGAGGGCATTTGCGGATCCTGCTCGATGAACATGGACGGTCGCAACGGCCTCGCCTGCACGACCGCGATCGACGACATCAAGGGCGACGTGAAGATCACGCCGCTGCCGCACATGGAGGTGGTCAAGGACCTCGTTCCGGACCTCACGCATGCCTACGCGCAATATGCGTCGATCCAGCCCTGGCTGAAGACCGTGACTCCGGCCCCGTCGGGACGCGAGCGGCTGCAGTCGCCAGAGGACCGGGCAAAGCTCGACGGCCTCTACGAATGCATCCTCTGCTTCTGCTGCTCGACCGGTTGCCCGAGCTACTGGTGGAACTCCGACCGATTCCTCGGACCGGCCGTCCTGCTCCAGGCCTATCGCTGGATCGCCGACAGCCGCGACGAGGCGACGGGCGAGCGCCTGAACGAGCTCGAGGACCCGTTCCGGCTCTATCGCTGCCACACGATCATGAACTGCACGAACGTGTGCCCGAAGGGCCTCAACCCGGCGAAGGCGATTGCCGAGACCAAGAAGCTGATCGCCGAACGGGTCGCCTGAGCAAGTTTGGCGTGAGCAAGGACGGTCCGAAAACCAGGGTCGAGGGACTGGAAGACGTCGGTGTTCCGACCGGCGCCAAGCCCGATCCCGAAAATCCAGGCTGGTACAGCTGGGGCGATTTTCCTCGAAGCTCGTTCGCTGCAGCGACGGGGCGGTTGCTGTTCAAGCCCGACGGGCCGGGACGCGGAATGGCCCGGATGTTCCCGACCGAGGGCCATATGAACATGGGCGGCTCGATCCACGGCGGCGCGGTGATGAGCTTCATCGACATGGCGATGTTCGCCGGCGGACGCTGCGCGGGCGTTGCTTCGGGCCACTATGTGACCTTGGACCTCACCACGCATTTCCTCGCCAGGGGCAAGGTCGGCGTTCCGCTCGACGCGCACGTCGAACTGGTCAGGCAGACCCGGAGCCTGGTGTTCCTGCAGGGCGTCGTGAAGCAGGACGGCGAGGCCTGCTACAGCTTCACCGGGACCCTGAAGCGCATCCGCGAGAAGAACGGACCGGCATGAACGGTCCGGTAGGCCGGGCCTATCACCAACTCGTAGCGGCAGGGGAGCTGAAGAGGGATCCCGCGCAGGAACGCGCCGTCGCCGCGCTCGACAGGCTTGAAGCCGAGCTCAAGGCGAACAGCGGAGGCTTCCTCCGCAGGGTCTTCAACCGGTCGCAGTCCGGCCTCGCCGGCGTCTACCTCTGGGGCGGCGTCGGGCGTGGCAAGTCGATGCTGATGGACCTCGCGTTCGATCATGTCGAAGTCCAGCCCAAGCGCCGGGTCCACTTCCATGCCTTCATGCTCGAAGTCCACGCCCGCCTCCGGGAAAAGCGCAAGGACGAGGAAGGCGATCCCCTGGAACGCGTCGCCGACGACATCTCAAACGAAGTGAAATTGCTCTGCTTTGACGAGATGGTGGTGAACAACCCCGCCGACGCGATGATCCTGTCGCGCCTGTTCGAGCACTTGCTGGAGCTCGGAGTGCGCGTCGTGACCACTTCCAATCGTCCGCCCCGCGATCTCTACAAGGACGGTCTCAATCGCGAGCTGTTCCTGCCGTTCATCGACCTTGTCGAGAAGAGCTTCGACGTGATCGAGGTGAACGGCGCGACCGATTATCGCCTCGACCGCCTGTCGGGCGTCAAGGTCTGGCACGTGCCGAACGGACCGGAAGCGACGAGGGCACTCAGCGAGGCCTTCTTCAAGCTCACCGATTACCCCGTCGAGGACCGCGCCAAGGTTCCGACCGAGGAGCTGCCGGTCGGCGGTGGCCGGACCCTGCACGTCCCGAAAAGCCTTAAGGGCGTTGCGGTCTTTTCGTTCAAGCGGCTGGTCGGCGAGGCTCGCGGCGCTTCGGACTATCTCGCCATTGCCCAGCGCTACCACACGATCATCCTCGTCGGCATTCCGGTCATGACCCGCGAAATGCGCAACGAGGCGGCTCGCTTCGTCACCCTGATCGACGCGCTTTATGAGCATCGCGTGAAGCTGCTCGCCGCCGCGGACGCAGAACCCGCCGGCCTTTATCCCGAGGGCGACGGGAGCTTCGAGTTCCAGCGGACGGTCAGCCGCCTCGAGGAGATGCGGAGCGCGGAATATCTCGCGGAAGGGCACGGCATAGACCACGCTTGACCGGTCTTCATTCGCCACTAGCCTCCGCTTCCTGCTTCGAAAGGGGAGAATCGATGAAGCGCTTGCTTGCCTGTGTCCTCATTGCCTTTTCGACGACCGCTTTGGCGGCGACCAACCCGCTGACCGTTCCGTCCAAGCTCGAGCCGAAATGGCAGCAGAAGACCAGGGAGGTCTTCAAGCAGGCGATCGAGATCCCGTCCGTCCACAATCGCGGCGAAATGCCGCGGATGGCCAAGCTGCTCGGCGACCAGTTCAGAGCGGCGGGCATTCCGGAAGGCGACATCCACGTGATGCCCTACGAAGCGCTTCCCGGCGACAAGACGGTTGCTCTCATCGTCCGCTGGCGTTCGCCGAAGCCGACCAGGAAGCCGATGCTGATCCTCGGCCACATGGACGTCGTCGAGGCCAAGCGCGAGGACTGGAAATACGATCCCTTCGTGTTCCGCGAGGAGGGCGGCTACTTCCTCGGCCGCGGCGCCAGCGACATGAAGAACGGAGACGTCGCGACGACCATGGCTGCCGTGAAGCTGATGTCGGAAGGCTTCAAGCCCAATCGCGACATCATCTTCTTCTACAGCGGCGACGAAGAAACCAGGGGCGTTGGAGCCACCCTCGGAGCGAGCGAATGGCGCAACCTCACCGACGCCGAGTTCGGCCTCAATGCCGACGGTGGCTGCGGCGCCTACGACAAGAGCTTCCGCCCGATCGGATGCGGAATCTCGACCGCCGAGAAGACCTTCCAGACCTATTTCCTGACCACCCGCAACCCGGGCGGACACAGCTCGCGGCCGCGTCCCGACAATGCGATCTACGAGCTCGCCGATGCGCTGAAGGCGCTTCAGAACCACCGCTTCACGCCGATGCTCAACAACACCAGCCGCGGCTATTTCGAGGAGCGGGCGAAGCAGGAGGGCAATAGCCCGCTCGGGCAGGCGATCCGCCGCTGGCTCGCCGATCCGAACGACGGCGCAGCGGCAGACGAGATCGAAGCCAATCCGCTCGAGGTCGGACTGACCCGAACGCGATGCGTCGCGACGATGCTGGCCGGCGGACACGCCGACAACGCGCTCCCCCAAATGGCCAAGGCGACGGTCAATTGCCGGATCATGCCGGGCGTCCAGCCAAAGGACGTGCAGGCCGAAATCCAGCAGTTCGTAGGTAACAAGGTCGAGGTCGTTCCCGATCCCAATTACATCGGAGAGCCGACGCCGCCGTCGCCGCTCCGCCCGGACGTTCTCAAAGCAGTCACCGACGCCGTCCAGAAGATCCACGGGCCGGCGATGCGGGTCTATCCGCTGATGTCGACCGGGGCGAGCGACGGCTCCTTCTTCAGGGCCAAGGGCATTCCCGTATACGACGTCGATGGAAGCTGGGGTATTTCGCCGGACGACGAGCGCGCCCACGGCCTCGACGAGCGCATTCCGGTCCGCGCCATGTACGACGACGTCGTTCATTGGGAGATCATCATCCGCGAGCTCGCCGGCCGCTGACCAATTGCATTTCAAAAGGGGGAATTATGATCCGTAGGCTAGCCGTTTCGCTTGCGCTTTTGACGTCGACCGCAGCACTCGCAGAAGAGGCCCAGGTTCCATTGAGCACGCCGCCCGCGGCAGCGCTCAAGGG
>JBKPKZ010000037.1:0-20662 GCA_046731355.1 Pseudomonadota bacterium | reverse complement strand
AGCGTACCCCGATGCCCGAGATGATGGTGGACGGGCAGGGCATGATCCATTTCCCGTTTGCCGGCGCGGTTCCGGCCGCGGGGCGAACGCCTCGCCAGATCGAGCGCGAGATCGAGCAGCGCCTCGCCCGGAAGGCCCATGACCCGCAGGTCGCCGTGCGCCTCGTCACGAACGCCAGCGCCAATGTGACGGTTGTCGGAGAAGTGACGACCAATGCGCGGGTGCCACTGACTCCCCGCGGCGAGCGCCTGCTGGACATCATCGCGACCGCGGGCGGCGTGAAGCAGCCGGTTGGCAAGACGTCGATCCGAATCACCCGCGGGGACCGTGTCGTTACGCTGCCCCTGGAAACGGTCATCCACGACCCGGCGCAGAATATCCGCCTGCAGTCGGACGACGTTGTCACCGCCCTCTATCAGCCCTTCAGCTTCACGTCCCTTGGAGCCACGGGCACGAGCGCTGAAGTCGAGTTCGAGGCGACCGGGATCACTTTGTCCCAGGCCCTCGGGCGGGTCAGCGGGATCAAGGACGATCGAGCGGATATTCGCGGAGTCTTCATTTTCAGGCTCGAGGATCCGGCCGCACTCGATCCCGCTCTCGCCGCAACGGCGCGGCGAACGCCTGATGGCCGCGTCCCCGTCATCTACCGGATCAACTTGCGAGATCCCGCCAGCTTCTTCGTTGCTCAGAGCTTCCCGATCGAGAACAAGGATATCCTTTACGTGAGCACTGCTCCGTTGAGCGACTTCCAGAGATTCGTGAGCATCGTTTCATCCCTGGCATTCACCGCGCTCGGCCTCGGCCAGGCGATACCGTAGGAATGAGTCCCAGACGGGACCGGGAGATCTTGATCGACGTCACGCGCCTGCTCTGGCGAGCTTGGCGCGGGCGTCACCCAACCGGCATCGATCGAGTCTGCCTGGCTTACGTTCGACACTTCCGCCACCGCGGGTTGGCTGTAGTCCAGCGCAAGGGGCTCATCTTCGTTCTCTCGGGGACGCGTTCCGAGACTCTCTTCGACGTTCTCCTGCGGGGTCGTGAAATTCGGAGAGGCGAAATCGTCCGCACTCTCGCCAAAGCGCTAGTGTCGGCGAGGCGTGCTCCACCCCGCAAGAACATGCTTTATCTGAACGTGGGCCATACCGGTCTCAACGACCGAGCGCTTCCCAGGTGGATCGCTCAGAACCACGTGCGGGCGATTCACCTGGTCCATGACCTGATCCCGGTCACCAACCCGGAATTCTGTCGGCCGGGAGAGGCGGAAAGGCACCGCGAACGCATTTCAAATGCACTTGCCAGCGGCACCGGAATCATCGGGAACTCGCAAGAAACGCTCAACGAGCTGACCTCCTTTGCGCGCAAGAAGTCTGTCCCCATGCCTCAAAGCGTGGTCGCCTGGATCGCGGGCTTGGGCGACAGCGGCGAAATCATTCCGAAATCGCTCGATCGTCCCTTCTTCGTTACGGTTGGAACCATCGAGGCTCGCAAGAACCATTTGATGCTGCTTCGGATTTGGCGGCGGCTGGTTGAAGAGTTGCGCGACGCTGCACCCGTCCTGGTTATCGTGGGACAGGCGGGATGGGAGGCCGGCGAGGCTCTGGAGATCCTCAAGGATTTGGGACAGCTCAAAAGACGCGTGCTTCAGATGGACGACTGTGATGACGATGAGCTCGAAGCATGGATCGCCGGCGCTCGGGCGGTCCTGATGCCTTCTCTCGCGGAAGGCTTTGGCTTGCCCGTTGTCGAGGCGTTGGCCCTTGGAACCCCAGTGATCGCCAGCGATCTGCCTGTGTTTCGTGAGATTGCCTCGGATATCCCGACCTATCTCCCTTGCGACGACCAAATGGCCTGGGAAGGTCAAGTGCGAGCATTCATGACCGACAGTGCGGAGCGGGAGCGGCAGGTTGAGAGGATGCGTGCTTACAAGGCTCCGACTTGGAGCGAGCATTTTCGAATTGTGGAGCACTGGCTCGCCGAGCTTTGACAACGAACAACCGTTTCGATCCGCTGGCGCTCGAATGGCGGGCTTGAATTGGCGGAACGGTCGGCTAATCGGGTCGGTGCCGGGTCGTAGGGTTAATACCAAGGAAAGTTGATGGAATTCCGTACCTTCGAGATCGAGGGTCCAATTGAGGTCGTGCCTCGAAAGATCGAAGACGAACGCGGTTACTTCTCGGAGATTTTCCGGCTGGAGCCGTTCTTGGAGCGCGCAGGTTCAGTCGTATTCGTCCAGGACAATCAGTCGCTCAGCGCCCGAATCGGAACGATCCGGGGCATTCATTTCCAATCGCACCCGGCCGCTCAGGGGAAGCTGGTTCGCTGCCTTTCGGGGTCCGTCCTCGACGTGGCGGTCGATCTTCGTCGGGATTCACCGACTTTCGGACAGTCGGTCTCGGTCGAGCTGGCGCCTGAAAGCAACAATCAGCTGTGGATTCCGGTCGGCTTTGGCCATGCCTTCTGTACGCTTCAGCCGAACTCGGTGATAAGCTATCGGGTAACGAGCTATTACAGTCCTGAGTGCGACAAGGGGGTCGCCTGGGACGATCCGGATATCGGGATTGATTGGCCCGAGGTCGCGGATGCTTCGACGCTTTCGGCCAAGGACCGGACGCAGCCTTCGCTTGCCGATCTGCCCGCCTATTTTTCGATGAAAGGTCAATGATGCGCGTAATCGTAACCGGGGGCGCGGGCTTCATCGGCTCCGCTCTCGTTCGTCATCTTGTGCTGGAGAAGGGCTACGATGTCCTGAACATCGACGCACTGACCTACGCGGGCAATCGCGCATCCCTCCATACGGTCGAGGACAAGCCGAACTATCGATTCCTGAAGTCGAATATCTGCGATCGCGAGGCGATGGAGCAGGCAGTTCGTGAGTTCCAGCCTGACCGGATCATGCACCTGGCGGCGGAGAGCCACGTCGATCGCTCGATCACGGGTGCCGCCGACTTCATCGAAACCAACGTGATCGGTACCTTCACGCTGCTTGAAACTGCTCGCGGATACTGGTCGGCGCTGGACTCGACGAAGAAGGACGGATTCCGTTTCCTCCACGTCTCGACGGATGAGGTTTACGGTTCGCTCGGCGACGACGGGCTCTTCACGGAAGAGACGCCCTACGACCCCAGCTCGCCTTATTCGGCCTCGAAGGCTTCGTCGGATCACCTCGCAAAGGCGTGGGAGCGGACCTACGGTCTCCCGATCGTCGTCTCGAATTGCTCGAACAACTACGGGCCGTATCACTTCCCCGAGAAGCTGATCCCGCTGACGATCCTGAACGCGCTCGCGGGTGAGCGCCTTCCGGTTTACGGGAAGGGCGAGAACGTCCGCGACTGGCTTTATGTCGAGGACCATGCGCGCGCCCTCGACCTGATCGCCGAGCGGGGCAGGGTAGGCGAGACTTACAATGTCGGCGGACGCAATGAACGCCGGAATATCGACGTGGTCAGGCGCATCTGCGAAGCCCTCGATCGCCTCGCGCCGGCCAACCGGCCTCGGGAGGAATTGGTCGAGTTCGTCACCGACCGCCCAGGCCACGACGCCCGCTACGCGATCGACGCAGCGAAGCTCGAGAATGAGCTTGGCTGGCGGGCTCAAGAAGACTTCGACAGCGGCATTGAGAAGACGGTTGCCTGGTATCTCGAGAACGAGTGGTGGTGGCAGCCGCTCCGCGAGCGCTATGCGGGCCAACGGCTCGGCTTGCTGAAGACAGCGAAGGGCTGAACCGGTTCCATGAGAATTGTCGTAACCGGCGGCCCCTATGGACAAGTCCTGGAGTCCTTGCTCGAGGTGGGTCCGACGCGTGGTCACGAAGTCACTCCGGTTGGCCCGCCAGAGCTCGACCTGGCCGGAGATACCCGGGCGATCTTCGAGGCCCTGCGGGCGGCTCGTCCGGAGGCGATCGTATCCGCCGCGGCCTATACCGCCGTGGACAAGGCCGAAGGCGAGTCGGATCTTGCCTTTGCGATCAATGCCCGGGGTGCCGGGGCGGTCGCGGCCGCCGCTCGCGAGCTTGGGGTTCCCATCGTCCACATCTCGACTGACTACGTCTTCGACGGCTCGAAGGAGTCACCTTACGTCGAAGACGACCCGACGGGCCCGACCAGCGTCTATGGTGCTTCCAAGCTCGCCGGCGAAGACGCGGTTCTCGCGGAACATGGCAATTCGGCCATCCTTCGGACCGCGTGGGTCTACAGTCCCTTCAGCGCGAATTTCGTAAAGACGATGCTCCGTCTCGCTTCCGACCGAGACGAAGTCGGAGTGGTAGCGGACCAGAGGGGGAATCCGACCAGCGCGCTCGACATCGCATCCGCTGTCATCACGGTTCTCGAGAACCTCGCGAAGTCGGAGGCTCGGGAATTGCGCGGCCTCTTCCATATGACGGGAACTGGGGAGGCGAGCTGGGCGGATTTTGCCGAGGCGATCTTCGCCGCATCCGCGGCTTCCAACGGTCCGGCGGCCCGCGTTCGACGGATTTCCACGAGCGATTATCCAACGCCGGCCAAGCGCCCGGCCAATTCGCGGCTCGACAGCTCGAGGCTCGGCCGAATCCACGGCGTTCAACTTCCAGACTGGCGGACGTCCACAGAAGAGGTCGTGACTCGGCTGGTCCGATCGAACGGGGAAGCAGTTTAATGAAGGGAATCATCCTCGCCGGCGGCAGTGGCACGCGGCTCTATCCGATGACCATGGCGGTCTCGAAGCAGCTCATGCCTGTCTACGACAAGCCGATGATCTACTACCCGCTTACGACCTTGATGCTCGCGGGCATCCGAGAGGTGCTGGTGATCACCACCCCGCACGATGCGCCGGCCTTCGAGCATTTGCTCGGCGACGGCTCGCAATGGGGCATGCAGATTTCCTATGCGGTTCAACCCGAGCCGAAGGGGCTGGCCCAGGCTTTCACCATCGGCGCGGACTTCGTCGCTGGCGGTCCATCCTGCCTCGTGCTGGGCGACAATATCTTCTTCGGTCACGGGTTGTCGGAAATCCTCCAGCAGGCCCGGACGCGAATGGCCGGGTCGACCGTATTCGCCTACCAGGTGGCCGATCCGGAGCGCTACGGCGTGGTCGACTTCGACGCGGACATGCGGGCCCTCAGCATCGAGGAAAAGCCGGCCAGCCCGAAATCGCATTGGGCCGTGACCGGGCTCTATTTCTACGATGAGAAGGTCGTCGATATCGCGGCCAATATCGAGCCTTCCGATCGCGGGGAGTTGGAGATTACCGACGTCAACCGCGCCTATCTCGAGCGAGGGGAGCTATCGGTCGAGGTCATGGGACGCGGCTACGCCTGGCTCGACACCGGTACGCCGGACAGCCTCCTCGAAGCGGCCGAATTCGTCGCGACGCTCGAACGCCGGCAAGGGATGAAGATTGCCTGCCCGGAAGAGATCGCCTGGCGGACCGGTTTCATCGACGACCACGGGCTGGAGCGCGCGATCACTCGACTCGGCAAGGGCGAATACGCCAGATATCTTCGTAAGTTGCCGGAATTATATTGAGGTTCGCGACCCAAAAGTTCTTTGTTCAGAAGGTCTTGCCCATTTGGCAGGAACCGGGTGTAGTGGTTAACCTTTGATATGACCGCAGTGCAGCAACAACCGTTTTTGCGAGTACCGCCCTTTCCAGGCGCGCGGTCCGTGAGCTTTGCTGCCTTGCACGATGAGGCCGAGCATTTCGACGATGACCGGACCGATCGGCTCATCGACCTGGTTCGCGAACTGAGGGTTGGCGGCGACTATTGGGCCGATCAGCCGGACCTGACAGGCGAGCCCTACGTGCTGGTGCGCGTAGCGGATCGCAGCGAGCGGTCGCGGATTCTTCAGAAATTGCCTGCATCCGAGCGCATTGTTTGCTGGAACGATGAACCCGCCGACCATGATCGATCGGTCGTGATCATCACCGGGCGCTGCGATCCCTGGTTCCTGCTCAGCGGTGCCAGGCATGTCATTGTCGACGCCGACGACGAGCTGGCCGTGATCGCGAAGATCGCGGAAACGTCAATTGAACACGTTGGAGGCGAGCCCGGCGATCTGGTCTCGAATTTCCGCAAGCGCATCGCCGGCGCCGCCTACCTCGACCCTTTCACCGGTGAGCGCATCGAGCCTGAGGCCGCGATCAGGCTTTGTGGTTTCTGGCGGCAGTTGATCGACAGCAATCGCGACATCGAAAGCGCGATCGGGTTCGCGTTCTGGAAGCGGCCGACCGTCACTCCGCTTCTTTGGGGTGGCTCCGAAGTGAACTTCGCCTCGGATCTCGACTCCGACCTGCCCGGCAAGGTCGCCGTTTGGAAGGCGAGAACCTCCGAGACCGTGCTGGCCGAGCTGGATCGGGACGAAGGCAAGGCAATCGAGGTCGAGGATGGGTTCATTCGATCCGTCGGTCTCGGCGCCGATTGCGTTCCTCCGCTTTCAATCGTGGTCGATCGCCTCGGCGTGCATTTCGATCCAGGCCGTCCGAGCGAGCTCGAACGATTGATCGAAAGGGGCGAATTTTCGACGGAGATCGTGGAGCGCGCCCGCATCCTGCGGGAGCTGATCGTCGCTTCGGGCGTCAGCAAGTATGCGGCCGGCCCGGCGTCGCCGGTCAAGCGCTCGAATGAGCGCCGTCACATCCTGGTGCCGGGACAGGTGGAAGATGATCGGGCGGTTCTCTTGGGTGGCGGGGACGTGCGCGGGAACCTCGACCTGCTGCGCCGGGTGCGGCGGGATTCGCCAGACGCGCACATCCTCTACAAGCCCCATCCGGACGTCGAAGCCGGCCATCGCGAAGGCGGAATTCCCGACGAGAAATGCTTCGAATTCGCCGATGAAATTGTTCGAGATCATCCGATCTCGGCGCTGATCGACCTGGCCGACGAGATCCACGTCAATTCCTCGCTGGCCGGCTTCGAAGCGCTCCTGCGACTGAAGCCTGTCACGACGCACGGTGTGCCTTTCTACGCCGGCTGGGGACTTACTCGCGATATGGGCCCGGTTCCGAGCCGCCGAACTGCGGAGCGTACCATCGACGAGCTGGTTGCCGCGGTTCTTCTGCAATATCCTCGTTACCTCGATCCGCTGACGGGCCTTCCATGTCCTCCCGAAATCCTGGTCCGCCGAATTGCCGAAGGGGCAGCGCCTCGAGACGGCGTGGTGGTGCAAATGCGCCGGCTTCAGGGGCGCCTGAAGAAGCGCTTGTCAGGTTTGGGTATGGCTCGATGACGAAGAAGCACGAACGCGCATTCGTTTTCCTGCAGGGCCCGCCGGGCCCGTTCTTCCGGCTGCTCGGCGAAGAGATGCGCCGGCAGGGCATTGCCGTGCACAGGATCAACCTGAGCGGTGGCGATCGCCTGGACTGGCCCGAAGGCGCGGTGAACTTCCGCGGACGCTTTTCCGAATGGCCCGTCTTCTTCGACAAGTTCCTTCGGGAGAACCGGATTACGGATCTCCTGCTCTATGGTGATTGCCGGCCGTACCACCTCTCGGCGCACGGCGTTGCAGCGTTGCGCGACGTTCGCATCCACGTGCTCGAGGAAGGATATCTCCGGCCGCACTGGATGACGCTCGAGCCGGAAGGTGTGAACGCCCGATCGACGCTCTCCCGTGACAAGTCCTGGTTCTTCGAGGAGGCCCGGTCACTCCCGGCCGAGCCGGACCTGCCGCCTGTCACGGCGAGCTTCCGGCGGCGCGCGAGGGATTCCTACTGGCACTATCACCACGTCCTGACCGGGCGGCTGTCCTACCCGCACTACCGTTCTCACCGGGCCCATTCGATCCTGAAGGAAGGATTCGGCTGGCTATGGAAATTTTGGCGGGAGAAGAAGGCGGCCGAGGCCGCCGAGGAGGTGCTCGGACGGCTGGAAGGCAAGCCGAAGTTCGTCCTGCCGCTGCAGCTGTCAGGCGACTATCAGATCAGGGCGCACTCATCCTTCCCGGACATGGAAAGCGCGGCGAGCTACGTCATCGAGAGCTTCGCGGCGAACGCGTCGCCCGACGTGCACCTGCTGCTAAAGGCACATCCGCTCGACTGCAGCTTCTTCAACTGGGCGCGCTTCGTCAGGCAACACGCCACGCGCCTCGGTCTGGAGGATCGTCTCCATTTCGTTGACGGCGGCAATCTCGACGACATGGTGCAGGACGCCCGCGGCCTGGTCTGCGTGAACAGCACGTCGGCCACTCTAGCGCTTGCGAAGGGCACTCCCGTCTGCACCCTGGGCGATGCGATCTACGACCTTCCGGGTCTAACGCACCAACAGCACCTCGACACCTTCTGGTCGCATCCGATGGCGCCCGAACCGGGCCTCTACAAGGCTTTCAGGCGCGTGCTGGTCGACCGCTGCCTGGTCCGGGGCGGCCTGGCGAGTGAATCCGCGGTCAGCACTCTGATCGAGTCGATCATCGAGCGGCTGGATCACCTCGCGGAGATTGAGGAACCGGCAAAGCTGTTTGCGTTTCCGCGCTGACGCTTCGAGCAGGCTTGTGAATTCGGCTCGGGCCGGTGCATGGACCATGCATGACGGGGCCGCTCAAGGGCATCAGGATCGTCGAGATGGGGGGCATCGGCCCGGCGCCATTCGCCGCGATGATGCTTGCCGACCATGGCGCGGAAGTCATTCGAGTCGAGCGGGCCGGCATGATCGGCTTTGCGAACGATCCTCTTCGCCGGTCTCGCCGGAGCATCTCGCTCGACCTGAAACGTCCTGAAGCCTGCGAAGCGGTTCGAAGGATGGCCGCGAACGCGGATGGTCTGATCGAAGGCTACCGTCCCGGAGTGATGGAAAGGCTGGGCCTGGGGCCGGATGATCTTCGTCACGAAAATACCAAGCTCGTCTATGGCCGGGTGACGGGGTGGGGGCAGGAAGGCCCGCGTGCCGCCGAAGCCGGCCACGACATCAACTACATCGCCTTGTCCGGCCTGCTTCACGGCATCGGGACCAAGGAGCGGCCGGTCACGCCGATCAATTATCTCGGCGACTATGCGGGCGGTGGAATGATGCTCGCTTTCGGAATGGTCAGCGCGCTGCTCGCCGTCAAAGCGGGGGCCGAGGGCCAGGTGGTCGACGCAGCGATGAGTGACGGAGCCGCCCTGATCGGCGCGATGACCTATGGTCTCAAGGCTGCCGGCCTGTGGAAGGACGAGCGCGAGGCGAACCTGCTCGATGGGGGAGTGCCGGCCTACGGGATCTATCGGTGCAAGGACGGCAAGTTCGTTGCGATCGGAGCGATCGAGCCGCAGTTCCAGCAGGCCCTGTTCAAAGCCCTCGCACTGGACCGCGAGGCCGACCGCGACGAGATCGCGACCGTCATCAAGAGCCGGACCCGCGACGAATGGGCCGCCCATTTCGCAGGGACCGACGCCTGCGTCGCTCCTGTCCTCGACCTGGAGGAAGCGCCGGTCCATCCGCACAACATCGCTCGCCGTACGTTCCTCGATCTCGACGGCGTGTTCCAGCCGGCTCCCGCGCCGCGCTATTCCACGATGACCCTCGACCGGCCGGATCCGCCACGAGCGGAGGGCCAGGACGGCGAGGCGATCCTCGGGGACCTTGGGTTTTCCGGGGAGGAGATCGCACGGATGCGAACCGAGGGAGTGCTGCTTTGAATCCGCTCTATGAGACCATGAAAGTGAGCGTGTTCGAGCGCATGAGCCTTGCGGCCGCGAAGCACGGAGCAGTGAACCTCGGGCAGGGCTTTCCGGACTTCGGTTGGCCGGAGGAAATTCTCGACGAGGCCGCCCGCGCCTTGACGAAAGGCTCCAATCAATATGCTCCCTCGCGCGGAGTTCCGCAGCTGCGGAAGGCCATCGCCGACCATTATGACCGTCACTTCGGTCAACAACTCGACCCGGATCACATCTGCGTGACCAGCGGAGCGACCGAAGCGCTGGGCGCGATGATCCTCGCGACGGTGGAGGCCGGCGACGAAGTGATCATCTTCACTCCGGCCTACGACAGCTATGCGCCGATGATCCGGAGGGCAGGCGCAACCCCTCGCGAAGTGGCTCTCCAGCCGCCCACTTGGCGGATCGAGCGCGAGACCCTGGAAGCCGCGGTCACGGGCCGGACCAGCGCGCTTATCTTCAACAATCCCCACAACCCGACCGGCCGCTTGTTCGGAGCCGACGAGCTGCAGGTCATTGCCGACGTTGCGATTGCGCATGACCTGACGGTCATCAGCGACGAAGTCTGGGAACATGTGCTGCTCCACGGCGAGAGCTTCATTCCGCTCGCGAGCCTGCCCGGCATGGCCGGCCGCACCATGAAAGCCGGATCGGCCGGCAAGATCTTCTCCCTCACCGGCTGGAAGGTCGGTTGGATCGTAGCCTCCCCGGAAAATGCCGCCGTGGCGGCGCGAGCGCATCAGTTCCTGACGTTCGCGACCGCTCCGAACCTGCAAGCGGCGGTGGCGTTCGGGCTGGAGCAGGGCGACTCCTGGATTGAGCCGATGAGGCGGCGTTTCTCTCGCGCTTTGGGCCGCATGGGTGAGGGGCTCAGACAGTCGGGCTTTGAGGTGCTCGAACCGGCTTCTACCTACTTCCTGTGCGTCGATCTCAAAGCGTCCGGGCTTGAGGTCGACGATGAGACGTTTGCGCGCGCCGCTGTCGAGCGGGCGGGGGTCGCGACTGTGCCGGTGTCCGCCTTCGCCGAAGAGGATCCGTCGCGCCACCTGGTCAGGCTTTGTTTCGCGAAGCGCGACGAAACCATCGATTCGGGCGTGGAAGCCATGGCCCGTGCAAAGGAGCTATTCGCATGACCCCGGCCGAAGAAGCCGCATCGATTCTCGCGCAGTTCGGCGTCGTGTCCGGCGGCGATCTCGCCAGTTTCTCCCCGATCGATGGAAGCGAGATCGGTCGGGTTTCCACCGGCGACCCGGCCTCGGCGGCTTTTGAAGCGGCGAATGCCTTCGAGGCCTGGCGCACCGTCCCGGCACCAAGGCGGGGCGAGTTGGTCCGGCTTCTGGGCGAAGAGCTCCGCGCCGCGAAGGAGCCGCTCGCGAAACTCGTGACGCTCGAATGCGGGAAGATCGCCCAGGAGGGCCTCGGCGAGGTCCAGGAGATGATCGACATCTGCGACTTCGCGGTCGGCCTGTCGCGCCAGCTCTATGGGCTGACGATTGCCAGCGAGCGGCCCGATCATCGCATGATGGAGCAATGGCATCCGCTCGGGCCCGTCCTTGTTATCAGTGCCTTCAATTTCCCGGTTGCGGTGTGGGCGTGGAATGCGGCGTTGGCCCTGGTTTGCGGCGACCCGGTGATCTGGAAACCGAGCGAGAAGACTCCGCTGGTCGCCGAGGCCGTCATGGCCTTGCTGGGTCGAGCACTGGAGCGGTTCGGCGATGCCCCGGAAGGGCTTGCTCAACTGGTCCAGGGCCGCCGAGAGATTGGCGAATTGCTCGTGGACGATCCGCGCATCGCTCTCGTGTCCGCCACCGGCTCGACGGCGATGGGCCGCTCGGTCGGGCCTCGAGTGGCGCAACGTTTCGGGCGCGTTCTCCTCGAGCTGGGCGGCAACAACGCGATGATCGTCTGCCCGACGGCTGACCTGGCGCTGGCCGAGCGGGCGATCCTCTTCTCTGCTGCCGGAACCGCGGGTCAGCGTTGCACGACATTGCGCCGGCTGATCGTCCACGAAAGCATTGCCGATCAGCTTGTCGCCCGGCTCAAGCAATTGTTTGCAGCCGTGAAAGTCGGCGATCCCCGCGAGTCGGACACCCTCGTCGGTCCGCTGATCGACGAGGCCGCGTTCGACGGGATGAAGCGCGTGTTGGGAGGACGGATCGAGCGAGTCGAGGGAGTGGCCGGAGGGTTTTATGTCCGGCCTTGTCTGGTCGATGCGGACGCGCAGGAAGGTAGCGTTCTAACGGAGACCTTTGCGCCCATTCTGTATGCACTGCGCTACCGCGACTTTGACGAGGCGCTGAAGCTTAACAACGGCGTCCCGCAAGGCCTCTCGTCGTCGATCTTCACCAATGATCTTCGTGAGGCGGAGCGGTTCCTGTCCTCGGCCGGCTCGGATTGCGGAATCGCCAACGTCAACATCGGTCCATCGGGGGCCGAGATAGGCGGCGCATTCGGAGGCGAAAAGGAAACCGGAGGCGGTCGTGAAAGCGGCTCGGACAGCTGGCGCGCCTATATGCGAAGGCAGACCAACACCGTGAATTACGGGACCGATCTACCGCTCGCCCAGGGCATCCGCTTCGACATCGCCCCATAGCTCGAGGCTTTCGTCCGACAGGAGCTCCGGCCAACGCCGCTTGAAGCCTTCGTTCCAGCCGAGGAGTTCGTCGGGTTCCAGCGGCGGGGCGATGAGGAATCCCTGAACCACGTCGCAGCCCAGCTCGCGGACGCTTCGGAGCTGCTCGATGGTCTCGACGCCTTCCGCGGTCGCAACCAGTCCCAGTCCATGAGCAAGTTCGGCGATCGTTCGAACGATCAACCGCGAGTCATGCGCGGTTGGAAGATCGATCACGAAGCAGCGATCGATCTTCAGCTCGGTGAAGGGCAGCTGGCGGAGCTGGAGCAGCGAAGAATAGCCGGTTCCGAAATCGTCGATGGCCAGCCCGATTCCCTTGATCCGGAACCTGGTCAGGGTGTCCATCAGCTTCACGAATTGCTGAGTCGCTCCCTCGGTAAGCTCCAGAACGAGCCGATCGGTCGGGACGTCCATCTCCTGGCAGATGCGCTCCACGAGATCGGGGAAGTCGAGGCTTTGAAGACTGATCGCCGAAATGTTGAACGCGAGGCGGGTTTCCAGGCCCTGTTCCCGCCAAATCAACCATTGGCGCAGCGTGGTCCTGAGACCCCACTCCGTCAGCGGGTCGATCAGCCCGTGCTTTTCGGCGAGCGGAACGAAGCGCGTAGGGGAGACCGGCCCGAGCTCGGGATCATCCCAGCGCACCAGCGCCTCGACGCGCGTGAGCCGCCCATCCTTCAAACTGACTTTCGGTTGGTAGACGAGCCGGAGCTTCTGGTCGGCAAGCGCTTTCGCGAAGCTCTCCAGCAATCTCCGGTCCGCTGCCGTCAAGACGGAAACACCGGTTTTAGCCGCTTGAGCAGATCTTCCAGCGCTTCCAGCCGCACCGGCTTCTCGAGCGGCCCTGCCATCTTCAATCCAAGCGCCTCGCCGAGCCGGAATGCGGATTCGAGCACCCGACGGTCGAAGCCGCTGATGATCAGGACCGGGCCCTGGAAGTCCTCGTCGGAAAGAAAGCGCAGAAGTTCGACGCCATCGACCGGCATCCCGAGGTCGAGCGCCACCGCGTCCGGCCGCTTCGTCTGGAATTCATCCCGGAAATTTGCATCATTTGATGTGATCGTCGGTTCGAAACCGATCTCGCGCGCGGCGTTCGCAACGAAGTCCGCGAGTGCCGGCTCATCATCAATCAGCAGCAACTGCGGCTGCTTCATCGCATTACTCCCCTGCCGACCCGCGACCGGCAGATTCTGCGCCTGATTGCCCATGCGCGTCAAACAAATGAAACCGCTTCTTAACCGTAACTTAGTATCGGAGAGCGTTGGTTTTTAGCTCACCGGAGCGGATTTAATGTTCGGATCGCTAATTCGTCGCAGAGAAGTTCGGCTTCCCAGCGTGGAGGACGGAACCTTCGATTCGACGACATTCTCTCTGAGCACAGCCGTTCCCCGCCCGTCGGAGCGCCGTTCCGAAGATCGCATCGCTCCGATGTTCCGCGTCGCCAAGCTCGAAGGGCCCTCAGGCGAGCAGCTGATCCGGGTTCGCAATGTCTCGGCAGGTGGCCTGATGGCCGAGGCGGGACAGCCGGTGACCGTGGGCGACGTGGTTTCCGTCGAGCTTTCCTCGCAGAAGATCCCGGGCGCGATTGTCTGGATCCGCGAGGGAACGATCGGCGTGAAGTTCGATCAGAACATCGATCTTGGCGAGCTGCTCGCAGGCCGAAAACCGCGTCACGGCTTCCGCGCTCGTCCGCCGCGCCTGGAAGTCAGCTGCAAGGCGTCGCTCCGGGTCGACAAGATCTATTACACGGTGGACGTGCACGACATTTCGCTCGGTGGAATGAAGGTCGAGCCGATCGAAGAATACTGCCTTCGAAAAAAGGTCGTCGTGGTCGTCGAGAGCCTTCGACCGGTCTGCGGCGAGATCCGCTGGTACTCGGACCGCAAGGCCGGCATCGTCTTCGACGAGCCGCTGAAGTTCGAGGAACTGGCCGAGTGGGTCGGCAAGCGTCTCGAGCTCGCAAGTCTCAAGGCGTCTTATAAACAGGGCTAGGAAAGCCTATCTCAGCCGCTCCAAACTGCAGGAGCGGATCATGTCTCAGGAAATCGCTGTTTTCGCAGGTGGGTGCTTCTGGTGCACCGAGGCCGTGTTCAACGATGTCGTGGGCGTGACCAAGGTCGAGAGCGGCTATACCGGCGGCACCGTCGCCGATCCCACTTACAAGCAGGTTTGCGGCGGGGACACCGGTCATGCCGAGGCGATCCGGCTGACATTCGATCCGGACGTGATCAGCTACGACGATCTTCTCGATATCTTCTTCGCGACCCACGACCCGACGCAGCTCAATCGCCAGGGCAACGACATCGGAACGCAGTACCGGTCGGCGATCTTCCCGCAGGACGAGGAGCAGGAGCAGAAGGCCCGCGAGGGGATCAAGCGGGCGAATGTCGATCACCATGGCAGTGTCGTGACGACCGTCGAACCCAGGGGCCCGTGGTATCCTGCCGAGGATTATCACCAGCAATATTGGGAAGGCGAGGGCCAGCGGAACCCCTATTGCCTCGCCGTGATCCCGCCCAAGCTCCAGAAGCTTCGCAAGAGTTTCCAGGCGAGGGTTAAAGCCGCCGGCGCAACGGCTTAGCGGGGAGCCGCGGCTCTCCTGAGCCGGTCGTTGATTGCGGTGCCGAGGCCGACGCCCGGCACCGGAGCGACTGCAATACGGGGCTTGTCTGACGCGTCGGCGAGGTGAAGCAGGTCGAAGAGGCGCGAAGCAGCCTCGACGAGGTCGCTCGAATGACTGAGGTTCACCAGTCCGCTGACCGCGCCGAAGCCGATCAGGAACTCGCCGTCAAAGGCTTCAACCGCCTCGAGGCGCAGGGGCTTCGACGGCGCATAATGACTGGCAAGCTGGCCTGGCGCCTCGATTCGATCGCCTGTCACCTCGACGGCATCGCGGATCTCAATCGGTCCGCGGCGGAGCAGCCGAAGCGGGTCGCCATCGGCGACGATGGTGGATTCGAGACCTCGCTCCGTCGGACCCGCGTCGATGATCAACGGCACTCGGCCGCCAAGGCTTTTCAGCACATGCTCCGCGCGAGTGGGACTGATCGAACCGCTCGCGTTGGCCGAAGGTGCGGCGAGCGGTCGGCCGACGGCGCCGAGCAGTGCCCGCATCGCCGGGTGCTCGGGCACGCGAAGTGCGATGGTCGAAAGTCCCGCGGTGACGATCGCTGCGATCCCTGCATCCTTCCGCAAGGGCACGACCAGGGTCAGCGGACCCGGCCAATGCTCCTCGGCAAGCAATGTGGCGCGATCTGAAAAAACCCCGATGCGCCTGGCCGCTAGCAGGTCGGGGACATGGACAATCAATGGATTGAAGCTCGGGCGGCCCTTTGCCTCGTAGATGCGAGCGACCGCCTCCGCATTCTGGGCATCTGCGGCGAGCCCGTAGACGGTCTCCGTGGCAACCGCGACGGGCTGTCCTTCGCCGATCAGGCGCGCCGCCTCGGCGATCGCTTCCTCGCTGAAGGGCAGTATCCGGGTGGCCTCGGGCATGGCGCCGCCGCTATAGACGAGGGAAGCCGCCATCAAGTGGAGCAAGCATGAGCTTCGCGTGCCCAGTCAGCGACCAGCGCCTCGTCCTCGACCATGTCGTGAGGATCGCCGACCTCGCCAAGTCGAACCGGTTCGCCGAAGCGACTCCGGACGTGGTGGACGCGTTGCTGCAGGCGGCAGCGGAGTTCGCGGAGGGCGAGCTGGCCCCGCTCAATGAGATCGGCGACCGCCAGGCCTCGCGCTGGACGAACGGCGCGGTGTCGACGCCCGAAGGCTGGCGCGGCGCTTATGCCAAGTTCGTCGAAGGGGGGTGGATGGGACTTTCCGGCCCGGTGGAGGCAGGTGGGCAGGGGATGCCGAACTGCCTGTCCGCGGCAATGATGGAGGACTTCAACGCCGCGAATGTCGCCTTCGCGCTTTGCCCGATGCTCGGCCTGGGCGCGGTGGAAGCGATCGAGGCCCACGGCTCGGAAGAGCTGAAGCGGGACTATCTCGGGAAGATCGTCAGCGGCGAATGGACCGCGACGATGAACCTGACCGAGCCGCAGGCCGGAAGCGATGTGGGTGCGCTCAAGTCGAAGGCCGTCCCTGCTGGAGACGGCAGCTGGAATATCAGCGGAACGAAGATCTTCATCACCTACGGAGAGCACGACCTCACCGACAACATCATCCACATGGTGTTGGCGCGGACCCCCGGGGCCCCCGAGGGAACCAAGGGCATTTCGCTTTTCCTCGTACCGAAAGTGCTCCCGGACGGTGAGCCGAACGACCTTCAATGCGTGTCGATCGAGCACAAGATGGGAATCCACGCCTCGCCGACCTGCGTCATGGCTTATGGCGAGAATGGCGGAGCGACGGGCTGGCTGATCGGCCCCGAACTCGCGGGCATGTCGGCGATGTTCACGATGATGAACAATGCCCGCCTCAATGTCGGTTTACAGGGCGTGGGCCTGGCTGAACGAGCCACTCAACGCGCGGTCGCCTATGCGCTCGATCGCAAGCAGGGGCAGCGCGCGGGCCGGCCGATGCGGATCGCCGACCATCCCGATGTCCGGCGCATGCTGGTGCGGATGCGGGCCCTGACGATGGCCGCGCGGGCGCTCGCTTATTACGCGTTCGGGCAGCTGGACCGGGCAACGCTGGGCGATCGTGAGGCTGGACTTCGCACCGATGTTCTCACGCCCTTGGTCAAGGCCTGGTGCACCGACGTCGGCTGTGAAGTTTCCAGTCTCGGAATCCAGGTTCATGGCGGCATGGGTTTCATCGAGGAAACCGGCGCCGCTCAGCATCTGCGCGATGCTCGGATTGCGCCGATCTACGAGGGCACCAACGGCATCCAGGCCGCGGATTTCGTCTTGCGCAAGATCGGCCTCGATGGCGGTGCCGCGCTCGATGCCCTTTTCGCGGACATCCGTGCCGAGGCCCGGCACGAGGAGTTGATCGCGCTGACCGACGAGGTCGAGGTGCTGGTCGCCACCGCTCGAAACGCGCAGCCTGAAGACCGGCTGGTGGCGAGCTATCCGCTAATGACCATGATGGCGGTTCTCACCGCCGGCTGGCTGATGGAGCGGCTGGGCAGTGCGATCGACGCAGGCGAAGGAGATCGCTCCAACGCAGGCCGCCGAGCGGCGATCGAGTATTTCCTGTCGGTGGTCACACCCGAGGCGCTCGGCCTCGGGGCTGGTGCCGAAGCGACCGCCGAGATGCTCTATGGCGCTCCGGCGGAAGAGCTTGCCTAGACCCTTTCGTGGCCCATCAATTCGGCTGGATCGAGGCCGAGGCGAGCCATGCGCTCGCGGATCGCCGGCCATTCCTCTTCAACGAAGCGCTTGCGCTCGCCATCGCGGAGACGGACGCGTGCGCCCGGCGCGACGAACAGGCCGACGCCGCGCCGAACGGTGACAAGACCTTCGTCCTGAAATCCCTGATACGCCTTGGCCACTGTCAGCGGGTTCGCCTGCTGCTCGGCAGCGAGCGCGCGGACTGATGGAAGCGGATCGCCATCACGAAATTTCCCGGAAAGGATTGCGTCCGCGATCGTCTCGCGAAGACGAACGTAGACGGGCTTTTCGTGCTGGGTCTTAAGCGTCATGCTGTTCTAATACAGCACCGCGCATCAACGGTCAATCTACAGGTGGCGCCCATTTCTTCACAATTTGCGCCGGATCGGGACGGAGACGCTCTTCCAGTTCCCGGCCCGGGCTTCCGATGAAGATGAAGCCTGCAATGCGTTCTCCAGGCTCGGCGAAAGCCGCGTTCACGATCGGCGAATAGGCGCGCCAGCCGGTGATCCAGCCGCCGACGTAGCCCATGGCATGGACGGCGCTGAGGAGGTTCATCGCGGCGGCGCCCGCAGATAATTCCTGCTCCCATACAGGAATCTTGTGTTCGGGAATCGGTGACGAGATTGCGACGACCAGCGCCTCACCTTGCCTCGCGAATTGATCCTCCTTCTCGTGGTGAGCCGGGCCTGCGCACTCGTCTTCCGCCTGGAGCGCCTTGTGCAGAAGAACCGCAAGGTGCTCCCTCTGGTCCTTGCCGACGACGACGAACCGCCATGGCGCGAGCTTGCCGTGATCGGGAACTCGCATGGCGATTTCGAGGATCTGACGAAGCTCCTCGTCGGACGGCCCAGGGCCGACCATCTCCCGAGGACGTCCCGAGCGGCGGGTTTTGAGCAGGGAGAGGGCTGATGAGCGGTCGTTGAGCATGTGGCCGTTCATCTAGGGATGCCACAGCTTTGCAACAATCCGCTTCACAAGACTGTTTCACCCGTTAGGGTCGCCCAAATTTTTCGCATCCGCGAGGGGAGACAACCGGATGGTCGATACACCGGCCGTAGAAGAGCCTTTTTCGCCCGCATCCGGGCACGCCAATCCGGCCAAGAAAGAGACGTGGTTCGGCCACCCGCGGCAGTTGGCGCGGCTGTTCACTACCGAAATGTGGGAGCGCTTCGGCTACTACGGCATGCGGGCGTTGCTCACGCTCTACCTTACCAAGCACTTTCTCTTCTCGGACCAGCAGGCGACCGGCCTCTACGGCGGTTACACGGCACTCGTTTACCTGACCCCGCTGGTCGGTGGATTCATCGCCGACCAGTATCTTGGCTCCAAGCGCTCGATCAAGTTCGGCGCCATCTTGATGGCGATCGGCTATTTCACGCTCGCATTCGGCGGATCGCCGGCCAAGCCGTTCGCCGAAGTTGATGGCCAGCGCTACGAAGTCGTAGTCGACAATTTCGTCGACCGGCCGACCAGCGATCCGAACGAGGCTCGCTACCTGGTCGACAACGGCCGGAAACTTCAGATCCGCGGCAACGAAGATGGGTCGGTTTCGCTCCTGAACGCCGGGCAGGAGGCCAAGCGCCTTCCAAAGGGATCGGTCGAGTTCGGAGGCGAGCGCGATCCGCTGACCCTTGCGATCATGCTGATCGCGCTGTCCCTCATCTCAGTGGGCAACGGCTTCTTCAAGCCGAACATCTCGACCATCGTCGGAGCTCTCTACGAGCAGGGCGATCGCCGTCGCGATAGCGGCTTCACCATCTTCTACATGGGCATCAATCTCGGCTCGATCGGCGGACAGCTGCTCTGCCCGTTCCTGGCGGACGCGTTCGGCTGGTGGGCCGGCCTCAGCCTTGCCGGAATCGGAATGCTGATCAGTTATGCGCTCATTCAATTCGATGGCGGCCGTCTCTCGGGCTACGGAGAGCGTCCGGCGAATGCCAAGAACCGCGACATCACGATCTACATCTGCGCGCTCCTTGCCGTGCCGGTGTTCGTCTTCCTGTTCAGCAACCTGATGAACGCGACCGAGGCCGAGGCCGGTTCCGGCTTCATCGGCTACCTCATTTCCCTGCCGCTGATGGGCAAATTGCTGTTCGGCACTTTCATCATCGCAGTTCCGGGCATTCTCGCCTGGTCCTACGCGAAGGGAACCAAGCAGGAGGCGCAGATGATGACGGCGGCGATGATCCTCATCGTCTTCAACGTCTTCTTCTGGACGCTGTTCGAACAGGCCGGCTCGTCGCTGACCCTGTTCGCGGACCGCAACACCGACCGCAGCGTGTTCGGGCTGTTCTCGATGTCCGCTCCGCAGACCCAGAACTTCAACCCGATCAGCATCGTGATCTTCGCTCCAGTCATGAGCCTGCTCTGGGGCTTCCTCTCCAAGAGGGGGCTCGAGCCTTCGATTCCGGTCAAGTTCTCGATCGCTCTGATGGGCGTCGGCGCGGGCTTCCTGTTCCTCGTCCTCGGCACGGAGTTCGCGACCGAAGCCAACAACTGGCAGGTCGGCTTGTGGTGGCTGGCTGGCCTCTACCTGATCCACTCGCTCGCAGAATTGTGCATATCGCCGGTCGGATTGAGCATGATCACGAAATTGTCGATCGCCAGGGTCGTCGGCCTGATGATGGGGGTCTGGTTCCTGTCGATTTCGGTCGCGCAATACGTCGCGGGCGTCGTCGCTCAGTTTGCGAGCGTCGAGACGGTCGGCGGGCAGGTCACCAACCTGAAGGTCAGCCTCGACACTTACACGGCGACGTTCACGACCATTGCGTGGATAGCAATCGGTGCGGGCGTCGTGCTGTTCCTTCTGAGCTGGCCGCTTCAGCGTTGGATGCACGGTGTCAAATAAAGGGGTCACGGCGGCGATTGCCGCCGTTTCCTTCTGTCTAGCGGGCTGCGCCACGGCTACTGCGCCGAAGAAGCTGGCGCCGCCGGTCCATGTCAATCTGGACCCGTATCCCTCGACCTACCACCGTTATCCGGGAGCGGTCACCGCAATCCGCGGAGCGACCGTCTTCGATGGCGAGGGAGGCCGTGTCGAAAACGGTACCGTCATTCTTGCCGATGGAGTGATCCAGGCAATCGGCGGGCCGGACATTGCGGTTCCCGAAGGCGCTTACCAGGTCGACGGCACCGGCAAGTTCGTGACGCC
>JBKPKZ010000036.1:0-8212 GCA_046731355.1 Pseudomonadota bacterium | reverse complement strand
GGAGGCGAAGAAAGCGCCGGTCATGTACCGGGTGCACGAGGCTCCGGGCCGCGAGAAACTGGTCGCCCTCAAGGATTATCTCGCGACCTTCGACCTGGAGTTCGCGCTCGGCCAGGTGATCAAGCCCGGCACCTTCAACCGCATCATCGAGCGGCTCGGCGACAAGAGCGGGCGCGAAGAGATCATGGAGCAATTGCTTCGAACGCAGATGCAGGCGCGCTACGGCCCCGAGCGGCTCGGCCACTTCGGCCTCGCGCTCGCGACCTACGCGCACTTCACCTCGCCGATCCGGCGCTACGCGGACCTGCTCGTCCATCGCGCCCTCGTCAGCGCATACCGGCTGGGGGAGGGCGGCCTTCCCGACGGCGAGGAGGAGCGCTTCGAGGAGATCGGCGAGAAGATCTCCATGCTCGAGCGCCGGGCGATGGAGGCGGAGCGCGAGACGATCGACCGCTATGTCGCCGCCTACCTCTCCGACCAGGTCGGACAGCTCGTCCAGTGCCGGGTGACCGGGGTCCAGCCGTTCGGCTTCTTCGCGACGGTCGAGGACCTGGGCGGCGACGGGCTCGTCCTCGCCCAGACGCTCGGCCAGGAATATTTCCGGTACGACGAGGCCGCTCGGCAGCTGGTCGGCGAGGAGACCGGCGAGACCTATCGGGTCGGCCAGCGCCTGACCTTGAGGCTCGCCGACGCCAATCCCGTCAGCGGCTCGCTTCGCTTCGAGCTTCCGGAAGGAAGCTACGGAGGCCCGCGCCGCTCCGTCGCTGAGCGAAGGGACCGCGTTCGAAACACCGGGCGCCGCGGCCGCCCGGCCAACATCCGCCACGATTCCCGCCGCCGCTGACTCTCGTCGCAACCTTCGGACAGGAGGAGTATTGGGGCATCAGCAAAAAAGGAGCTTCCATGGCCTACAAGATTGCAATCATCGTCGGCAGCCTTCGGGAAGGAAGCCTGAACCGGAAGGTCGCGCGCTCCATTTGCGCGATCCGCAACGACAATCTCGACTGCTCGATGATCGAGATCGGCGACCTGCCGCTCTATAACCAGGACCTCGATGGCAATCCGCCGGACCAGTGGACGCGCTTCCGCCGCGAGGTGGGCGCTGCGGACGGCGTCCTGTTCGTTTCCCCCGAATACAATCGCGGCATCCCCGGCGTCCTCAAGAACGCCATCGACGTCGGCTCGCGCCCCTACGGCCAGAGCGTGTTCGACAAGACGCCGGGAGCGATCGTGACGGTGTCGCCAGGCTCGATCGGCGGCTTCGGCGCCAATCACCAGATCCGCCAGGCCGCGGTGTTCCTCAACATGCCGATCATGCAGCAGCCCGAGGCCTATCTCGGCCACGTGTCGGACGATGCCTTCGATGATGACGGGTGCCTGAAGGACGGGCCGCTGAAGGACCTCGTGACCGTCCTCGCGCACGCTTTCGCGAACTGGGTCGACATGATCCACCGTTCACGGGCGGCGCTTGCGGAAGATTCGGCTCATGCGGCCAAGGCCAGGGAGCAGAAGCCGGCGCTCGCGAACGGCTGACGGGAGTGCGGGCAAAGAAAAAGGGCGGCTCGAGGAGCCGCCCTTATCCTTGCGTAGCTTGGTAGCTTAGGCTGCCTGCGCCAGAACCGGAGCACGGCGGCGACGGAGCACGAAGCCCGCTGCGCCGAAGCCCAGCAGCATCATCGCCCACGTGGCCGGCTCAGGAACCGCCGGCGACACGGTGACACGAATGATCATGTCGTCGTGGTTGTCGTCGATGTTCGTGATCTGGTCGTCATATCCCAGCCAGAAGACGTTGGTGGAAAGACCGCTGACGGCGTTGGCGCCGAGGAAGATGCCGAAGCCGTCGTCGCCGACGGTCGCGTCGGCGCCCGGGCCAGTAGCGCTCGAGAAATTCAGCAGACCAGCGAGGCTTCCCATCAGGAACGCGTCGGCGCCGAGCGGAACCGCTCCCCAGGACGTGAATCCGGAAGTCTCCGTAAAGCTGACCGAGCCTGCCTGGAACGTGTCGTCGAAGCCGCTCTCGGACCCGAAGAAATCGAACGTCAGCACCGAATTCTCGGTAAGCGTGATCGTCGCGCCGTCCGTCGTGAACAGAGTCAGCCCCAGACCAGCGAGGTCGGTCTGGAAGTCGTTGTTACCCGGAACCGGGTTCGTTGCGCCAAACGTGATGATCGCGGACGCACTCGCCTGCGTCGATCCAAAAGCCAGCGCGGCCGCGCCGGCCAGTCCCAATACCAATTTACGCATTCGACACCTCCTTGGAGGGGATGCAGCCCCTTGTTCGCGACTCGCCCGTCGAGTCGTGCGTATACGCTTTATTAACCCACTTTGGCCCGCCGGAGGTAACGTTTTTTTAACATCGAGCTTGTCCCGTTTCGAAACAAACAGCCTTGGAGCGGTCAGGTAACCCTCTGACGTTCCTGAAAATGTGGCTGTTCCCACTCGCCCTCCGCGAGGATGTCGAGAAGCGCCGATGAAGCGCGCCAGGCGTCCTCGAAGCTGTTGTAGAGCGGAGCAAAACCGAAGCGCATCAGGTCAGGCGGGCGGAAGTCGCCGACGATTCCGCGGGCGATCAGCGCCTGCATCACGGCGTACCCCTGGGGATGGGCGAAGACCACGTGGCTTCCCCGAAGTTCCGGCTCCCTCGGGCTGGCGAGCGTCACTTCGCCTCCGCAGAGCCTCTCCACGCAGCCGACGAAAAAGGCCGACAGATCTCGCGCCTTCTTCTCGAGGTCCGCGACCTCAACGCCATCGAACGTGTCGAGGCCGGCTTCCAGCGCCGCGAGGGAGAGGACCGAGGGGGTTCCCGTCAGGAACTTCCGGATGTCGGAGGCGGGCGTGAATTCTCCCGCGAACGCGAACGGGTCCGAATGCCCCATCCAGCCCGGCAGCGGCGAGCGGAGCGAGGCCTGCAGTCGCTCGGCGACGCAAAGGAAGGCGGGAGCTCCCGGCCCGCCGTTCAGATATTTGTAGCCGCAGCCGACCGCGAGATCGAAGCCCGACCCGCTAAGGTCGAGCTCGACCGCGCCAGCGCTGTGGGAGAGGTCCCACAAGGTGAGCGCTCCGGCCAAGTGCGCCGCCTCGTTGAGCGCACTCATGTCGTGGCGGGCGCCGCTCCGGTAGTCGACATGGGTGAGGAAGAGGACCGCGACCTCCTCGTCCAGTGCATCGACGAGTTCATGAGCGGCGACCGCCTTCACCTGGACCTGCGGCTGGGAGCTGGCCAGGCCTTGCGCCGCGTAGAGATCGGTCGGGAAATTGTCCTTGTCGGTCAGGATCGTCGAGCGTCCGGGTCGAGCGGCAACCGCTGCAGCGAGCAGCTTGAACAGGCAGACCGTCGTCGAGTCGGCGACCAGCAACTCGCTTTGCTTCGCTCCGACGATCGGAGCGAGCTTGGCCGCGATCCGCTGCGGCCAGTCGATCCAGCCATGCCTGTTCCAGCTGGTGATGAGGTCCTTGCCCCACTGCCGCTCGATCACGCACTTAAGATGCGCGGACGTGGCTCTCGGAAGTGCTCCGAGCGAATTTCCGTCGAGGTAGATGACCTCGTCAGGGAGATCGAACCGCTCGCGCATTGAACGCAAGGGATCGAGCGCATCGAGCTCGCGGGCTTCTTCGAGGGTCACCGGCGGCGCAATCGCGGGCTTGTCTTCAAACTGCAATGCGACGCAGCCATTCCGGCAGGCCCGTTAACCGGGGTCAGGAGAATCGGCATGGCGCACAAGTTCGTCATTCGGAAAACCTCAGGCGGCGAGTACCGCGCCTATTTCGAGTACAACAGCGAGAAGATCTTCTGGACCGAGGGCTATTCGAGCAAGTCGGGCGCCGAGAACGCCATCGCCTCGATTCAGAAGAACGGCCCCCGCGCCGGCATTCTCGACGAAAGCTGATCCGCCGCTCAAAGCTTGGGCAAGGTCACTCCGCGCTGGCCCATGTATTTGCCGGCGCGGTCGGCGTAGCTCACTTCGCACGGCTCGTTGCCCTGCAGGAACAGGAACTGGCACGCGCCCTCGTTGGCGTAGACTTTCGCCGGAAGCGGGGTCGTGTTCGAGAATTCGAGGGTCACATGGCCTTCCCAGCCGGGCTCGAGCGGAGTGACGTTCACGATGATCCCGCACCGCGCATAGGTCGACTTGCCAAGGCAGATGACGAGCACGTCGCGCGGCACCCGGAAATATTCGACGGTGCGCGCGAGGGCGAAGCTGTTGGGCGGGATGATGCAGACGTCCGTCTTGCGGTCGACGAAGCTGTTCGAGGCGAAGTCCTTGGGGTCGACGGTCGCCGAATCCACGTTGGTGAAGATCTTGAACTCGTCGGCGACGCGCGCGTCATAGCCGTAGGAGCTCAGCCCGTAGCTGATGCACCCCTCGCGCCGCTGCGCCTCGACGAACGGCTCGATCATGGCGTTCGATTGGGCCTGCTCGCGAATCCAGCGGTCGGAAAGTATGGACATGGGCAAGTGGCCTAACGGCCACCATTTCGCCCTTCAATCAGCCGTTTCTTTTTTCTGTGGATGCAGGGCGCTTCCGAAAATCGGCGCAGGCTCCGACCTGCGTCGACAAACCGCTCACAGCCTATCCACAGGCCGATCCGTTGGTGCTACTTTTGTTCTCGTTGGAGGGTGGCCGAACAACGGCCAATGAAAGCCATGGCCGAAGTCATCCGTATCGCCGAAAGCGCCGAACCGCCGGCAACCGCTGCATTGCCGCAGAACGTCGAGGCGGAGGCCGCTCTCCTCGGCGCTCTGATGATCGACAACCGGCTGGTTGAAGACGTCCAGCTGAAGTTGAAGCCGCACCATTTCTTCGAGCCGATGCACGGCCGGATCTACGAGGCGATTCTAAAGCTCACCGACCGCAACATGGTCGCGAACCCGGTGACTCTCCGGCCGAGCTTCGAGGCCGACGAATCGATGAAGGAGATCGGCGGGGCCTCCTATCTCGCGACCCTGACCGGCTCCGGCGCGGCGATCATCGGAGCGAAGGATTTCGCCCAACAGGTCTACGACCTGGCCTTGCTTCGGGCGCTCATCGGTGTCGGGCGCGACCTGGTGGAGAGCGCGCTCGACACCAGCGAGGACGTGGCACCCCTCGAGCAGATCGAGCGGGCCGAGACCGAGCTCTACAAGGTTGCCGAGGAAGGCGGGGCCGAGGGCAAGGCGAAGAGCTTCGGCGATGCGACCAAGCTCGCCGTGCAGATGGCCGAAAAAGCGCTCAACAGCGGCGGCCACCTGTCGGGCATCACGACCGGGCTCGAAGGCATCAACTCCAAGGTTGGCGGCCTTCACAAGTCCGACCTCGTGATCCTCGCCGGCCGCCCCGGCATGGGCAAGACCTCGCTCGCGACCAACATCGCCTTCGCCGCTGCGCAGCGCTTCTCGCGCGACATCGAGGACGGGATCGAGCCGGCGAAGTCGGCCGGCGCCCCGGTCGCCTTCTTCAGCCTCGAAATGTCGGCGGACCAGCTGGCGACCCGCATCCTCGCCGAGGAATCGGGGATCAGCTCCGAGAACCTCCGAATGGGGAAGATCAGCCAGCAGGAATTCCGCCAGCTCGCCCGGGCCGCCGCCGAGCTGGAAGGCCTTCCACTCTACATCGACGATACTCCGGGCCTGACCATCGCAGCCCTGCGCACCCGGGCACGCCGGTTGAAGCGGCAGAAGGGCATCGGCTGCGTCGTCGTCGATTACCTCCAGCTCCTGCAGGGCACCGGCAGAAGCGGAAACGACAATCGGGTCCAGGAAATCTCGGAGATCAGCCGCGGCCTGAAGCAGCTCGCCAAGGAGCTGGAATTGCCGGTGCTCGCGCTTTCGCAGCTCAGCCGCGCCGTCGAACAGCGCGAGGACAAGAGGCCGCAGCTCTCCGACCTTCGTGAATCGGGCTCCATCGAACAGGACGCCGACATGGTCTGGTTCGTCTATCGAGGCGACTATTATCTCGCCGCGAAGAAGCCCGACGACGACCACCCGGACTTCGCGGCCTGGCACGAGGAGATGAACCGGATTTACGGCCGCGCCGACCTGATTGTCGCCAAGCAGCGCCACGGCGCTACCGGCACGGTCCGGATGAAGTTCGACAGCCGGATCACCAAGTTCAGCGACGCCGTCGACGACGCCTATCTGCCGGAGATGCGCTAGCAGCAGGCTAGCCTAGAGCTGCCTCTAGCTCTTCAGTGCGCCTTTCGAGTGCATCCGCGAGTGCGCCTCCGTCACATTCTAGAATGCCGTTCGCAGCAGCGAAAACGCCAGCTTCAAGAGCTTCGTCTCTTGAGATGCGCCCATTTCGGTAAAGCCATTCCGCGACCTGCGCCCAATTCCAAAGGGGAGATGGCGTGGTCACGCGCGCGGTAGGCGCCGGAAACCCGTCCAGGCGATGACCTTTAGAATAGTTGGACATTGCTCCCTTGGTCATGCCGGATCGGCTTGCCATGTCCGAGAGACTTACCAACGGATCTGGTTCCACTCGTTCAACAATGGCACCGCCCCGCAAGGCGCTCTCAACGGCCGTCACAATTGCCTCAGTCAGCGACCTGGCTTCCCGCGAAAAATCTATGAGAATGTGGCCATTTTGGAAGCCAACGGTCGCGTCGTCGCATCCCGCCTCAAGGAAGCGCGTCTCAAAGTCGCCAGCCTCCGGATCAAGCCCGGAAGCGATAATCGTGAACTCATAGGTCTTCATCGTTCTCCCCTGTCCCGACGTGCGGGCAACGATTGACTTGTCGCTTGAGCTGCTTCGCGTGGTTCTCGGGGTTTTTGGGTGTTCCATAGATGCCTACCTGACATCCCTCCCCGCGAACGTGATGCGGACAAAAGATGCGGCCCCAATGCCCCAGGGGCCGGAAAACCCAACCTTTGTCTTCTGCTTCGGCGACCGCCTCCTCGACCTCCTTGTTCGGATGTCGCGATCTACTCATATAACACACTGTGAACAAATGTCAACATCTGTTCCTCCGGTGGAAAGGCAAATCCATGGGAATTGCATTGCTTGCCGCGTTGGCAAAGGCGCTGCGTAAGCAGTCCAAGATCGATGGAGAACTGTCGTTAGTTTCACGTCTCAACGTGTTCGGGTTTCGATCAGCGCGTGCTCAGTGCCGGACCCATCTTCAAGCTCACGAATGGCCGTGAGCAGGCGGTCCGCGTTATTAGGCGACGAGAGCAGATGGAGAGTCTCATTGATTGAGTTCCACTGAGCCAGCGACACCATGACGATGGCTTCGGCATTCTGACGGGTTATGACAATCGCTGTCCTGTCAGCGACGACGCGATCCATGACCCCTTTCAGGTTCTGACGGGCTTCAGTGTAGTTGACGACGTCCATTCGGGTGGTGACCTCATCGAATGGGTACTCCGGTAATCCCTTCCGTGCAGTACAAGAATAGAGCACGCGACTACCTCTCGGGCGAAGCTGTTACCCTCAATTGGGCTGTCGCTGCCGTCCATGCTTAAAGGGATGAGCTCCCTTCTAAGGGCCGACGTCGCCGCCTTCGCGCTTGACCTTCGCGCGCGGCGGCCGGCGGACGTAGCCGAGCGCGTAAGCGACGTCGTCGTCCCAACCATAGACGTCGTCGACGATGCGGACCTGACGATCGTCGAGAAAGGCGGTGCGGTACATCAGACGCACCGGCACTTCCTTCCTCAATTTGACGAAGCCTTCCTCGTCCAACTTCATCAGCGCTTCCTGGAAGGGGACCAGGGCCCCGTCGTCGCTGGCCAGCAGCATCGCGAAATCGAGCGCCCCCTGGACCCGGATGCAGCCATGGCTCCGGTGGCGTTCGGGAAGCCCGAACAACGCCTTGGCGGGCGTGTCGTGAAGATAGATCGCTTGGTCGTTGCGCATGTCGAACTTGACCTCGCCCAAGGCGTTCTTCGGACCCGGCAGCTGGACGAGGCGGTCATCGCGCCACTCCAGGCCCTGCTCCTGAAGATAGGCCGGGCTCTTCTTGATGAGCTCGTCCTCGAGAATCGATTTGGGAACCCGCCAGTAAGGGTGGGCGACCAGCTGGACGATCGGCGACCCCAGCTGCGGAGTTTCCCAGTCGGGCTGTCCGACGACGACGTTGCGCTTGTCGCGGAGAATTCCGTTGCGCCAATATTCGAGCGTCGCAGCGCCGGTGTTGACGTCGATCCGGGTTTCCGGCGGATTGCGGTCGAGCCAGCGGAGCCGCTCCATGTTGACGGCGATCTGGCGCGCGCGGTCGCCCGGGCCCTTGTTGAGGA
>JBKPKZ010000035.1:0-2310 GCA_046731355.1 Pseudomonadota bacterium | reverse complement strand
CCGAGAACGGCAAGGTCTACGGCGACACCATCGACCACATGGACTTTCCGTACCTGGAGAAGGTGACGAAGCTGAATGTTGCGGCACTTGCCGGAATTGCGAGTGCGCCTCCACCGCCTGAAGCGAAGGTCGAGGGAGCCGTGAGCACCGACACCAAGCTCAGCTGGAATCCCGTTCCCGGCGCCCGCTCGTACCGGGTCAGATGGCGCCGGACCGATTCCAACCAGTGGACCCAGTCCCTTCCAGTCGTTCGAACGGGCAGCAGTTGCACGAAGGGCGCGCCCGCGGACTGCGACACCGGCGGGTCCGATCCCCTCGAAGCCACGCTGCCCCATGTTCGCGTCGACGACTTCGTGTTCGGAGTGGCGTCCGTCAGCGACGACGGTTTCGAAAGCCCCGTCGCCTCGGCCGTTCCCGGAGGCGCGTTCAAACCTTTTGTCGCGCCACCGCCGGAACCCGTGAAATAGCCCCGATTTCTCCCTATATTGAAAGGGAGAAAGGAAGGCTCATGGCCGGCGGATGGACGCGCGACGGCGCGGTTCAGGACCAGATCGAGGATACCGTGAAGGACGCGATCCTTCGCGCTCGTGCGCTCACGCCCTCAGGCGAAAGCGCTTTAGAATGCGACGATTGCGGGGAGCCCATCCCGAAGAAGCGGCGCGAGGCGCTTCCCGGTGTCCGCACCTGCGTCGCCTGCCAGTCGACACGCGACAAGGCGGTCGTTCACTCGACCATCAATCGGCGGGGAAGCAAGGATAGCCAGCTGCGCTAGGCGCGTTTAGGGCCTCTTGCATGGCGCGCAAACATTCGGCCGGGCTGCCCAGCCGCAAGCAGATCCTCGACTTCATCGCGACGTCCGACCAGCCGGCGGGCAAGCGCGAGATAGCCCGCGCCTTCGGCCTCTCGGGCCAGGACAAGATCCTGCTCAAGGCCCTGCTCAAGGACATGGCCGACGAGGGGCTGATCGACAGCGCTCCCGGCCGCGCCTTCCACAAGTCGGGGGGCGTTCCCAAGGTCACGGTCCTTAGGATCGTCGAGGCGGACGACAGCGGCAACATCTTCGCCGTCCCGGAGCAATGGCACGCCGACGGACCGCCGCCGCGGCTCCGAGTGATCGAGCGTGGCCGGCGAGGCGCGCTGGGGATCGGTGATCGGATCCTCGCGAGGACCGAGGAGCGCGGGCAGGGCCATGTCGCCCACCCGATGAAGAAGCTGATGCGCTCGGCCGAGCTGGTGCTCGGCGTGGTGCGCAAGGAGGGCGAGCGCTTCTGGCTGACCCCGGTAGAGAAGAAAGAGCGGCGCGAGCTCGCGATCGCCGACCTGAAGGACGCCGAGCCGGGCGACCTTGTCCTTTGCGAGGTGTCGGGCCGCCCGCCGCGGGTGACCGCCCGGGTCGATGCCGTGCTCGGCGATCCGTTCGCTCCCAGAAGCTTCAGCCTCATCGCCATCCACAAGCACGGCCTCCGCCACGAATTCCGCAAGGAAGCGATCGACGAGGCGCACCGGGTTGCGAAGCAGCCATTGGGCGAGCGCGAGGACCTTACCCACCTGCCGATCGTGGCGATCGACCCCGCGGATGCCCGCGACCATGACGATGCGATCTGGGCCGCGCCCGACGACGACGACGGCAACAAGGGCGGCTGGAAGGCGATCGTCGCGATCGCCGACGTCAGCTTCTACGTCCGTCCCGGCTCGGAGCTCGACCGCGAGGCGAGGGCGCGCGGCAACAGCGTCTATTTCCCCGATCGGGTCGTGCCGATGCTCCCGGAGGAATTGTCCGCCGACATCTGTTCGCTGAAGGCCGGCGAGCCGAGGGCGGCGATGGCCTGCCATCTCAAGATCGCCAGGGACGGAAGCCTCAAGAGCTGGCGATTTACGCGAGCGAAGATTTGCGTCGCTGCAAACATTGCCTATGAGGATGCGCAGGCCGCCATCGACGCCGCGGGAGAGGAAAGGGTCGAGGTCTCCTCGCCGACCTGCTCGATGCCGGAGGTCGAGGGTGCCGTTCCGGAGGAGCTGGTCCGAACGGCGCTCCAGCCGCTTTGGGGCGCATGGCGCGCGCTGCTCGCCGCCCGCAACAAGCGCGAGCCGCTGGAACTCGACATCCCCGAACGAAGAGTGATGCTCGACGAGAAGGGCCGGATCACCTCGATCGCGCCGCGCGACCGGCTCGATGCGCACCGGCTGGTCGAGGATTTCATGATCGCCGCCAATGTCGCCGCCGCGCGGGCGCTGGAGGCGAAGAAAGCGCCGGTCATGTACCGGGTGCACGAGGCTCCGGGCCGCGAGAAACTGGTCGCCCTCAAGGAT
>JBKPKZ010000034.1:0-13495 GCA_046731355.1 Pseudomonadota bacterium | reverse complement strand
ATTCTGGCCCCACAGCTCGACCGACCAGGCGTCGTCCGGCCCGCGGATGCCGATGCGTCCGTTGACCACGGTGAAGCGGTCCTGCTCCTTTTGCGGGAACAGGTCGGAGCCGGTGTTGTAGCCGCTGCTGTAGCGGGCATCGAGGTACAACAGGCCGTGGATTCCACCGCCACCGATCGGCGGCGTCCATGACGCGGAGCCGGTTACGACGGTCGACGGAGCGTTGGACACCCGTCGGCCCGGCAGGCGACGAAGCGCCTGGTTCAGCGGTGCACCGTCGTCGGTGCCGACCAGATCACCACGATACTTGGTGTTGGCGTAAGTGAAGCCTGCGTTGAGGTGCAGGTCGGGCGTGACCCGGGCCGAGGCCTCGAGCTCGATGCCCTGTGACCGTACGCCCCAGCCCACATCACCGGAGTCGCAGGCTCCGGTTGCGGCTGCAGCCGCGTCGAAATTGTCGGCGGTCGGGAACTTCGACTGGTCCGCGTCCGCTCCGCCAAGGTCGGAGTCGCAGCCGTTGATGTTCTGGACGATGAAGACCGTGCCGTCGAACGTGTTCAGCTGGAAGTTCTCGAAGTTCTGACGGAACAGGGCGACGTTGAAGAGAATTCCGCCGGCCGAATATTTGCCGCCGATCTCGAACGCGTCGACGGTTTCCGGATCGAACTGGAGCCTCGACACGAGTGCCTGCGCACCACCCTGGGATGCGAAGGTGAAGATCGGGATTTTCAGCGCCGATCGGTCGAGGTTGAATCCGCCCGCCTTATAGCCGCGCGAGTAGCTGCCGTAGATCAGGATGTCGTCGTTCGGCTTGTAGGAAAGGACGCCGGTTCCGGTCAGCTTGTGCTCGGACCTCTTGTCCTCGATCGAAACGCCGTTGAGCTCGGCCGTGCTGTTGCCCTGGCAGCTCAGGCCCAGGATGCCCTGGATGACAGGCGACAAGGCGGCGTTGCCGATCAGCGGAAGAAGCGACGCCTGGTTGAGCGTGCAGGCGGTATTGTCGTTTCCGAAGGTCGCGTCGAAGTCCTTCTTTTCGTGCGTGTAGCGAAGGCCGACGGTCACGTCGAACTGGTCGGTGACGTGGAAGATGTTGTGGGTGAACAGCGCCCAGTTCTTGCTGGTCTGCTTGTAGGTGTCGCCGGTCGAGCCGACGTCGCTCATCCCATCGAGACGATCGATCGCAGCGTAGATCAACGGGCTTGCCGCGCCGAACGCCGGCGGGCGAGCCGCGAGACAGCCGGCGGCGGCGGGGTTGAACAAAGGCGAAAGCGCGCTGCCCGTCACGAGACGGCAAGTGGCGAAACGGCCGTACTGATCGCCGAAACGCAACTGGTCCTTCAGCGTCAGGTCCTCGTTGGCGTAGTAGGCGCCGACCAGCCAGTCGAGCTTGTCGTTGAAGGCGTTGCCGTTGAGCCGGAGCTCCTGGCTGAAGGTCTGGAACTTGCGGGACGAGGTTCCGTCATCCGGCCGGTAGAGAATGTCGACCGTGCCATAGTCCACGTCGCCGCCCTGGTCGGCCTTGTACGAGCGCCAGCCGGTGATCGACGTCAGCTCGGCCCAGCCGAAGTCGAAATTGCCCTCGAGCGAGATACCGCCGTCCTTGGTCTTCCCGTCGTAGCCGCGGCCCGGAGTGACCGAGACGTTGCGGTCGAACCCGTCGGTGAACCCTTCCGGACTCTGCCCAAGAGCTTCGAGGACGCGAATGATGTTGTTCTGAGTCGGGTCGAGCAGCCCATCGACCTTATCGTTCATCTCGTCATTGACGTAGACGGCGGCGCAGCAGCGCTCGTGGCGCCACGTATAATCGCCGATCAGCCGGAAACTGATGTTGTCGGTCGGCTCGAACAGCAACTGGCCGCGAGTGAAGATGCGGTTGCGGTTGTTGATCGTCGTGTCGTTGGCGGCATCGTCATAGAAGCCGTCGCGCTTCACGTAGACCACGTCCAAGCGGCCGGCGAGGGTGTCGGTGAAGCCGCCCGTGATCCCGCCTGCAAGGCGGCGAAGGTCGTAATTCCCGATCGTCGCTTCGCCATAGCCCTGGAGCTCGTACGAAGGCTTCTTGCTGATGATGTTGATGAGGCCCGCCGAGGCGTTGCGGCCGAACAGCGTGCCCTGCGGACCGCGGAGCACCTCGATCCGGTCGAGCTCTCCCATTTCGTTGAGGCCAATGCCCGAACGCGAGCGGTAGACGCCGTCGATAAAGACTGCGACCGAACTTTCGAGGCCCGGGTTGTCACCGACCGTGCCGATGCCGCGGATACGGGCCGAGCCGTTTGCCTCGGTACCGGTCGAGGACACGAGCAGGGACGGAGCGAGCTGGTTCAGCTGGCGGATGTCGGTGACGCCGGAGTTCTGGAGCTCTCCGCCGCCGATCGCGGTGACGGCGATCGGAACGTCCTGGAGGACCTGGCGGCGACCCTGCGCGGTGATGATGATCTCGCCCGAGTCGGCCTCGGCGGCCGCCTGGGCCTGATCCGATACGCCGGCCTGTTCCGTCGGCGACGGTTCCGTTGGCTGCGGAGTGGCTTGGTTGTCCTGGGCATAGGCCGGACACGAAATAGCGACGAGGCCTGCCGACAGCAGCCACACGGACTTGCGCATGTAATTCCTCCCCTGTGCGCCGCTCTCCCTGCGGCGTGAGCGAGGCGAAGCTAATCCAGCAGCAGGGGCAAGGAAAGCAGAGCTGGCATTACAGGACACACAAAGGCGCAACGTTGCTGCACAATTGCAACAGCAGCTTTGAGTTAGGAAGGATGCCGTAGCGTCAGTTTTAACGAGCGACTGACGTCAGGCATAGCTTTCCAGATATCCGCAGCGTCTGCAGCGGTACGTCGTGACGTCGAGCTTGTCCTTGTCGCGAATCTTAAGTCCGGTCCAGACGCTGCGCTCCGGCTCGCCGGCAATCCACTTCGAAACTGTGCGCGAGCCGTAGCCTTCGTCGACAATATAGCCCGCCTCCATCGTGCCCTGGCACCTCGGACAGCTGAGAGGGCGGTTTCCGGCCACTTTACTTGGGCGCAAGCACCATCAGCATCTGGCGGCCTTCCATGCGCGGATGCGCCTCGACCTTGGCCATTTCGGCGGTCTGTTCCTGGACCCGGCGGAGGACGGCCATGCCGAGCTCGCCGTGCGCCATTTCGCGGCCGCGGAAACGCATGGTGACCTTCACCTTGTCGCCTTCCTCGAGGAATTCGACGACCTTCTTCATCTTCACGTCATAATCGTGATCGTCGATGTTGGGACGCATCTTGATCTCCTTGATCTCCTGCGTCTTTTGCCGCTTGCGCTGCTCGTTGGCCTTCTTCTGGGCCTCGTACTTGTAGCGACCGATATCGAGGAACTTGGCGACCGGCGGGTCGGAGTTCGGGGAAATCTCGACGAGGTCGAGCCCGACCCCCTGCGCTTGTTCGAACGCTTCTCGAGTATACATCACGCCCAGGTTCTCGCCGTTCTCATCGATCACCCTGACCTTCTGGGACTGGATGAATTCGTTGTAGCGAGGGCCGGTCATCGGCGGCGGCGCCATGGGTCGGCGCTGATAGGGCGGTGGTATAGTCGAGTCTCCTAAAATGCTGTGTGACGGGTGCGAAGTAAGCACTGGACGCGCGATTGAAAAGTCCGGGCGACCAAAGCGCGTCATTTTTGCCGCGACCTGTGGCGAAGAGTCGCCAGGAGGTTCAGCGCTTCAGGTCGGGTGGAATCGCTTCCTCCACGATCATCGACAAGGCCTCGTCGACGCTCATGACAAGTTGTCTTTCCTCGGAACCGAGGCGGCGCAGGGCGACCGTGCCTTCCTCGGCCTCGCGCTTGCCGACGACCAGCAGGAGCGGGACCTTCTTCAGCGAGTGCTCGCGCACCTTGTAGTTGATCTTCTCGTTGCGAAGATCGGTCTCCACGCGGATGCCCCGCTGAGCGAGCTTCGCGGCAACTTCCCTAGCATAATCGTCGGCGTCCGAGACGATGGTGGTCACCACCGCCTGCACCGGCGCAAGCCATAGCGGGAACTTGCCCGCATGATGCTCGATCAGGATGCCGATGAAGCGCTCGAACGTTCCGATGATCGCGCGGTGGAGCATGATCGGACGGTGCTTCTCGCCGTCTTCGCCGACGTAGGTCGCGTCGAGCCGCTCCGGCAGCACGGTGTCGGTCTGGATGGTCCCGACCTGCCAGGTCCGCCCGATCGCGTCGGAAAGATGGAACTCCAGCTTGGGCGCGTAGAAGGCACCTTCTCCCGGAAGCTCTTCCCAGCCGAATTCCTCGGTGTTGCGGCCGGCCGCGGCAACGGCGTCGCGCAGCGACTGCTCCGACGAGTCCCACATTTCGTCCGAGCCGAAGCGCTTGTCCGGCCTCAGTGCCAGCTTGATCGCGTAGCGGTCGAAGCCGAGGTCGCGATAGACGCTGTCGAGAAGGTCGCAAAAGGCGACGACTTCGTCGACCAGCTGTTCCTGGGTGACGAAGATGTGCGCGTCATCCTGGGTGAACTGGCGGACACGCATGATGCCATGGAGCGCTCCGTGCGGCTCGTTGCGGTGGCAGCATCCGAACTCGGCGAAGCGGATCGGCAGATCGCGGTAGCTCTTGATGCCCTGCTTGAAGACCAGGATGTGGGCCGGGCAGTTCATCGGCTTCAGCGCCATCAGCTCGGCGTCGCCAGACAGGATCGGCGAACCGTCCTCGGTCGAAGGGATTTCGTCGGGTACGACGAACATGTTCTCGCGGTACTTGCCCCAGTGGCCCGAACGCTCCCACTGCTTGGCGTTCATCAGCTGCGGAGTCTTGATCTCCTCATAGCCCGAGGCGTCGAGGCGGCGGCGCATATAGGCCTCGAGCTGCCGCCAGATGACATAGCCATTGGGGTGCCAGAAGACCGACCCTTGCGCTTCCTGCTGAAGATGGAACAGGTCCATCTCCTGGCCGATCTTGCGATGGTCGCGCTTGGCCGCTTCCTCCAGCCGGACGAGGTGCTCGTCGAGCTGCTTCTTGTTGAGCCATGCGGTCCCGTAGATGCGCGAAAGCATCGGGTTCTTGGGATCGCCACGCCAGTAGGCGCCGGACACGCGAGTCAGCTTGAACGCATTGGGGTCGAGCTTCCCGGTCGAGGCCAGGTGCGGGCCGCGGCAGAGGTCGATCCACGCGCCTTCGCCGTCGCCTGTCCGGTACATGGTGATCGACTCGCCTTCGGGCAGCTCCATCACCCACTCGGCCTTGAACGCTTCACCGGTGTTCTTGAAGAACTCCCGGACCTGCTCACGCGACCAGACTTCGCGGGTGAGCGCCTTATCGTCGCGGATGATGCGCCGCATCTCTTCCTCGATCGCGGGCAGGTCCTCGTCGGTGAACGGGCCGCGGCCGGGAGCCGGAGCGAAGTCGTAATAGAAGCCGTCCTCGGTCGCTGGACCGAAGGTGATCTGCGTTCCCGGAAAGATGTTCTGAACCGCTTCGGCGAGGATGTGCGCGAAGTCGTGGCGGACGAGCTCGAGTGCATCCTTCTCGTCGCGTGAAGTGATTAGCGACAGGCTGGAATCGCCTTCGAAGGGGCGCATGATGTCGCGCACTTCGCCGTCCACCTTGGCGGCGAGTGCAGCCTTGGCGAGGCCGGGGCCGATCGCGGCGGCAACGTCCGCGGGCGTCGAACCCTCGGGCATCTCCCGCACGGAACCGTCGGGAAGCGCGATCTTGAACATCTTGGTCATTGCAGGGGCATGTAGCCATCCGGGACGGCCGTCTCAACCGGGGGCGTTGCCCGACTTGCCAAGTCACTTTGTTCACTGCAGTGTCCGGGACGCTCGGGAGGGGGTTTCGAGTAATGGATAGCTACAAGGCGTGGCCCGCCGAGGGGGACGATCGCGCCATCCGCTTCACGGGAAGCTGGCGCGAATATTTGCCGATCGCGGCGACCAACGTCGCGCTGATCATCGTCACCCTGGGAGTCTATCGTTTCTGGGCGACTGCGCGGCAGCGCCGCTACCTCTGGTCGCGCACCCACGTCGTGGACGACTGCCTGGAATGGACCGGGACCGGCAAGGAGATGTTCCTCGGCTTCCTGATGGTCGTGGCGTTCCTGCTACCGTTCTTCCTGTTCATCCAGTTCCTGTTCCCGGCGCTCATCGCGCGGGGAAAGGCAGGTGCAGCCGGCGGGGTTCTGACCCTCTTCTACATCGGCTTCTTCTACCTGGCGGGTGTCGCCCGATTCCGGGCGCTTCGGTATCGGCTATCGCGGAGCTGGTGGCACGGGATCCGAGGCGGTAGCGATAATCCCGGATGGAGCTACGGTGGCGAATATCTTGGCCGCCAGGTTCTCTCCTTCATGACCCTGTTCATCATGTTCCCGTGGGCCGTGACGCGTCTGTGGAACTCGCGTTGGAATGCAATGAGCTTCGGACCGTTGCAATTCCGAGCGGACCTCAACGCGGAAGGGCTGAAGGCACGCTGGGCCTTGGTCTACCTAGCGCCGTTGGTCGCAATCGTGCTTGGGTTTGCGGTCGTGACGGTGATCGCTGGCGGCGGTGTCGTCGAACGTGGAGTCGGCACTCAACTGGTGGTGTTCCTCGTTGTGATCACACTCCTCTTCTACGTCGCCATTCCGCTCGCGACATTGCACTGGTTTGCCAAATTCTACCGGAAAGCCGCGGCGGCAACGACACTCGGCGATATCGAGGTGGGCTTCGATGCGAGTACCTGGGATTGGCTCAAGCTGTTCCTCGGCAATATCGGCCTTGCCATTGCCACACTGGGGTTCGGCCTCGCTTTTTGGGGCTATCGCAATTGGGCGTTCATGATCCGGCACACGCACCTCTACGGCGTGGTCGATCTCGGCACGCTGACTCGCTCCACCGTCTCGGCTCCACGCGAGGCCGAGGGCTGGGCGGATGCGTTCGACGTCGGAGCAATCTGACCCCCCCATGATCGATGGAATCCTGTATGACGGCGTCACCGGTGACCGCCGCGAGGTGTGGGTCGAGCCACTGGGCAATATGCTTCGCATCAAGCATGCCGACGGATCGGTCGAGAGCATCGAGGCCGAGTTCCTGCGGCGCATCGACCGCGACCCTGACAAGCTTCGTATCGGCCGGAAAGACATCGAAGGCTGGCGGCTCCTGCTGCCTGCATCCGCTGAATCGAGCCTTGTCCCTGTCCTCGGCAAGGAGGAGAAGTACGGACGCTGGATTGACCGGATCGGGCTCGGACCGGCGCTGCTCGGTTTCGGAGCTGTTGCCGCCGGTGTCCTCGTTGTCGGCTATCTTTCGCCGAAGTGGATCGCGCCGCACGTTCCCGAAAGCTGGGAGCGCAACGTTGGCGACGCAATCGTCGGTGATTTCGGCGACAACCGTTGTCGCGAGGCCGAAGGGCAGCGTGTGCTGGAATCCCTCGTCGAACGAGTCGAGCCAGGCGCGACGCGAGGGCCCAACCCGATCCGGATCGCCACGCTCGATTTTCCAATCTTCAACGCGGCGGCTCTCCCGGGCGGACATATAATCGTCTTCCAGGGTGCCCTGGACGAGGTTGAGGATCCGGACGCACTTGCCGGTGTAGTCGCGCATGAAATCGCCCACGTTCGCCGCCGCCACGTCACGCAGGCGCTGATTCGTGAGCTGGGCATCGGCGCGCTGATCCGGCTCTTCGCGGGCGACGTCGGAGTGAACGCGCAGCAGCTCGTTTCGCTATCCTACACGCGCGAGAATGAGGCGGAGGCCGATGGCGACGCGATCGCCATGCTTCAGCGCGCGCATATCTCGCCAAAGCCGACCGGCGACCTCTTCACGCATCTCGCCGATCAGGAAGGCGAGGAGCCGGGATTCACCGGTGAGTTCCTCCAGAGCCATCCCCTGAGCCGCAAGCGCGCTAAGCGGTTCGAAGAGGCGGAGGAGAAGGGCGCAACCTACGTTCACGCCATGTCCGCTGACGATTTTCAGAGGCTCAAGCTGATGTGCCGGACCACCGGAAACGATAAGCGCGACTTGACAAAGACGGACGATTAACGGCGCTCTTCGCTTCGAAGCGAGCTGTGGACATGGGGACAAAGGTCGCATTGGCGATGGTCCTTGCGCTTGCGGCGCAGCAGGGCGGCTCAACCCCGAAGAAGCCGACTCGGCTCTTTTCAGAAGACCAGCCGATTCACATGGCGATTCGGGCACCGATCGCGGCAATTGTCGCGACCCCGACCGACTTGCGGACCGCACGGCCTGGGACCTTGAGCCTGGCGGCACCCAGCGCTGAACAATTGCCGGTCCTCATCTCGCCTCGAGGATTTGCGCGGCGCAACAAGGACGCCTGCAAGTTTCCCCCTCTGAAGGTTGAGTTCACTTCGAAACCCGCGAAGACCTCGCTGTTCGAACGTCAACATCTTTTGAAGCTAACCACGCACTGCCGGATCGCGCCCGCGCACCAGAACAATGTGCTGCTCGAATATGCGGCGTACCGAATGTTCAATGTGCTGAGCCCGATTGGGCTGCGCGCCCGGATCGCCAATGTCGACTATGTGGAGGCTGACGGCCGTCCTTACATTTCGAGGATCGGCTTCTTCGTCGAGGATGCCGATGATGCGGCGAAGCGCAACGGCCTCCATGAAGTCCAGACAACGGCCCGGATCCTCCCCTCGCAGCTCGATCCGGCAACCGCCGCCCGCGCTTCGATCTTCGAGTATATGATCGGCAATCTCGATTGGTCGATGAGAGCGGCGCACGCGGGCCTCAGCTGCTGCCACAACTTCAAACTGATGGCGGCGGCTCCCAATTCCCGGACAGCGCTCATCCCGGTCCCCTACGACTTCGACTATTCGGGCCTCGTCAATGCGCCTTACGCTCTGCCGCCGGAGGGCATTCCGGTCGCGACCGTGCGCGACCGTCGATACCGAGGATACTGCATCCACAATTCGGCAGCGCTGGAAGCTGCCCGTGAATTCCGTGCCAAGCGCGGGGAGCTGCTGGCAGCGCTCGCTGCCGTCCCGCAATTGGACGAAGGAAAGCGCCGGAATGCGGCGGCCTATCTCGAGAATTTCTTCCGCGACATTGCAAGCGACGAGGACGTGACCAAGCGGTTGCTGAAGACCTGCATCAACTAGCTTCGGCTTCATCTGCCTTTGCGGCTTCCCGTTGCTCGATCACGGCCTGCTCCGGATCGCAATCGGTCATGTACCTCTTCTTCAGGCCCTGCCTGTCGCCGTAATCGGTCACCCACAGCAGCAGGAAGACGTAGTTGAATGCGACCGTCATCACGATCGCAAGTTCCAGGGCGCCGATTCCTGCCGACAATCCGATCCCGACCGTGAGCAAGATGAACAAGGCATCGCCAGAACTCTTCAGAGAATTCCGGAAGCGGACAGCGGCAGCAATCCCGGCGATCGAAAATGCCAGCGCGAGCGAGTTCTGGACAATGATGATGATGCTGGTGACGACGATCGGCATGACGATGATCGTGTCGACAAGCGACTGATCATAGTCTTTGGGGTTGCGGACGGCGATGTAGACCCAGCTGACGGGCAAGGCCGTCAAAAGTGCGCCCATAATGGTGATGACCAGCCAGTAGAGGCTCTCGCGCAGGTTGCTGATCTGCTCGTTCGGGGCGAGTATGCCTTCAATGCCGGTGCCCTGGTTGGACATCAGCGCCTCTACTCCGCCAAACGGCATATAATCGCGCAGGTCGGGCAGGAGTTGCAGCGCGATCAGGACGACCGCGGTGACCGCAAAATAATAGGCGGTCAGCTTCGCGAAGAGCTTCAGCGCCAACACGGGGCGCATCCTGACACATGCGAAACGAAAGAAGAAGGCGCAGCCGGTTTGAGCAGGCTGCGCCTTCGATCTTAAGGACTCTGCGCGCCGTTCAGCGCGCCTGGGGCGCTATTCTCAAAACAGGATGATCAGTAGGATGATCAACAAAATGAGACCGCCGATTCCAATATACATCGCTTCGCTCCCATGCGTTTAAGCCTCGGAAGTGTAACGATTCCTCGGGCAGCGAAGTTCCTTCCCAATGCGACGGCTAGCAGCCGGAGATAATTGCTGAACCCTGGGTTGTGACGGTGCAGGCGGCGCCACCGGCAACGTCAACAGTCGAGACTCCGCGAGCGTCGATCTTGGCAGAGTTGGTCACGGTGAGGCGCACCTGCGCCGGGCCTTCCGCGCCGACGGTCGCGTCCTTCACGGCGAGCGCCGAGGCATCGAGCGACGACGTGCCGCGAACGATAGCAGTGAGCTTCGGGGCGGTACCCGCGATAGAAACCGTGCCGACACCACTGATCGCGACCTTGAGCTGGTCCACGTTCGCGTTTGCTACCGCTGCCGAACCCGATCCCTGGACGGACAAGTCAAAAGATAGGCCCTTGATCTTGTCGACGGCCAGCGAGCCGGGGCCATTGATCCACACCGCGGAAAGGGTCTGGGTTCCCACCAAAATTTCGACCGGCCCGCGCCCCTGGCCCGAATAACCGCCCCAAGTCGACGGATTGCCGCGTACGACCAGCGTGCCGCCTTGCTGGTCGACGGAGACGCCATCGATCGCCGCGGGCGAGCCGCTGACCTTGGCGAACGGCGAGACGCCGGTCGTCAGCTTGACCTTGTAGGGACCGTCGATTCGGATCTTGTCGAAGGTCGTGACGCTTAAAGTGCGATCGACTGCACCCGCCGACGAGGCGGCGGACATGGCAATGAAAAAGGCGAGAATGGCGGTCTTGCTCATGCCGCCACTCTCGCCTGTCATGGTTAAGATGTCACTATGAGCAGCGCGCGTTGCCCGATCCTGCCTTGGAGACGCTGCACTTGGCGCCGCCCGTCAGGTTCACATCGCCGGATCCCATGATGCTGACCGCGGCGGAGTTGCTGGCGTGCGCGTCGACGCCGCCGGAGCCCGCGATCGAAACCGAAGCGGTTTCGACCTGAACGCCTTTGGTGTCGATTCCGCCCGAACCGGCGATGCTGTAGTCGGCGGTCCTGGCGCGGCCGGAGCCGGCGGAAGCGTTACCCGAGCCGGCGATTTCGAGCTTCAAGCTGCCGACCTCGACCTGATCGACCTTGAGGTTTCCGGAGCCGGCGATCGAGCCGGCGAAGCTGTCGCCGGCGACGCGATTGATTCGGATATCGCCGGAGCCTGCAAGTTCGGCCGCTCGAAGGCTCGGAACGGTCACGGTCAGGGCGACCTTGCCGCGATTCGAGCTCCAGCCCCAATTCATCTTGTTCTTCGGCTTGATCGTGAGGATACCGTCCTTCACCTCGACGGTGAGGTCCTCGATCGCCTTCTGGTTTCCGCGAGCGTGGACGGCTGGCGCGCCTCCGGTCGTGACGGTTGCGTCATAGGCTCCGGCAAGCTCCATCCGATCAAAGCTTCCCACTTGGAAATCGCGGTCGACGACCGGTCCCGGGTTTTCGCTTCTGGCCTCGCTGCATCCAGCTGCCGTTAAGGCCGCTGCTGCGATGGAGAGTGCGATCACGCGTTTCATCCGGACCTCCCTTTTTGCCGTGTTAGAGGCGTAATACACTAACGCAGACGACAGAGGCAAGCGCAAAAGAAAAGGGCGCATCCCGAAGGACACGCCCTTTTCATTCAAACAAGCCGGAACGACTAAGCGTTCGCGACTTCCTTGGCCTTGTTGTGGATCGGCCATGCCTTGTTGAGGATCTCGAGGATCTTCGCCAGCGCGGCCTTTTCGTCGGTCTGCTCCATGGCGCCGAGCTCGCGAGCCAGGCGCGACGAAGCAGCCTCGAAGATCTGACGCTCGGAATAGCTCTGCTCCGGAGCATCCTCCGGGCGGAACAGGTCGCGGGTCACTTCCGCGATTGAGGTCAGGTCACCCGAGTTGATCTTCGCTTCATACTCCTGGGCGCGGCGCGACCACATGGTGCGCTTTACCTTGGGCTTGCCCTTCAGAGTTTCGAGAGCGTCCTTCATCGTCTTGTCGGACGAGAGCTTGCGCATGCCCACCGAATCCGCCTTGAGCACGGGAACGCGGAGGGTCATCTTCTCCTTTTCGAAGCGGAGAACGTACAGATCGAGGCTCGTGCCAGCGATCTCGGTGCTTTGCAGTTCGACAACGCGGCCAACACCATGCTTGGGGTACACCACATAATCGCCAACGTCGAAGCTGAGCGCCTTCGCAGCCATTGCTATCCTTTCCGTTGCGGCAACCCGAGCCGACACGTCTCTCGCATCGTCCCCCAAAACGACCCGTCGTGGTCGCGGCCCTGTGCCTATTTCCGGTCCTGCAAAAACGGCCTCCGCCGATCGCGGGGGCCTCTGTTACAATTTTATATCACAACTGATCTCGAAAAACCACCCCGAGTCGGATTCTATCCCCAGCTTAAATGCTGTTGTCAGATTGCCAGTCCCAGTTGGCGAGGTTCCTCGGCCTCGCCTTCGCTCAGGTTGTGCAGCCCAAGTCCAAGCAGCCGGATGCCCTTGGGCAATGGGTGGAGCGCCGCGAGCAGCGCTTGGCCCGCGGTCTCGAACTCGTCACGCCCGATAAGGGTTCCAAAGCTCTTCGAGCGCGTAATGATCTCGAAGTCCGCGAATTTGACTTTCAGAGTGACCGTCCGCCCCGAGACGCTCGCCCGTTCGATCCGGTCCCAGGCATAGCCGGCAATCCTCGTCAGTTCCGAGGCCAGGCGGTCTGGGTCCTTCAAATCATCGTCGAACGTTCGCTCTGCGCTGACCGACTTGTAGGGACGATCCGCACAAACTTCCCGGTCGTCGATCCCCCGGCAGATCCGCCAATACCAGCGACCCGAGCTTCCGAAGCGCGTCTCGAGCTCGGCGAGGCTCCGTTCCTGCAGGTCGGCGCCGGTCATGATTCCGAGCGCCTCGAGCTTGCGGGCCGTCACGGGACCGATGCCGTGAAATCGCGAGACGGGCAAAGCCGCGATGTAGGCCTGGGCGCGCTCGGGAGTGATGACGCATAGCCCGTCCGGCTTGTTCTGGTCGGACGCAAGCTTGGCGACGAACTTGCAGTAGGACACGCCCGCCGAAGCCGTGAGCCCGGTCTCCTCGCGGATCCGCTTGCGGATATCCTCGGCAGTCGCCCGCGCGGTTCCCAATCCGCGCCGGTCGGCGGTCACGTCGAGATAGGCCTCGTCCAGACTCAATGGTTCGATGAGGTCAGTGTAATCGGCGAAGATCGCGCGTACCTGCCGCGATACCTCGCGATAGACGTCGAAGCGCGGCTTCACGAAGATCAGCTCCGGGCAGCGCCGTTTCGCCGTGACCGAAGGCATGGCCGATCGAACGCCGAAAGGACGGGCCTCGTAGCTAGCCGCCGTGACGACTCCGCGGTGACCACCCCCGACGGCGACCGGCTTGCCCTTCAAGTCCGGATTATCGCGCTGCTCCACCGACGCGTAGAAGGCGTCCATGTCGATATGGATGATCTTACGGACGGGCTTGTCGGTATCGGACACGGCGAAATTCTTCTGTCCTACATCTGAAGGTTGAGTCTATCCGCGACGGTCGGACCCTTGCTGGTTCGCGGTCCGGACCGTAAGGGCCTCCCGCGATGAACATCCACGAATAT
>JBKPKZ010000033.1:0-11748 GCA_046731355.1 Pseudomonadota bacterium | reverse complement strand
TGCGGATGGGACGTTCACGATCCAGGGCAAGACCGGAATGAGGACGCAATGAGCATTCTTCCGATCCTGAAGCGCGACGAGCGCGGCGCGGCCGCTATCGAGATGGCGCTAGCGTTGCCGATCCTCGTCTCCATGATCTACGGCCTGTTCCAGGTCGGTCTGCTCTACCAGGCCAATGCCGGAATGCAGCATGCACTCGGCGAGGGCGCTCGGTATGCAACCACCTGCACTCCGAGTGGCACGGCTTGCAACCCGCCCTCCGACGCGCAGATCAAGACGCGGATCTCGTCTAAGCTGTTCGGAAAGGGCGACGGCAATTTTACCGTCAGCGATCCGGTTCCGGGGACCGGCTATCGCGATCTCTCGATCCAATACAGCAAGAGGATGAACTTCCTTTTCATCCCCGGCCCGACGATCACACTGAACCGTTCGAAGCGCGCCTATACGGTCAGCTGACGGCCTTCGTTCTACTGGCGAAGAAAGCGGTGATTGCGTCCCTGACCTCGTCCGAGGTCAGCCGTTCCGAGAAATGACCGTTCTCGAGCTCCATGCGCTCGAGCACGTCGTCGGCCTGGCCGCGCCGCAACAGCCCTTGCGTCAGGCGAAGGGCTTCTGCCGGCTTCGCCCGTAACGCCGCGGTAATTTTCGCGGCGACGGCGTCGAGCTGTCCAGCAGGCGCGACATGGCTGACGAGACCGCACTCCAGCGCCTCTTCCGGCCCGAAAGGCTCGCAGAGCAAGAGATATCTTGCTGCGCGCCTCCGCCCCGCAAGACGAGGCAGGATCAGCGAGCTCGCAGCTTCGGGCACGAGCCCAAGGTCCACGAACGGCATCAGGAACCTTGTTCCTTCCTCGGCGACGACGAGGTCGCAATGGAACAGCATCGTCGTGCCGATACCGACCGCGTTGCCGTGAACCATCGCCAGTATCGGTACCTGGTTCTTCGCCAATGCCCTCAGCAGCCGCCAGACGGGGATGTCCCCTCCATCGCGAGGAAGTTCGGCCATGAAGTCGCCGAGGTCGTTCCCGGCGGTGAAGTCCTGTCCTTCGCCGCGCAGGGTGATGAGCCGGAGACTTTCGTCTCCCGCCGCGGCTTCGAACGCATCGGCCAGCGCTGCATACATGGCGATAGTGATGGCGTTTCGCCGTTCTGGGCGAGCGAGGGTGATCGCCAGCACGTCGCCGCTGCGCTCAACCTGGACGTGCTCGGTCAATCATCCCTCCGTTCGTGCGGCGCGAATCGGGTGACGGCCCGCGATGCACCCGCTATGCGGCTCCAATTCCATCAAAGCTGGGACTTACGCAAACCATGAAGTTTTTCGCCGACACTGCCGAGATCGCCGAAATCCGCGACCTCGCCGAGACTGGCCTGCTCGACGGTGTCACGACGAACCCGTCGCTCATCCACAAGTCGGGCCGCGATTTCATCGAGGTCACTCGAGAGATTGCTTCGATCGTGGACGGACCGGTGTCGGCGGAGGTCGTCGCACTCGACCACGAAGGCATGATGCGCGAGGCCGAAGTTCTTCGGAAGATCGCCGACAACATCGCGATCAAGGTTCCGCTCACCGAAGCGGGCCTCAAGACCTGCAAGGCGCTCACCAGCGACGGGACGATGGTCAACGTCACGCTCTGCTTCTCCGCGGCTCAGGCGCTCCTCGCCGCAAAGGCCGGCGCGACCTTCGTCTCACCCTTTGTCGGCCGCCACGATGATGTCGGTTTCGACGGCATGGCCCTGATCGCTGACATCCGCCTGATCTACGATAATTACGACTTCGCGACACAGATCCTGGTCGCCAGTGTCCGGCACCCGATGCACGTGGTCGAAGCGGCCAAGATCGGCGCTGACGTCATGACGGCGCCGCCGAAGATCATCCACCAGCTGTTCAAACACCCGCTGACGGAAAACGGTATCAAGAGCTTCCTCGCCGACTGGGATAAGACCGGCCAGCGGATCGGCTGATCCTGAAAAATAGCGCCGTTCGAACCGTTTATCTTTCGTTATTTGAGAAACGTAAGGGCGAAGCGCATATATCGCACCTGCTGAGTCGCTGCGGTCCCGGGGGAAGGAACAGCGCGTGGGGCAAAGGCGGTATCGAGCCTTCCTGAGCTACAGCCACCGCGATCGTCGAATCGCCGGTTGGCTCCACCACGCCCTGGAAAGCTACAAGATACCGAGCAATCTCGTCGGGACTACGACTTCCCAAGGCGAAGTGCCGCGGCGATTGACGCCGATCTTCAAGGACCGGGACGAGCTGCCCGCGACGCACAGCCTCGGCGAAGCCATCGAGACCGCGATTGGTGATTCCGACGCTTTGATCGTCCTCTGTTCTCCCGAGGCCAAGTGCTCTCCCTGGGTCGACAAGGAAGTGGAGCGCTTCAAGCAAGTTCACGGCGACGACCACGTGCTCGCGCTGCTTGTCCGTGGAGAGCCCTCCGAAAGCTTCCCGGCCAGCCTTTTGGTGCGCTTCCGCAACGGGCGGCGGACGGACGAACCCGCTGAGCCGATAGCCGCCGATCTAAGGCCTGAAGGAGATGGCCGGCGCCGCGCCAAGCTGAAGCTTGTGGCTGGGCTTACCGGCGTAAGTTTCGACGACCTGGCTCGTCGCGACCAAAATCGCCGCCAGCGGCGGCTGGCCCTGGTCACGGCGACGTCCGTGGCGGGAATGGCGGTTACGAGCGGCCTTGCTGTCTATGCCCTCGATCAACGTGACGAAGCGCGTGTCCGGCAGGTCGAGGCTCAAACCCAGCGAGCCGAGGCGGACGGCCTCATCGAATTCATGCTGACCGACCTGCGGGGGAAGCTCGAGCCGGTCGGCCGACTGGACGTGCTCAAGAGCGTCGGCGATCGCGCGCTCGACTATTATTCACGCCAGAAGCTCGAGGATCTCGATGGTGATTCCCTTGGTCGAAGGGCTCGCGCGATGATGCTGGTGGCGGAGGTGGGAGACCTCCAGGGCAACAGCGAGGCTGCTCGCCGGGGGTTTGTCGAGGCTGCGAGATCGACTGCCGAGCTGCTTCACCGTGAACCCAACAATTGGCAGCGGGTCTATGATCACGCGCAGAGCGAGTTCTGGCTTGCTTACGACGCGCACAACCGCGGCGATAACAGGGCCGCGTTGCCGCATTTCGTCGCTTATAGAGACCTCGGCCGCCGCATGATGACGCTCGATCCGAGGAAAACCGAGTCGCAAGTGGAACTGGCGTCGGCCGAGATCAATCTTGGCGTGGCGCTGGTCGGAGAGCGCAAGCTGACCGAGGCGATTTCCTCGTTCGACCACGCCGCCGTCATGTTCGCGAGCATCCGTCCCCGAACGCGCGACGTTGCCCTGAACCTCAACCAGGCACTCGGCCACAAGGCCTCGGCCCTTTACGCCCTTGGCGACAACAACGCCGCGCTCGCAACCCGAAGCGAGCAGCTCGAGGTCCTCGGCGGCCGTCCGCTGGCGACAAACGATCGCGAAGTCGAGGAGGCGACCGCGATCGTTTTGGGCCAGGTTGGAATCACGCGCCTTGCCACCGGCGACACGAGCGCCGGATCTCAGGCGCTCGAGCAGGCATTCGCCAAGTGGGATGAACTGGTGAAGCTCGACCCGGCGAACGGCTTCTGGCGGGGAGAGCAGCAGACCGTCCGAATGTGGCAGGCAGTTGCCTTGTCCGCGAGGGATTCGACCGCCGCGCGGGGCGACATCGGTTCCGTGATTGCCGAACAACGTGAGCTTCTCGCGAGCAGCCCGAACTGGGTCAACAAGATCAACCTGCTAAGGATGATCAGTATCGATCGCGCGCTCGGCGGACATAGCGCCAAGGTAAAGGAGCCTCTGATTGCCGAGGCATGGTCGCGCCGCGATGAGCTCAAGACCGACGAGCGGGCCGTGCTCGCGGCGGTTCTGGTAAGCGAAGGGGACCGCCTCGCACCGAATGACCGGGGAAAGGCGAACATCCTTTGGCGCGATGCGTCAGAACTTCTTTCGGATGACCAGCGAGAAACCTGGACGATGATCCAGCGGGTTCGTGTCGATCGACGACTCGGTCTTGCAGGTGATCGGCCCAGTCTCCCTTACAACGCTTTTGCAGGCATCTTCGGAGGTGCCAGCCGGTAGTGCGTCCAGAGCAAGAGGAGAAATCACATGCCGAATGCCGATGGTGGGTCCTGCACGATTTCCGTGAACGATCAGCATCAGATCACGTGCAATCCAGACCCCGTCACGCCGAACGATAGCAACGATATCACGTTCACCCTGACTTCCACGGGCAACAAGCTTTGGAATTTCAATCCGACCAACCCGATCAACATTGCCAATCCGAACGACTTCACGGCGACCCTCATTACGCCGACCCAGCTGCTGGTCACGGATACGTCCGCTGACGAACAAACGATTCCCCAGCACAATTATACGGTCATGATTCAAAGCCAGAACGGTGAGCAGTTCGAGTACGATCCGGTTATCAAGGATCACACTTAGGATCCTCGGGGCAAGCTGGCGCCGGTGCGCCGGTCGCCAGCTTTTCGCCTCAGATACAATGTAGGTAAGCAACCGTAGGAACAGGCGCCTGGGCCTGTTCTCCAATCGGCTGAAGTGAGTGGCTGAAACGAAGGCATAGCTCGTTTCTGCGGTGGCCAGGCGCTTGCTCTTCGCGGCCCTGTCGCGACGCGGCGGCCCCACTATGCTAATGGGGCCCCGGGAGGTCCGCCGATGAACGCGCTTTTCATCGTTTCCGCTCTGGCATTCGCTCAGCCGGCTCCGCACGATCACCATCATTCAGCCGAGGAACTGGGCAAGGTGAACTTCCAGACAACCTGCAGTCCGAGCGCGCAATCGACGTTCGAGCGCGGCGTCGCCTGGCTGCACTCATTCGAATATCAGCGCGCCGAGAAGACCTTCAACGAAGCCGCTGTGGCCGATCCGTCCTGCGCGATCGCGTACTGGGGTTCGGCCATGAGCAACTATCACCCACTCTGGGCCTCCCCGACGCCCGCCGAGCTGGAAAAAGGCCGGGCCGCCGTAGCAAAGGCCGAGGCGACACCGGCCAAGAGCGAACGCGAGCGCGACTATGTCGCGGCGATTGCGACCTTCTACCGAGACTCGGACACGCTCGATCACAAAACTCGTGCGCTGGCCTACAATTCGGCAATGGCGGACCTGCACAAACGCTATCCGGCCGACGACGAAGCCGCCGTCTTCTATGCGCTCTCCCAGATAGCGGCCGGAACGATTGACAAGGACCCCAACTTCACCCGCCAGAAGGATGCGGCGGCCATTCTCAACAAGGTGCTGAAGGACGAACCGGATCACCCTGGCGTCGCCCATTATCTGATCCATAGTTTTGACTATCCAGCCCTGGCCGAGCTCGCCCTTCCGGCCGCGCACCGCTACGCCGACATCGCTCCTGCGTCTGCGCATGCTCAGCACATGCCGTCCCACATTTTCACCCGGCTCGGCCTGTGGGATGAATCGATCAAGTCGAACCTCGCGGCCGAATCCGCGGCGCTCGGATTCGCCAAATCCAGCGGAATGGCCGGTGCCTGGGACCAGCAGCTCCACGCGATGGACTATCTGGCCTACGCCTACCTCCAGGAAGGCCGCGATTCCGATGCTCAGAAGGTCCTCGACGACCTTGAGGCAATGCAGCGCGTCGACCCGCCGTCACCGACGACTGCCTACGCCGCGACCGCCATCCCGTCTCGCGTTCTTCTCGAGCGCCGGCGGTGGAAAGAGGCGGCGGCGCTTGAACTCCCGGCAGCGACTGCGAGCCTGACTGCCCTGTCCAACCACAAGTGGTCGCTCGCCAATATCGAGTTTGCAAAGGCCATTGGCGCCGCGCGCAGCGGGGATGTGAGACTCGCGAAGGATCAATCGGCAAAGCTCAGCGCCCTCGAGCAATCCCTTACGATCCAGCCGGGCGACTATGACTGGCGGACGCAGGTCTCGATCGAGCGCCAGATCGCCGACGCGTGGGTGGCGTTCGAGGAAGGAAGAAAGGACGAAGCGGTCGCGTTGATGCGTGCAGCCGCCGACCTCGACGATGCGACCGAGAAGCATCCGGTCACGCCCGGAGCAATTCTCCCGGCACGCGAGCAGCTGGGTGAGCTCTTGCTCGAGGAAGGCCTCGCCAGGGATGCTCTCGCGGCCTACGAAGCGTCCCTGAAACGCGCTCCACGCCGCTTGAGCGGACTCTATGGTGCAGCGCGCTCAGCGAAACTGGCCGGCGATGCTTCGAAGGCAGGCAAATATTACTCCGAGCTCGTCGACCTCACCAAGGCCAGCGATGGCACCCGCGCCGAGGTCAAGGAAGCGCGAGCCGAGACGGCCAAGCTCGCCGTCCGCTGAGGGCGTTGTAGGAAATTAACCGATGCGGCGGTAAAACCGGCCGCATGGCTCGAGTGATCCCTTTCAAGGACCACGCTCTCGCGCACCTGCGCGAGCGTCTTGGCGCTGTCGAAGAAGCCAATCAGGATCTCATCGCCTTTGCCCGCGGGCATTCGGGCGCTGTCTCCGCCATTCATGAAGCGGTGATCGCCGCCATGGAGGCGGATAGCATCGACGATCTGCTTCACGTCGTGACCCAGGAATGGCCTTTGATCCTTGGCATCGACGCGGTCGCGCTGGCGCTGGTCGTGGGCGAGCAGGCGTTCCGCGCCGATTGCAACGGCGTTCACAATGTCGAGCCGCAGCTTCTGATGCGCTCGATCGAACAAGTGAACGGGGTCTCGATGCGCGCCGTCGAACATGGGCATCCGCTGCTCGGGCCCGCCTGCGACCTCATCCGGGCGGAAGCCGTGATCCGTATCGAGTGCGGCCTACCACTTCCCGAAGGCTTGATCGTGCTTGGTCAAAGGTCCGAGCAGGATCTGGATGCGCGTCACGGATCCGAATTGCTGATGTTCCTAGGGCGGAGCCTTGCCGCTATCATCCGCCGGTGGCTTGTGGACCCGGAGAACTGATTGATCATCCGGCTCGCGCTCTGGTCGAGCGCTGGGCCGGCCATCTCCTTCACGACCGCAGGCGTTCCGCTCACACCGGGCGGGCGTATGTTGCAACCGCGCATCGCTTGATTGATTTCCTCGGCAACTATCGGTCGGAAGCCATCGATCAGGCTGCGCTGCTGACCATCAATGCGCAGGATCTTCGAGCTTTCCTGGCGGAGCGCCGCCGGGAAGGGCTCGGGCCGTCGTCCGCAGCGAGGGAGCTATCAGCCATACGTAATTTCCTCTCCTATGCCGCTGAACAACAAGGGAGATTGCCGCAGCTTCCTCGAACACGCGCGCCGCGCAAGCCGCGGACATTGCCAAGGCCGGTCGCACCGGACGAGGCGATGGCGCTCGCGGAGAATGCAGGGGATGCACCGTCCGTCGGCTGGATCGGCGCACGTGATCTTGCCATCCTGCTCTTGTTGTACGGCGCTGGACTGCGCGTCGCCGAAGCCTTGTCGCTGACGGGAAGCATCCGGCCGATTGGCCAGGCGCTAAGGGTAACTGGAAAAAGGTCGAAGACGCGCATCGTCCCCGTCGTGCCGGCCATCCGAGACGCAATCGAAGATTATGCGAGCCAGTGCCCATGGCCGATCGAGCGCGACGGTCCGCTCTTCGTTGGAGCTCGCGGAGGTCCGCTGAATCCCGATCTTGTGAGGCGGGCGGTCGCCGCAGCGAGGAAGCGCCTCGGACTGCCCGATACTCTTACTCCGCACGCTCTTCGGCACAGCTTTGCTACCCACTTGCTGGCGAGGGGCGCCGACCTGCGCGCCCTGCAGGAGCTGCTCGGGCACGCTAGCCTGTCCTCGACGCAGATCTACACCGCCGTCGATGCCGCGCGCCTCTTGGACGTCTACCGCCACGCCCACCCGCGCGCCTGATCGCGAGGGCTCGAACGTGCCCCACAGCCGCCGAGCTAGTCTTGAGGGCGCCCGTCAGCTTTCTCGTCCCGCGCGCTGAACGCCAGTTGTCCTCAAAGCAGGCTGTCGCTAGCAAAGGCGCGCTGCGGGGCCCCTGTGGCGGAATGGTAGACGCGCTCGACTCAAAATCGAGTTCCTAACCGGAGTGTCCGTTCGAGTCGGACCAGGGGCACCAAGTGGCCGTTAGCCTCAAATCATGGGCCGCCGACAATCCCGTGCATGCGCCCGAACGCGGCTCCAGGGTCAGTGGCATTTGGCGGGCTAAGGTAACAAACAGCAGACTCGCCGGATTTTGAGCAGGGGAAATCTTTGCAAGCCGCTGGCGAGCAAGCCTTTCCGCGGATATCGTTACGTCCATGGATGCTCGGACAAGCAAAAAGGCGCCGCCGCCCGTCGAAGTGCCGCATGCTTTCGTTGAGAGCAGTGCCAAGCGCGACCGCCTGCTCGCATCCATCGCGCTGATCGCGGGCCTCGGAATCGCCATCACCCTGCCGTTCGCGCTGAGGGCAGGGGCGGAGTTCTTCATGCCGGTCACCGCCGCCATGGTGATCGCCATTACCCTGGTGCCGATGCTGGAGTGGTTCGAGCGCCGCGGCGTTCCGTCGAAGCTCGCTGCAGGCATCTGCGTCATCATCTTCCTGATGATCGCGCTTTTCGCGATCGGCTCGATTGTCCTTCCGGCGATCAACTGGGTGGCACTGATCCCCGAGCGAATTCCGAGGGTTCAGGCCGCGCTCGACCCGGTTCTCGACCTCTACAAGTCGTTCGACCGTTTCGTTGACCGGATCTTCTCGCAGGTCGCGCTCGCGCCGGAACAAGGGCGTACGGTACGGATCGAGACACCCAATTCACTCGGTGGCCTTCTTGCCAGCTCGGCGCCTCACCTGATCATCCAGCTGTTCTTCGCCTTGCTGGTGATCTTCTTCTTTCTCGCCGGCTGGACGGCCATGCGTAAGCGCACGATCGTCAGTCGGGGAAGCTTCGAGGGCGCCCTCACGACCGCCCGGGTGATCCAGCAGGTCGTGGATGCGACCTCGATCTACATCGGCACGATCACGCTAATCAACGTGACGCTGGGCGCCCTTACGGCACTCATCCTCTGGCAGCTGGGCATGGATTCGCCGGTAATGTGGGGCGGCATCGTCGCGGTGCTGAATTACATCCCCTACCTTGGGCCGATCGGTTCCGCGCTGCTGCTTTTCGTCGGTGGCCTGATGACCTTGCCGGACGTTTGGTCGGCTCTTCTACCTCCCTTGATCTTCACCGGCCTTCATCTGATGGAGGCGAACTTCGTCACTCCGATGATCGTTGGCAAGCGGCTGACCATCAGCCCTCTCGCGATCCTCATCGCGCTGAGTTTCTGGTCGTGGGTGTGGGGGACGACCGGCGCGCTGCTTGCCGTTCCGCTGCTGATCATCATGAAGACGATTTTCTCGGCTGCCGGCACTCCCGACATCGCCGGCTTCCTCTTCGAGCATGGCACTTTGACGCATGCCGGGGAGGATGACGAAGAAAAAGACTCGGCTGATGTTGACAGCCCCCGGGGTGGCACCTAGTTCGCCGCCACGCCAAAAACGCGGGTGTAGCTCAGTTGGTTAGAGCGCCGGCCTGTCACGCCGGAGGTCGCGGGTTCGAGCCCCGTCACTCGCGCCATTCCTGAAAATTGAGGGTAGCGAGCAGACCCGCTTACTGCGTTGCGCCGCTCACCGTGGCCGCCGCGCCCGTGGCCACTGCCGCGGCCGCTCCGAGCGGCTTCTCGTCGGCCGCTGCCATTCCGCCGTTGAGCGACCATCGCAAATTGTCGGAGGCCTTCACCTCCTCGACGTAGTCCTTGTGCTTCACTTCGTCCGAAGCCTTACGGGCTGCCATGTTGAAGCGGACGGCCACGCGCTTGTCGCCGCGCATCGAGGGGGCAAGCTTGATCGTCTCGGCGCCCGGGATTTCGGCGATCGCCTTGGCGACATCGCCCGACTGGCCACGGGTCGCGGTGTCGCGCCGCTCGGCGACGATCGCGGCTGAGCGAAGCGCGTCAACGCTTGGCTCACGGCTCGCATAAGCCTGCGTGAAGGCCTGAGGGCGGCCCCAGCCGCCGGCCCACCGATAGAAGATGTGCGCACCGACGACGGCGCTCTTGGTCAGCGTCGGAGCCCAATAGGGAACGACGTAATCGGCGTGATAGTGGGTCGCGTTGCCGACCGGCTTGTAGACGTAGCCTGCAAGGGCTGCCTCGGCGACAGTCTTGGCGCGATTCCACGCGCCGAGATCGGTTCCGCGCATCAACGAGCCGTCGCAGGTAAAGGTGAACTGGCACCCCGTCGGGCGGGTCGAGCCTTCATAGACAACTCCGCACACGTTGGACGGGAAGGCGGGATGCCGGACGCGGTTGAGAACGACCTGGGCGACGGCACGCTGGCCGTCGGTGCTTTCCTGGCCAGCTTCGTAGTAGATCGCGCTGGTCAGGCACTCGAGCGCTCGGGCGCGCGTCGCTGCATCGACCTTGCCGAGTGCGAATGGCTTTGCTGCCGGGTTAGGACCGGTGTCGACCGCAATGTTGTTGTTGATGGCGAGCGCCTGGTCGACCGGGATCTGGCGGACCAGCATTGGCGGCGGCGCGGGAGGCGCGGACGTGCCACGATCCGCTCCGATGCCGGAGAGGCTGGGTGTCGAGCCCGCTGATCCAGCAAGAGCCACGAGACCGGCGAGCGCGACCGCACCCGCAAGCACCACTTCCTGCGGGCGCTCGCGCCAGAAGCGCGTTGCGTTCAAGGCGATCGTCTGTGGCACGGGAGGCGGTGATATAGTTAGTTAATACGCCCGATTCAACGGCGGCTGCGCCACTGTCCCGTTTGGGACCATCTCAAGAGGGGCTTCAAAGGCGCGATCCAGGCAATTCCAGCGACGAGATAGAAGAGCCCCTGAAGGAGGATTGGCCAACGGCCCACGATGCCGGACAGGCTCGCGACGAGAATCGCCCAGACGATGATGAGCAGCAGGATTGCGGCAATTCCGGCCGGGCGGCGCCAACTCGGCTCCATTACCCGAATTCCTCGAATCCTTCGGGGCTTGCGAAGCCGTTGAGCGGAACATCCCACGGGTCGGTTGGAATCATCGCTTCCAGCTTCTGCATCGACCAGCCCACACCCACGAGCTTGGCTCCGGTTTTCCGGAGCTGGCCAAGAGCGCGGTCGTAATGCCCCCTGCCTCGGCCAAGCCGTGTTCCGCGGGAATCGATCGCGATCAGCGGAACGAAAATGAGATCGGGCTCGACGACCGGGGCACGGCGTTTCGGCTGCATGATCCCGAAGGGCCCGGGCTCCAGCGGATCGCCGGCATGGAAACGGAACGGTTTGGCGGGATCCGAAAAGGCGGGGAAGGCGACGATCCGACCGACCGCGCGAGCCTCTTCCATGGCGAGCATAGGACTGATTTCGCTTCCCATTGGAGCATAGCCCGCGACCACCGATGCCTGCGCGCAAAGGGAGGTGAGGTGCTCCGCAAGCTTCTGTTCGAGAATCGCCCGATGACCGTCGTCGAGCGTAGCGGCGAACGCCTTCCGGGCATCCAGCGCTGCTCGGCGCAGCGAATCTTTCGAAAGATCAAAGGGAAGTGACGGGACCACCATGGCCGTTTGCCGGAAATCCTCTGACGCCACAAACGTCAGGTGGGCGCCATATACATCGGACCAGGGTCCGGGCAGGGACAGCTCCCATTAGGATCGATAAGCCTCAGGGATATTCATAGGCTCGTACCGGGCAGACCCGTCACCGACGACTTAGGCGCGAGTGGCCTCGGCCTCAAGTGTCGAAGCGAGAGATTCGAGGCGATCGGCGATTCGCTCGGCACGCTCGGCAACCGC
>JBKPKZ010000032.1:0-2703 GCA_046731355.1 Pseudomonadota bacterium | reverse complement strand
CGCGAGATGTTGCGCGACGGCGCGTCATTCTCTCCGCCGAGGCTGTGCGTCTGCGCGGCCAGCTCGGCCTGCCCCTGTACCCGCGGGCCTTCGGACAGGACGCGGACGTGCTTGTCGTCGCAGAAGCCGTCGGACGAACAGCTATTGCCGATGATGTCGTTGTTGAGGACGGTGACGACGTTCCAGCCATGCGCCTTCGCATAGTCGGCGAGCACCTTGCCGCCGAGCAGGCCCTGCTCCTCCCCCGACAGCGCGGCATAGACGATCGTGCCCGGGAACTTGTGTTTGGAGAGCACCCGCGCCGCCTCGATCACGGCCGCCGTGCCCGACCCGTCGTCGTTTGCTCCCGGAGCGTCGGACGTGAAGTTCATCACGTCCGTGACGCGGCTGTCGATGTGGCCCTGGATGATGACGACGTCGTTGGGACGTTCCGTCCCGCGCTGGATCGCGATCATGTCGCAGACGCGCGTCGGGTTCGGCACGCGCTTGCCTGTCACCGTGTCGCACGGCCGCTCGGTCGGCAGGCCGAAGCTCCTGAACTGCCCTTGCGTCCAGTTCAGCGCCGCGCCGATGCCTCGCTTGGGATCCGACTGCGAGGAAAGCGTGTGCCGAGTGCCGAAGCTCACCAGCTTCTCCACCGTCCGCTTCATCTCCGCACCGCTGACCGGAGCGATGATCTCCCGAAGCTTCGCATCCGGTGACGGCGGCGCCGCGGCGACCAGCAACAGGCAGGGAAGAAGTCCAAGTTTACGCACGCAACGTCTCCTCTCTCCGTCACCGCAACTGGCATTTGCGAGGCCGCGGGTCTAGGGGAGCCGCAACCCCAGGACAGCTGATTCAAGGACCTTTTTCATGTTGCGCGAGATCGACCATTTCATCGCCGGCGAAAGCTATTCCTCGGAAGGCCGCACCGGCGACGTCTTCGACCCCAACCAGGGCCAGGTGCAGGCGAAGGTGAAGCTCGGCACCGCCGCCGAGCTTGAGCGCGCGATCGACGCCGCCAGGGCCGCCCAGCCGGCATGGGCGGCGACCAACCCGCAGCGCCGCGCCCGAGTCATGTTCAAGTTCAAGGAACTCGTCGAAGCGCACATGGACGAGCTGGCGCACACGCTCAGCTCCGAGCACGGCAAGGTCATCGCCGACGCCAAGGGCGACGTCCAGCGCGGGCTCGAGGTCATCGAGTTCGCCTGCGGAATCCCGCAGGCGCTGAAGGGCGAGTACACGATCGGCGCCGGGCCCGGCATCGACGTCTACTCGATGCGCCAGCCGCTCGGCATCGGCGCCGGAATCACGCCGTTCAACTTCCCGGCGATGATCCCGATGTGGATGTTCGGAATGGCGATCGCCTGCGGCAACGCCTTCATCCTCAAGCCGTCCGAGCGCGACCCCAGTGTCCCGATCCGGCTTGCCGAGCTGATGAAGGAAGCGGGCCTTCCCGACGGCATCCTCAACGTCGTCCACGGCGACAAGGAAATGGTCGACGCGATCCTCGACCATCCCGACATCAAGGCCGTCAGCTTCGTCGGATCGTCCGACATCGCGCAGTACATCTATTCGCGAGGCACTTCGAACAACAAGCGCGTGCAGGCCTTCGGCGGCGCCAAGAACCACGGCATCGTCATGCCCGACGCCGACCTCGACCAGGTCGTCAACGACCTCACCGGGGCCGCCTTCGGCTCGGCCGGCGAGCGCTGCATGGCGCTTCCGGTCGTCGTCCCGGTCGGCGAGGAGACCGCCAATGCGCTTCGCGAAAAGCTGATCCCGGCGATCGCCAAGCTGCGTGTCGGCGTGTCGACCGATCCCGAGGCCCACTATGGCCCGGTCGTCAACGCCGCGCACAAGAAGCGCGTCGAGGACTACATCCAGATGGCGATCGACGAGGGCTCGGAGCTTGTCGTCGACGGCCGCGGCTTCACCCTCCAGGGTCACGAGGAGGGCTTCTTCATCGGCCCGACCTTCTTCGACCACGTCAAGCCGACGATGCAGACCTACAAGGAAGAGATTTTCGGGCCCGTCCTGCAGATGGTCCGTGCGAAGGACTTCGAGGAGGCCGTCCGTCTCCCGTCCGAGCATGAATATGGCAACGGCGTCGCCATCTTCACCCGCAACGGCCACGCCGCCCGCGAGTTCACCGCCCGGGTCAATGTCGGGATGGTCGGAGTCAACGTGCCGATCCCGGTGCCGGTCAGCTACCACAGCTTCGGCGGCTGGAAGCGCTCGGGCTTCGGCGATACCAACCAGTACGGCATGGAAGGCATGAAGTTCTGGACCAAGAACAAGATCGTCACCCAGCGCTGGCCGGACGGCGAAGCGCATGGCGAGAGCGCCTTCGTCATCCCGACCTTCGCCTGAGGTGGAGCTGATCGCGCACAACCCGACCGACGGGGTCTATTCGACCGGCGGCGATTGGGTTCACGCGATGGAGGTCCGTGGCGCTGAGCGGATGCTGTTCGTCAGCGGAACGATGGGGCTTCGGAGAGACTTCACCGCTCCGCCGACGCTGGAAGAGCAGCTGCAGTGCGTCTGGGACAATCTGCGGGCGATCCTCGCCAGCGCCGGGATGGGCGTCGACAATATTGTCCGGCTGACCAGCTATCTGCGCGACGTGAGCTACGCCGAGGCCAATGCCAGGGCGCGCATCGCCGCGCTGGGTGAGCGAAGGATCCCGACGACCGCGATCGTCGTCGAGACGCTTTCACCCGA
>JBKPKZ010000031.1:0-7173 GCA_046731355.1 Pseudomonadota bacterium | reverse complement strand
TGAACTCTCGCGACCTTTGGAGCCGGCGGTGAGCGACACCCGCCGAACTCCGTGGGATCAAGATCAGTTCCGCGGCTTCTTGGAAGCCAGTTGCTGCTCGATGCCGTCGACGCGGGCAGTCAGTGCGTCAAGCCGCTGATTGGCCTGCTGTGCAGCACCTGCGGCGGCCTGAGCCGTCGAATTGGCCTGCTGCGCCGTCTGGTCGACCGTATTGACGCGACCTTCGAGCGCGCTGACTCGATCGTTCACGGTCGCGACCTGCTTGTCGACATAGTCTTCCGTGGCGCACGCACTGAGGCTGAGTCCGCTCACGAGAACCAGGCCGGCTGTCAGGATGCTCCTACTTAGTAAGGGCATGTCTTACTCCTCTGTTTGTAGGGTCGCCGGGCTGGCCCGAGCTCGCCTTGCTTCAAACACAGCCGTTTTTGGCGGCTGTCCGCGCTTATCGGGCTTCGGCGAGCGATTTCATTAGGAAGAAGTCCGGAGACGGAAGCAGGGTTTTTCCTGATGTCCGGAAGCGCTTGGATGCCGTGAGCGATTGAGCCGAGCCGCGCCATCTGCTTGATGGCCGCGTGGCCGGCGTCTGGAACTTCGCGATTGATCGCGGCGGGACCTTTACCGACGTGATCGCGTGGGACGGCGAAGGGCGGTTTCGGACCGAGAAATTGCTGTCCGAAAACCCGGATCAATATGGGGATGCCGCGATCGAGGGCATCCGCCGAATCCTCGCCGCTGAAGCGGGGGCGCTCGGCGAAGTGCGCATGGGGACGACGGTCGCCACCAACGCCTTGCTCGAGCGGAAAGGCGCTCGGGTGGCGCTTGCGATCACCCGCGGCTTCGGCGACGCGCTCCGAATCGGTTATCAGGCCCGGCCGGAAATCTTCGCCCGGCACATCGTCCTTCCAGAACAGCCGTACGAAACGGTGGTGGAGATTGCCGAACGCTTCGGTGCGGATGGCGAAGTCGTCATCCCGCTCGACGAGCCGGCGGCACGGGCCGAGCTGAAGCGCGTTCGGGAAAGCGGGGTGGAGGCGCTCGCCATCGTCCTGATGCACGGGTGGAAATTCACTGAGCACGAGCGCCGAGTGGCCGAGATCGCGCATGAGCTCGGCTTTGCCCAGATCTCCGTCAGCCACGAGGTCGCTCCGCTTATCAGGCTGATCGGACGTGGCGATACGACCGTCGTCGACGCATATCTCTCGCCGGTCCTGCGCCGCTACGTCGATCAAGTCGCGGGCGGGCTGCCGGCCAGCACGAAGCTCCAGTTCATGCAGTCGAACGGCGGCCTCACTGATGCCGGCGCATTCCGCGGCAAGGACGCGATCCTGTCAGGGCCCGCGGGCGGCGTTGTCGGAATGGTCGCGGCATCGGGCGAAGACCGGCTGATCGGGTTCGACATGGGCGGCACGTCGACCGACGTCTCGCACTATGCCGGTCGTTTCGAACTGGCCGACGAGAGCATTATCGCCGGTACCCGCATCAGGGCGCCGATGATGCAGATCCACACCGTCGCGGCGGGCGGTGGATCGATCTGCCGCTTCGACGGGATGCGCTTCCGAGTCGGGCCGCAATCGGCCGGCGCCAAGCCAGGACCGGCCTGTTATCGCGGCGGCGGGCCGCTGACCGTGACCGATTGCAACCTGTTCCTCGGGAGAATCGTGCCGGAGGAATTCCCGGCGGTGTTCGGGCCGAACGGCGATCAGCCGCTCGACCCCGCTACTTCCAGGGCGCGGCTATGCGAAGTCGCGGCCGACGTGGAAGCAGCGCTCGGACGGCGAATGAGCCTCGACGAAATCGCCGAAGGCTTCCTCCATATCGCCGTCGACAACATGGCCAACGCCATACGAAAAATCTCGATCGCACGCGGCCATGACGTCACTCGCTACACCTTGGCCAGCTTCGGCGGAGCCGGCGGCCAGCATGCCTGCCGAGTCGCGGATTCGCTCGGGATCGAGCGCATCCTCGTGCATCCGCTCGCAAGCCTGTTGTCAGCCTATGGGATCGGTCTCGCCGACGTGAAGGCCATTCGCGAAGCGGGAATCGTGAAGTCGCTGAGCGAGGATTTCACGGGGGCTTTGCACGCCCTCGAAATTGCGGCCTCGAGCGCGCTTTTGGAACAGGGCGTCGAGTCCGGACGGATCGAACTTAGGCGACGTGCGCGACTGCGGCTCGCCGGGAGCGACACGACTCTGGAAATCGACGTCGGACCCGACGCTTCGATGCGCGCGGAGTTCACCGACCTTCATCGCAAGCGCTTCGGCTATGTCGACGAAGCGGGCGAGATCATTCTTGAAGCGCTGATCGTCGAAGCCGTTGCGCACACGGGATCGGAAGCGATTTACTCGAAGCGGCCAGGATCGGGCGCGCTCCCGCGCAGTGCCGGTGACTGGAACGTCTATCGGCGCGGCGAAATTGCGGCCGAGCAGGGCATCGAGGGCCCGGCGCTGATTACCGATCCATCGTCCGTGACGGTCGTCGAGGCGGGATGGCGCGCCGGCCGATCGGATGACGGAACTCTGGCGATCACGCGATCGACACCGGCCGGCCGAGCCCACGCGGTGGGGACGAGCGCCGACCCGGTGATTCTGGAGATCTTCAACAACCTCTTCATGGCGATCGCCGAGGAAATGGGCGTTGCGCTGCAATCGACAGCGACGTCGGTGAACATCAAGGAACGGCTCGACTTCTCCTGCGCGATCTTCGATGCGGACGGGGCGCTTATCGCCAATGCGCCGCACATCCCGGTGCACTTGGGCTCGATGGGCGAGAGCATCCGAACGATCATCGAAACGCGCGGCGACGGTCGCGATGGGCGAGGTATCAGGCGCGGCGACGCCTATGTTCTGAACGACCCCTATCGCGGCGGCACTCATTTGCCGGACATCACGGTGATCGTGCCGGTCTTTTATGGCGAAGAAGCCGAACCGTCGGCGTTCGTCGCCGCGCGGGGACATCACGCGGACATCGGCGGAATCGCGCCGGGATCCATGCCGCCCGACAGCCGCTCGATCGACGAGGAAGGCGTGCTGATCGACAATGCGCTGCTCGTCGACGAGGGGCGTTTCCTGGAGCCGGAAATGCGGGCGCTGCTCGGCTCCGGCAAATGGCCGGCACGAAACATCGACCGCAATATCTCCGACCTCAAGGCCCAGCTTGCCGCCTGCGTGCGCGGTGGCGAAGTGCTCGCAGCCACCGCCCGGGACTATGGCGCCGAAGTCATCGCGGCCTACATGCGCCACGTCCTTGCCAATGCCGAGGAGTCGGTACGGCGTCTGCTCGGACGCCTCGATGACGGCGAGTTCAATTATGAGATGGACAATGGCGCTCGGATCGCGGTGAAGATCACCATCGACAAGACGGCGCGCTCGGCGACGTTCGATTTCACCGGCACGAGCGATCAACTCCCTGACAATTTCAACGCGCCGTTCTCGATCGTTCGCGCGGCCTCGCTGTACGTCGTGCGAACCCTCGTCGACGACCCCATCCCGATGAACGACGGCTGCCTTCGGCCGATCACGCTCCTGGTGCCGGAGGGCTGCATGCTTTCGCCCGGATATCCGGCGGCAGTCGTCGCCGGAAACGTCGAGACCAGCCAGGTCGTGACCGACACGCTCTTCGCAGCGACCGGCCGTCTTGCTCCGAGCCAGGGGACGATGAACAATTTCACCTTCGGCAATGCGCGCCACCAATATTATGAGACGATCGCCGGGGGGTCAGGCGCCGGTCCTGACCACGACGGGACGAGCGCCGTTCAAACCCACATGACCAACAGCCGACTGACCGATCCCGAGGTCCTGGAGACGCGGCTGCCGGTAAGGCTGGAGCGGTTCGCGATCCGTCGCGGCTCGGGCGGCAAGGGCCGCCATCGGGGCGGTGACGGAGTCATCCGCGACGTGCGCTTCCTCGAGCCGATGCGCGCCAACATGCTCGCCAACCGGCGTCGTGTCGCTCCAAAGGGGCTTTTGGGTGGAGGCGACGCATTGCCTGGCCGCAACTGGGTCGAGCGGCTCGACGGCGGTGTTGACGAATTGACCGCGACGGACGCGGCGGAGATGGAGATCGGCGACCGCTTCGTCATCGAGACCCCGGGCGGCGGCGGATTTGGAGCTGGTGAATGAGCTACTGGCCGCTGCTCGGCATCCTGCTGGTCGTCCTGGGCTTCGCGCTTCGAATGAACCCGATGCTGGTGGTGACCGGTTCGGCAATCGTCACCGGGCTGCTTGGCGGAATGGACCTGGTGAAGGTCATCTCGACCTTCGGGAAGGCGTTCAACGACAACCGGATCATCGCGATCGTCTGGATCGTGCTGCCGGTGATCGGCCTTTTGGAGCGCTTTGGCCTTCAACAGCAGTCGGCGCGAGTGATCAGGAGCATCAAGGCCGCCACGGTAGGGCGCTTGCTGCTGCTTTACTTGCTCGTGCGCCAAGGAACGGCGGCGCTTGGCCTCACGACGATTGCAGGCCATCCGCAGACCGTTCGCCCGCTCGTCGTTCCGATGGCGCTCGCTGCGGCGGAAGAGCAGCACGGTGAGGTTGACGAAGAGACGACCGAAAAAGTGAAGGCCTATTCCGCCGCGACCGACAATGTCGGCCTGTTCTTCGGCGAGGACATTTTCATCGCAATCGGCTCGATCGTCCTCATACAGCAGACGCTCGCGACTTATGGATATAATCTCTCGCCATTGCATCTCGCCCTCTGGGCGATCCCCAGCGCCTTCGCCGCCTTCCTGATTCACGGCACGCGGCTGATGATGCTGGACCGCAGGCTCGGACGGCAGCGCAAATGATCACGCTGCACTGGCTCTATGCGCTCGCAGGAGCGATGTTCGCGGCCTTTGCGATCCTGAGCGCCCTCGACCGTTCCAATCCAAGGCGCTTCGGCAATGCCACCTTCTGGGGACTGATGGCGCTAAGCCTGCTCGCCGGCAATCGGGTGGGCGACTTCGGCAATGGCCTTCTGGTCCTCGGCCTCGCCGGCCTCGCCGGCTTCGGCTTCCTCGGCCGCAGCCATCCACCGACAACCAGCGACGAGGAGCGCGCGGGCTCTTCCGTAAGGCTCGGCAACACCTTGTTCCTTCCGGCACTGATCATCCCGGCGACAGCGCTGATCGGCACGCTCGTTTACAATTACACACCGGCGGGAAGCCTTGGCTGGATCGAGGCCAAGCGCGAGACCTACGTCTTCCTGTGCCTCGGGGCCTTGCTGGCGCTCTTCACCATTTACCTCTGGCTTCGTCCGCCGGCCGTCGCCCCGCTGCAGGAAGGCCGACGACTGATCGACGCCATCGGATGGGCGGCCGTACTTCCGCAAATGCTCGCCGCTCTCGGCGTTCTGTTCGCGGCCGCCGGCGTCGGAACGATCATCGGCGAAATCACCGGTCTCGTCATTCCGAAGGGCAACATCTTCGCGACCGTCCTCGTCTTTGCGATCGGGATGGTGCTATTCACGATGATCATGGGCAACGCCTTCGCGGCGTTCCCAGTGATGGCCGCGGCAATCGGGGTGCCGCTGCTCATTCAGGCGTATGGAGCCGATCCCGCGGTAGTTGGAGCCGTTGGCATGCTCGCCGGTTTCTGTGGAACGTTGATGACCCCGATGGCTGCAAACTTCAATCTCGTGCCAGCGGCCCTGCTGGAACTGAAGGACCAGTATGGCGTCGTCAAAGCGCAAGTCGCGACAGCGTTGCCTTTGCTCGCAGTGAACATCCTGATCCTGTATTTCGCGGCATTCCGATGAGCCGGTTCAATCTCGATTCGGACACTGCCGCGCGTTTCGCCAGGATCGCGCTCGGTCACGTGCGGCAGGAATACCCACACAAGCTCGACCATGTGTCGGGTTCCGACGAGGACATCCTTGCGCCGCACGTCCTGCACCCGATCTTCTTCGGAAGCTTCGACTGGCACAGCTGCGTGCACGGCTGGTGGACCTTGTTGACCCTTCGCCGGTTGTTCCCCGACACGGATGAAGGTCGGGCGATCGAGAAGCTCGCCGACCAGAGCTTCACCGCCGACAAGGTCTCGGCGGAACTCGCTTATTTAAACAGGCCGCTGAGCCGGGGATTCGAGCGGCCCTATGGCTGGGCCTGGCTGCTGCAGCTCCACCTGGAAGCGTCCCGCCATTCGGATAGCTGGGCGTCCGAACTGGAGCCGCTCGCCCGAGCCTTTGCCGACCGGCTGAGCGACCACCTTCCGGCGCTGACCTACCCGATCCGGGTCGGCACTCACTTCAACACCGCCTTGGCGCTGGTCCTTTCGCTCGAATGGGCGGAACAGTTCGACGAGGATCTCGCCGCGACAATCTGCGGGCGGGCGAAGCACTGGTTCGAAAACGACCGCGATTGTCAGGCCTGGGAGCCCGGCGGCGACGAGTTCCTGTCACCGGCGCTGATCGAGGCCCTCTGCATGGCACGCGTGCTGACCGAACCTGAGTTCGTTTCCTGGTTCGGCGGATTCCTTCCGAAGCTGGATCTTGGCGAACCTGCGACCTTGTTCATGCCGGCGATCGTCAGCGATCGGAGCGATGGAAAGATCGCCCATCTCGACGGGCTCAACCTCAGCCGGGCCTGGTGCTGGACGAGCCTTGCTCCATTACTCCCGGCCGAAGAAGCACAGCTCGCCTATGATACCGCCGAAGCGCACCTCGAGGCGGCGATGGCGCATGTCGCCGGTGATTACATGGGTGAGCACTGGCTCGCGACGTTCGCGCTACTTGCGCTGCTCGCTAATGACACTTGAAGCGGTCGAACGGCTCAAGGCAGGAATTGCAGCGCCACTGAGCCTTGCACGGAGTCGAGCCAAAGCGGCTGACTTCGTGGGTGTCGGTTGATCCGCACTGCGGGCATCGCGCCAGGACTTCCGGATGCGGCGGGTCGATGCCGTAGGCTCTCAGACGCTCCCGACCGCGCTCGCTGATCCAGGCAGTCGTCCACGGCGGAAAGAGCACGCGCTCCAGGTGAACTTGCTCGAAGCCGGCCGCGTCGAGCGCTTCGCGCACGGAATGCTCGATCGCGATGGTTGCCGGACAGCCGGTGTAGGTCGGCGTGATCTGGACCCGCGGAGGGTTGGAAGCGAAGCCGCGCACGATTCCGAGGTCGGTGATCGAGACGACCGGAATCTCCGGGTCCATCACATGATCGAGAACGGCCATGACCGCCGCCTCGTCCAGCACAGCGAC
>JBKPKZ010000030.1:0-12341 GCA_046731355.1 Pseudomonadota bacterium | reverse complement strand
TCTCAGGACGGCCAGTGGCGGTCTCAGCGGGACTGTCGGGCAAGTGCTCTCCTAGCTGAAGTTGGCAATGCGTAACGTTTGGAACCCGGTTCAGGGTCCGGAAAACGGTCATGCCAGTGGGGATCGTGCGCGCGTAAGCGGGTGGCGGAGGTTGGGTCGGGCGGCAGGCGAAGCAATAAAATCGCCGGTGCACTCCAATCCGTCCATTTCTTCGCCTGGCTGGAAGGATGGACGAACCTTCGAAGCCAGCCCATCGCGCGCGCCGCGTGGGCCTGGCGATCATAGCCGGGGCGATGAATCACCGCAATTGGGAGTGATTCCGCCAACTTGCGCCAATGCTTCCACTGATGAAATTGGGCCACAGTGTCTTCGCCCATCAGCCAGATGAAGCAGAAGTTCGGATAGCGAAGGTGGAGCCTTTTAACCGTGTCGACGGTGTAGCGGGTGCCAGCGCGAGCCTCGAAGTCGCTGACCCGGATCCGCGATAGCCGGGCCGCGGCCTTGGCCGAGGCAAAGCGGTCGGAAAAGGACGCCATGTCCTTTGCGTCGGCCTTGAGGGGGTTTCCGGGCGATACCAGCCACCAGACTTCGTCGAGACCAAGCGCCTCCATCGCCGCCAGGCTGATGCGCCTGTGGCCGACGTGCGCCGGGTTGAACGAGCCGCCGAGGAGGCCGATCCGCTTCATGGAACGGCAGCTAGCATGATGGAGAAAGGGCGCATAATCTCTCCCGCAGGGGGAAATATGATGCCGGATCTCGAAGCCATCGGGGACGAAGCGACCGGCGCGGCGCTGGCGGGCGCAATGGAGCCTCCCACGGGCGCCGACGGCCATACGGACGAGAAGAACTGCCTGAACTGCGGAGCTGCGCTCGCTGGCGACTATTGCCATTCGTGCGGCCAGAAGGCGCACGTCCACCGCTCTCTCGCGGCCTTCTTCCACGACCTCCTTCACGGCGTATTCCATTTCGAGGGAAAAATCTGGAACACGCTGCCCATGCTTGCCTGGAAGCCGGGCGAGCTGACCCGGAGCTACGTCGACGGGAAGAGGACACGCTACGTCTCCCCGATCGCGCTCTTCCTGTTCTGCGTGTTCCTGATGTTCGCGGTCGCAAGCGCGACAGGGCTCACCGAAATTCCGACGACCCGGATGAAAGCGGATGTCGCAAAGCAGATTGCCGACCATGAGGCGACGCTCAAGCGGCAGGAGGCTGTTCGTACGGCGAGGCTGAATACCAACGCGTCCACGATCGCCATCGACAACGAGATGGCCCAGACCCAGCGCGAGCTGAAGGGCCTCCGGCAGATGCAGGAAAAGGGCTTTGAGGGCAGCACGGCCGAAGTGACGGGCGGGCTACCCAAATGGCTCGGTGAGAGCGTCAGGCATGCCATCGAGAACCCAGAGCTGCTGCTCTACAAGCTGAAGACCAACGCCTATAAGTTCAGTTGGGCGCTGATCCCCATTTCCGTGCCGTTCGTGTGGCTGTTGTTCCCCTTCAGCAGGCAATTCCATCTCTACGACCACACGGTCTTCGTGACCTATTCCCTCTGCTTCATGATGCTTTTGCTCATGGCGGGATCGTTGCTCGCCCTGGTGGCACCCTCGATTGCGGGATTCGCCTGGTTCATTCCGCCGATCCACATGTATCGGCAGCTTCGCGGGACTTACAATTTGACCCGATGGGGGGCGATCTGGCGTGCGACGCTCCTGACCATTTTTTCCTTCGTTGCGGCGATCCTGTTCCTAATCGCGCTCGTTGGAATGGGTCTCTTCGATTAGCGCTTGCAGGGGTACTTCTTCTGAAGAACGCGGAGCATGCCCTCCTTCAGGCTCATGTTCGCGCGTTCCTCTGCTGGAATGGCGTCGAGACCGTCGATGAACTCGAACGAGCCGAGCTGTGCACGCGGCTTGGGCGAGCAATAGAGGATCGGCTTGCCCGCTTTCTCGGCCGCGATGCGGTCGTCACCGATCGACTTGCCAACCGCAGTGGCTTCGGCCTTGAGCTTGTTATAATCGGCATCGAAGAGGGCCAAAGGTCCCTTTGCCTTCAGCCGGTTCGCTCGGTCGAGGAAATTCTGGGCGGACCCGGGAGGCGCAGCAAGTGCCGGCGTCGAGACCGCCAAAACCAAAGATAGAAGGACGTATTTACGCATGAGGCGCTCCGCAGCATGTTGCTGCAGAACGCCTCAGGCTTTGAATGGTCGCTGAATCAAGCGCCGGCGGTGGCCGGGCCGCCGATACCCGTCGCCGGGCGCTTAGCCTTCGGAATCGAGGAGCCAGCGGCCGGAATGGCCGGGCCCTTCGGTCCGCCTCGGTCGATCGCTCCGCCTTCCATCAGCGTCTTGATCTCGTCGCCGCTCAGGGTCTCATATTCGAGAAGCGCCTTGGCCAGGATCTCGAGCTGCTCGCGATGCACTTCGAGAAGATGCTTCGCGCGCTCATAGCCCTGCTCGACGATTCGACGGATTTCCTTGTCGATCGCCTGCGCTGTCTCATTCGACATGTTCTTCTGCCGGTTGACCGAATAGCCGAGGAAGACCTCTTCGTCGGCTTCGGCATATTGCAGCGGGCCGAGCGCGTCCGACATGCCCCAGCGGGTGACCATGTCGCGGGCAAGACCAGTCGCGTAGCTGATGTCCGACGAAGCGCCGGAGCTGACCTTGTCGTAGCCGAAGATCAGTTCCTCGGCGACGCGGCCGCCCATGGAGACAGCGAGGTTCGCGTACATCTTGTCGCGGTGGTAGCTGTAGTTGTCGCGTTCCGGCAGGCGCATCACCATGCCCAGCGCCCGTCCACGCGGGATGATCGTCGCCTTGTGGATCGGGTCGGACGCCGGCTCGTGGAGGGCGACCACGGCATGGCCGGCCTCGTGATAGGCGGTCATCCGCTTCTCGTCCTCGGTCATGACCATGGACTTGCGCTCGGTGCCCATCAGCACCTTGTCCTTAGCCTCCTCGAACTCCTGGGCGGCGACCAGGCGCTTGCCCTTGCGGGCAGCCAGGAGAGCGGCCTCGTTGACGAGGTTGGCGAGGTCAGCGCCGGAGAAGCCCGGAGTGCCGCGGGCAATGATCCGAGCGTCGACGTCCGGCGCCAGCGGCACCTTCTTCATGTGAACGTGGAGGATCTGCTCGCGGCCGTCGATGTCGGGGCGCGGGACGACCACCTGGCGGTCGAAGCGGCCCGGGCGCAGAAGTGCCGGGTCGAGCACGTCCGGACGGTTGGTCGCGGCGATGATGATGATTCCTTCGTTGGCCTCGAAGCCGTCCATCTCGACCAGCAGCTGGTTCAGCGTCTGCTCGCGCTCGTCATTGCCATTTCCAAGGCCTGCGCCGCGATGGCGGCCGACCGCGTCGATCTCGTCGATGAAGACGATGCACGGAGCCGACTTCTTGGCCTGGTCGAACATGTCGCGGACTCGGCTTGCGCCGACGCCGACGAACATCTCGACGAAGTCCGAGCCGGAGATGGTGAAGAAGGGAACGCCCGCTTCACCCGCGATTGCGCGGGCGAGAAGGGTCTTGCCGGTACCGGGCGAGCCGACCAGCAGCGCGCCCTTCGGGATCTTGCCGCCGAGGCGGGCGAAGCGGCCCGGGTCCTTGAGGAACTCGACGATCTCCTGGAGCTCCTCGCGGGCTTCGTCGATGCCGGCGACGTCCGCGAACGTCACTCTGCCCTGCTTCTCGGTCAGCATCCGGGCCCGGCTCTTGCCGAAGCCCATCGCCCCGGAGCCTGCATTCTTCTGCATCTGGCGCATCACGAAGAAGCTGATCCCGAGGATCAGGAGGAAGGGCAGCGACTGGTAGAGCAGGATCAGCCAGAAGCTCGACTGCTCGACCTCCTTGGCCTGCACCTGGACGCCGGCCTTGATCAGGCGATCGGTGACCTGCGCGTCGGCGGGAGCCGTGGTTCGGAAGGTCTGGCCGCCGTTGAGCTTGCCGGTGATGACCTGGTTGCCGCTGGCGGTCGCGGAAGTCGTCACCGACTGGACGTTCTGTTCGTCGACCTGCTTGACGAATTCGGAATAGGGAATGGCTTCGCCGGTCGCGGCCTTTGAACCGCCCCCGATCAGCTGCACGAAAACGACGAGCCCGAAGAGGATTCCAACCCAGATGAGCAGGCTCTTCGCCCAGGGATTCGGCGGCTTTTTCTCGGTCATTCTAGTCTCTCTTGGCGGCACTCAAGGCCAGTTGGCGAAAGCAAGATAGGCGCTCCCACCTTAATAACAATGATACCACAGGCGCTTGGCGCAGTCGCGCTTGGCCGCAAATCAGTCCCGCTCGAGGAAGAGCATGCCGACGCGCCCGGCACAGGCCCAGCGCACTTCCGCGGCCCGGTCGCCGAGAAGCTCGTGCTTGACCGTGATGTGGTCACCCGTCTCGAATGCCTCGCCGGACCGGAACTGGCAGCCGTCGCGCGAAATGTCGGTGAGCAGGACCGGGAAGCAGTGGCCATCGGCCCGACACGCAACCGCGTCGAGGTTCACATGGCGCCGGAGCTCCCTGGAGACGTCCTGTAGTTCCATCTTACCGAGCAACCCTGATGAGGGCGGTTTGTTGCAGCACTATGTCCCTGATTTTTGCAGCAAAATGAATGAGGGTTGTCCGGTTTGTCCCGATTCGGGACATTTAGCGGCTCTCGCGTCAGCGCCGTTCGCTGAGGAAGCTCCCCGCCAGGAACTCGTCGGCCCTGATTGCAAGCTCCGTTCGGCTGCTCACCCCGAGCTTCTCGAAGACGGCGTGAAGATAGACCTTGATGGTCCCTTCGGTGACCCCGAGCTGGTCGGCGATCTCGCGGTTGCGGAGGCCCTTGCGGACCAGGCTGATCAGCTGACGTTCGCGCGGCGACAGGGCCGGGCCCTCTCGGTCGCCAAGGGTTTCGGCAAGCCGCTTCGACCGGTCCAAAAGCTCGGGATCGATCCATCGCACCCCGCGGCTCACATGGTCGAGGCACTCGAGTAGATAGGCAGGGTCGGAATTCTTGAGCACCATGCCCTGCACTCGGAGCGACTTGGCTTCGAGCAATGACGCATCGTCGATGGCCGCGGTCAGAATCACGATCTTGGTCTTGGTGCCGTTCGACTTGATCCGGCGGAGCACGTCCATTCCGGTCCCGCCCGGCATCTGCAGGTCCAAGAGGAGAATGTCGGGCTTGAGTTCCTCCACCTTCTGGAGCGCGTGATCGCCGGTCGTCGCCATTCCGACGATCTCGAACTGCGAATCCCTCAGCAGCGCCTCGATGGCGGTGCTGATCATCGGATGATCGTCGGCAAGCAGGATCCGCATCAATGGACCCTCCCTGAAATTGGAAGCGATACGGAAATTCTGGTCACACCCATGCCCCTGGTCAACTCGAGCGCGCCCCCTGCGAGCTTGACCCGCTCACTCATCGAACGCGGCATTTCGCCGGTCAATGGCGACTTTGGGAAGCGCGCGCCGTCATTGATGAAATCGAGCTTCAGCTGGTCGGCGTCGGAGCGAAGCCTGATCGTAACGCTTTTCGCGCCCGCGTGGCGCACCGCGTTGGCGACGGCCTCGCGAATGAGGTGCTGGGCGTCGAGATGAAGCCGGCTCGGAACCATCATGTCGGTGGTCTGGGCCGAAAACTCGCAAAGCACATCCCACTGCTCGGCAAGCCTCGCTGCAAGCGAGCGAAGATCGCTTGCAAGCTCGTCGAGGCCGATCTGCGGAGCGCTTCGAAGCGCGGCGATGAAGGAGCGCAGCTCGCCCTGCTCCTGAAGCATCAGCTGCTTCAGGTGGTTGAGCTCGGGCTCCAGGTCGCGCCCGGCGGTCAGGTCCCGCTTGAGGGCTTCGAGCCGGAACGCGGCGCCGGCGAGGAACTGGACAACGCTGTCGTGAAGGTCGCGGGCAAGCGCCAGGCGCGACCGCGCCTCCGCGGTCTCTTCCACGGCGAGAATCAGTGCGTGACGCTCGATCTGTCCGACCACGTCGATCGCGATCTGGTTGCCGAGGTCGATATAGTCGGTCGAAAGGTTCGGAAGTCCCTCGAGAAAGACCTCGCCCTCGCCGGCGCCGGTCCGGATCGGGATGGCGATGCCTTCGTCGAGCTTCAGGTCTTCGGCAGCCTTCCCCTGGATGAGGTCGCGCGCCCGGAACGGGCACAGGTTTCGACGGTCGTCGCGCGCGAACGCCCGATCCTTGCCGACCTTGTAGAGAAAGGGGCCAACGCCGGGCTCCTTCACCGCGCTGCCCTTGACCCGCAATATCGTCAGCCCGTCGTCGCGAGCGACGAAGGCATTGGCTTTCTGGCTCCCCTGCTCGCGCCAGACGAGAACGCCCCCCTTCGCGTTCAGCCCGGCCATTGCCGCCCGGAGGCTCGTCTCCAGCGGGGATTCGTCGAGTGCGGAATCCGGTGAGATCCCGGTCGGACGGACAAGAGCACCGGCGCGCCACTGGTTGACCGCGAACCAGATGAGGATGAGCGACAGGATCGCCAGATGACCGGTGCGGTCACCGAAGTCGTGGTACTCCGACGGCCCCGCCACCCGGTAGACCAGCATTCCGACCGCATAGTAGAGCGACGTCAGCAGGAATGACGTCAGCACGGTTGCCCTCAGGCCCCACCGGATCGCCGAGGCGAGGACGATGAACATGAAGATCGTGAAGTAGGGAGTATCGTAGCCCTGCGTCGAATAGACGAGCAGTGCGAAGGCGATGACGTCCACGGCGTGCGCCGGCCCCGCCAGCCGCGCCTCCAGCCACCAGTTGTTCCAGGTGACCACCAGGACGAGCAGCGCGAACAGGGCGTAGGCCCCGAGCACCGAGAATGTGAGCGAGGACGGGTCGAGAAGCGGCGCCGAGTCAATCCAGAGGTAAAGCACGAGCAGCGCCGCCAGCATGTAGCGGCCGATCGCGATCACGCGCCCGGATGGTAGTCGCAACCCCCTTCTCACGACGCTTTGATATCGCACATGGCGAAGGCCGCACAGTGGCCCCTCGCGTGGTCGCCAAAACGGGACAAAAGCGCGTCGCCTAACTTTTGATAGCTAGGCCGGTCCGGGGTGCCGACTATGGTGGCTGGCGGGCGAAAGCCCTTCCTTCGGTACCAGCCGCTGCGTTCGGGGGAGGCGCGGCTGATGGGGTGGGACCTGCCGACGCTGAGTTGCTAGACGATTCAGCTGGCCGACAGGTCCCACACTTCGCCTACAGCAGCTTGCCTCAAGCTTCGATAGCAAGTTTGCTTAACGGCCTGCTTGCCATTTTGAACGCGGTGCAGAGCGGCTGAATCTCCAGTCCGCGCCTCCCATGCAACGGACTCCCCGAAGGGTCGTCGTGTTGCAACAGCGAAGATCGGCGATGAGCCGGTCGAGTTCCCTGCCGCGAAGGTCCTCGGGAACGCCCTCGGTCCCAAGCTCGGCGATCGCCCGGGCAACAATCCTTCGAATGATTTCGGTTGGAGCGGTCGAGGCGCGATAGACGATCTCGTCGTCGAAAATGTCGACGAAGTCCGCCCATTCCCGGTCCGCGGCCCAGCTCAGGGCCTCGTCCGCCGATGCGAGGTTGTCGGCGCTTCGTGACAGAGCCTGGGCGTCCAGCCAGCCGTTCCTCGCGATCGCACGACGGATCCTCACCCGCTCGTGACGATCGTCGAAGTTGCTCGGATCGATCGCAGGCGAGAGGCCGCTCTGCGCGCAGACCTCCTCGAGCTCGCTTCGCCTCCAGCCAAGCAGAGGCCGAAGCAATGCCAGCTCGGAATCGCCCGGAACGATGCTTGTTCGGCGAATACCCGCGAGGCCGCGAACTCCTGAGCCGCGGTTCAGCCGCATCAGCAGGGTTTCGGCCTGGTCGTCGAGATGATGGCCGGCCAGCAAGGCAGTCAGTTCACGTTCCCGGACCCATGTCGCGAGCGCTCCATACCGTACCGCCCGGGCCTGTTCCTGGACAGCGGTGGTCGGGGGCAAGTCCCACCGGATTTCAAGGATCGAATGCGGGACGCCGAGATCCTCGCAAAGCCCGGCGACCGTTTCCGCTTCCGCTCGGCTGCCTTCCCGCAGCCCGTGATCGACCGTCGCCGCTTCGACCTCGCCCGGCCGGGCGGCAGCGGCGAGTACCAGCAATGCGAGGCTGTCGGGTCCGCCCGATACCGCGAGCCCGAGGCGGGCGCCCGGTTCGATCAGCGCATCGAGGTCGCTCTTAAAACGGTCGATGGTCGCGTCGAGGACCATATGTGGTCCCCTAGCGAATTCATGCGCACTTTGCCTCTGACTTGGCGTCCGGAAGCATCTTCTTCAGATCACCGCGCATCGAATCTCCGTAGACGGATTCGAGCTCGGCGTAAGCCTTGCAGGCTTGACCGGGCTGCTTGAGCTTCACCAGCGCCTGGCCGAGATAGAAGAGGCTGTCGGCGGCGCGCTCGCCCTTCGGATTTCCCCGATAATTGGCGAGCAACGCCTCGGCCGCGGCCCGCGGCTCGCCCTTGTCGAGCATAGCCCGGCCGGCGAGATTGTTGGCCCAGCTTGTTCGCCGGTGGTTCGGATAAGCGGAGCTGAAGGCGCGGAGAGCGCCGATGGCCTCGTCATACTTGCCCGACTTCCAGAGCTGGTAGCCCTCGTCGTAGGCCGATTCGGCCGGATCAGCCGCTGGGGCGCCCTCCGTGCTCGTCACCACCGCGGGGATCGGCTTGGGCTTGGAAGTCGTGCTCGCGAAGGCCGACTTCGGCTTCTCGGAAGGAGGCTCGGGGTTCGCCGGGGCCGGCATTGACCCAATGGCAGCCAGCTTCGCCTCGAGCGTCGCGATCCGGGCCGAGCTCGCCTCGCGCTCTTCCTTCAGAGTCGATTCCAGCTGGCCGATGCGCCGGGTGTTTTCTTCCTCGGTTCGAAGCACGTCGGCGAGCTGGCGCTCGAGAGCAACGATGCGATTGTCGAGGTTGATCACCGATGCCTGGGTCGCGGCAGGCTGGACCTGCGGAAATTGCTGCTGGGCCTGCGCAGGTGCGGGCATCGCTGCTACTGCGAGCAATGTCGCCAGGGCGGCTGCTCGGAATTGTTCGGTATTCATGATCCCTCCCGGCGGGAAAATCTATTCGGATCAGGCGGCTAAGCCAAGACCGAAGTCGTGGAAAATCGCAGCCGTGAAAGCTTCACCCGGTCGTGTTCTGGATCCCCGGCGGGGCGCTTGGCGCGGGCGTAGTCGCGCTTGCTTCTCCACCTTTCATCAAATCCTGGGGGCGGAGGCTGACGTTCGACGCGACCTTGCCGGCGGGTCCGACCGGCGGAGCGACCGCCGAGCCGACATTGATCCGGAGCGCTTCCGGCGCGCCGGCCCGAAGGAGCGGGGCGGTCGCCGTCTGCGGCACGTTATAGGTCTGGCCCGCAGCGAGCACGCCTTCGAAAAGCGTCTTCCCTTGGTCGGTGACACGGATCCAGGCAGGCTGGATCGCAGTGAGGACGACCGGTCCGCTCGCCGCTTGCGGCGGTTGCTGCGGAGCCGCTGGGGTCGCCGGCGTCGACGGCGTCGACGGCTGAGAAGGAGTGGCCGAGGCCTCCTGCTGGGCGGGTGCTGTCGGCTCGTCGGGGGTCAGCGAACGATTGTTCAGCCAGGTCATTATCAGCACGAGAAGGACGATTGCGCCGATCGCGGAGAGGACCAGCCACTTGGGCATGGTCCGCGCCGGGTCCGCCGGTTCGAACACCTCCGGGTTGGAGGTGTCGAACCTCTGCCCTCCCATTTCGGCGCGGAGGTCCTCGCCGATCTCGGTGCGGTCGAGACCGACCGCGCTTGCATAGCTCTTGGCGAAGCCGATCGTGTACGTCGGCGCGGGAAGCGCGGACCAGTCGCCGCCCTCGAGATTCTGCAGGTGCCGCAGCGGAATTCGAGTCTGGTCCGCAATATCCTCGAGCGACAGCTTTTTCGCTTCGCGAGCGGACTTGAGCCGGTCGCCGACTGATGGGGTATCGATGAATTCGTCGTCGCTTTCGGCCATTCGCTCCAACCCGATATTCCACCCTTTTGTCGAAGCCGACGCCCTGACTGTCAACCGCCGTTTCGGTCCGGATCAGTCGATCGCCACCTTGTGTCGCCGGGCCCAGTCGAGGAGCGCCTTGCGCATGTTGGGCGGCGGCTTCTCGAGCAATTGTTCGACTCGCGTCCGGACCTTCTCGGCATCCACAGAACGGACCATCGCCTTGATCGGTCCGACCGCTGCAGGAGTGATGGAAAATTGCTCGATGCCGATGCCGATCAATGCCATGGCTTCGAGCGGCCGACCACCCATTTCACCGCAAACTCGGACGGGCACTCCGGCCTCCCGCGCCTCCCGGCTCACGCGCCTCAGGAAGCGCAGGATGGCCGGGCTCAACCAGTCGTAGCGTTCGGCCAGCCGCGGGTCGGCGCGGTCGGCGGCGAACAGGAATTGGGTGAGGTCGTTCGTCCCGATCGAGAGGAAATCGATTTTCGGGAGAAGCAGGTCAAGCACTTCCGCGAGCGCGGGCACCTCCAGCATCGCCCCGAACTCGATCCGGCTCGGCAGCTTGCGATGGCTCTTTCTGGCCCACTGGATCTGCTCCTCGAACAGCTCGCGTGCCTGGTCGAACTCCCACGGCTCCGAGATCATTGGGAACATGACCCGAAGCACCTTTCCTCCGGTCGCTTCGAGGAGCGCCCGGGCCTGCGCCTTCATCAGGGCCGAGCGCTCGAGCGAGAGGCGAAGGGCTCGCCAGCCCATGGACGGGTTCTCGGCCTCGTCGCGGATGTCGGTGAGGTAGGGCAGCGCCTTGTCCCCGCCGATGTCGACCGTTCGGAACACGACCGGCTTGTTGCCCGCCGCCGCGAGGACTTTCGAATAAAGCCGGTGCTGCCGTTCGCGGCCGGGAAGCGTCGCCGAGACGAGAAACTGGAACTCGGTTCGAAACAGCCCGATTCCGTCGGCGCCGGTCGGATCGAGGTTCGCCGCATCTTCCGCAAGGCCGGCATTGACCATCACGCTGATGGGAACGCCGTCGGTCGTGACCGCCGGAAGGTTGCGGACCGCTTCGACCTCGGCACGGCGCTTCTGCCGGGTTTGCAGCCGATGCTCGAACCCCTGCAACAACGCTCGGTTCGGGCGGATGATGACGCTTCCGTTGTCGCCGTCGACGAGGATCTGTTCGCCTTCCTCGACGCTGTGCCGGATGTCGGAAATCCGGCCGACGACCGGCACGCCCATTGCCCGTGCGACGATCGTCATGTGCGCAGTAAGCGAGCCCTCTTCGAGAACCACGGCCTTCAGGCGCCGCCGGTCGTATTCGAGCAGTTCCGCGGGACCGAGGTTGCGTGCGATCAGCACCGTGTCGCGTGCAAGGCCAGTCTGAGCCGCCGTCCCGAAGCGGCCGGATACGATGCGCAGAAGCCGGTTCGACAGGTCCTCGAGATCGTGCATCCGATCTTTCAGCAAGGGATCATCGATGTCCTGCATCCGCGAGCGTGTCCGCTGCTGGACCCGCTCGATCGCCGCCTCGGCGGTCAGTCCGCTGTCGATCGCCTCGTTGATGCGCCGCGACCAGCCCTCGTCGTACGCGAACATCTTATAGGTCTCGAGAATCTCCTGATGCTCGCCGGCCGTTCCGAACTCGGCATCCTTGGTCATCGCGTCGATCTGCTCGCGCATCTTTCGGAAGGCCGAGTAGACGCGGTCGCGCTCGGCCTCGGTGTCGTCGGCGACCGTATGCTCGACGATGATGCGCGGCTGGTGGAAGACCGCCTCTCCGCGCGCCATTCCGGCAACCAGCTTGAGGCCGCTCAGTCGAAGCGGACCGGCGCTTCGAAGGCGGCTGCGCCGAGCGCCGTCGACTAGCCGAGCCGCGGCGATCATTTCGGAAAGAACCATTGCGACGGTCTGGAGGGCCTCGATCTCGACGTCCTCGTAGCGACGAGGCTCGGCGTGCTGAACGGCAAGAACGCCGATCGGACTTTCCAGCCGGACGATCGGAACGCCGGCAAAGCTGTGAAAGCTCTCTTCGCCCGTTTCCGGCCGATAGGCGAAGGCAGGGTGATCCGCGGCTTCGGCGAGGTTGAGGATTCGCCCCTCGGCGGCGATCGTCCCGACGAGGCCTTCCCCCATGCCGAGCCGGGTGACGTGAACCGCTTCCTTGCGTAGGCCGTGGGTTGCGAACAGCTCCAGCTTGTTGTCGCGTAGAAGGTAGATGGAGCAGACCTCGCTCTCCATCGTCTCGGCGATGAGGTCGACAACCTTGTCGAGCTTGGATTGCGCGCTTCCGCGGCCGGCCATGATCTCATGCAGGCCCGTCAGGATTTCGCGGGCGGAGGCGGCGGCGCTCAGCGGCATGAACAAGCGCTATCAGATGGAGACGGTCGCCGCCAACCGCTCACTAAGGTTCATTGCCTGGGA
>JBKPKZ010000029.1:0-60530 GCA_046731355.1 Pseudomonadota bacterium | reverse complement strand
CGTTCGACTTGCATGTGTTAGGCATGCCGCCAGCGTTCGTTCTGAGCCAGAATCAAACTCTCAAGTTGATGTACGATCTCGACCCCGGGGGAATACCCGAGAACAAGACCGGCATCTCTGGGAGCCGTTCCTGCACAAAATCACAAATGGTGTGTTTGCGATAAGGACATTTGGAACGGCATAAATTTGACCGACCAACCCGAACCCAGAGGCTTCGGGAGACCGGGCCGCCGCCCACATGTCCCTTCATCTAAAACCGACAATGTCAAAGAGCCGACGCGCATCCTCCCCCGGTTCGTTTGGTTCCGGGCATCGGTTGTACCGACTAAGAAGAGACGCGAAACGGTAACGGACCTCGCTGAGGGCCGCCGCCGTTGCTGGAGGCGCCATATATGGGTGGCTATCCAGCTCGTCAACGGCCTTTTTTGCAAATTTCTTGCAGACCGCTTTCGGTTCGGGTGAACCTCGCGAAACCAAGGCGAACAAACCCCGAAGGACCGCACGCCTCGTGCGACGACCTATATGGTTCTCCGAGAGGCGTACTTCAAGGCCCGCAAGGGCGCTCGAAGGCAGTGCTTTTTCCGAAGAACGAAAGGCCGAAGCGATTCGCTGAGCGGGGGAATAGCCGTGCCGCGCGGCGGCGCAAGTGATTCGTTGCGAATTGCGACGAATCGAGCGTTCACGCGCTTTGAATATACTCGCGCATCGCCGCGGCCTCGTTCTCGATGCGCTCGATGCGATGCTTCACCAGGTCACCGATCGACACGATTCCAACCAGCCTGCCGTCGGACACAACCGGAAGGTGCCGGACCCTGCGCTGGGTGATCAATGCGAGAGCGCTGAGCACGGGGGTCGATGGATCCACGGTAATGGCCGGCGAGCTCATCACCCGGCTGATGGGCCAGTCGAGCACTTCGGCGCCATGGTCTCTCAGGCAATAGATGACATCGCGCTCGGACATGATTCCGGCGACGCCGTCGGCGTCGACCACGGGTAGGGCGCCGATTCGCCGCTCTCCGAGTAGCTTGACGGCATCGCCAACGGTCGCGTCAGCGCCGATGGTGGCGACCTCCGTCCCCTTGTCCGAAAGGATTGTCTGGACGTTCATTGCAGCCTCCGACTCCGGTCACCGGTGCAAGCCTTGATAGTCCCACTTCGCGAAGCCAAAGAAAAGGCCATGCCCCGTCCGGACCCCATTCCGAGCCCGCGCATCGCGGTGCTCCAGAAATTCCGGCGCATCATGAAGTGGATGGCGCTGTTCTCGGTCGTCGTGGCCGCAATCGCGGTGCTTCTCGTCATTCGGGGCGACACGGGCGCGCACATTCACACGATGATCGCAATCGCGCTCGGAGCAGGGCTTTCCGTGCTTCTCGCCGGAGCTTTGATGAGCCTCGTCTTCCTGAGCCGCGACAGCGGTTACGACGAGGCCGTGAACCGATTCGAAGAGGATGAAGACCATTGATCAATCAAACTCGTGAACCGGTCCTGCGCGTGGTGCCGGGCCCAAGCGACATCAACGCAAACGGCCATATCTTCGGTGGCTGGGTATTGAGCCAGATGGATATCGCGGGCGGCATCGCCGCGTCCCGTCGTTCCCAGGGCCCGGTCGCGACGGTAGCGATCGAGCGAATGGAGTTCATCGCGCCGATCCACCTTCGCGACATCGTGTCCGTCTATGCCGAGGTCGAGCGAGTCGGCCGGACGTCCATGGGCGTCCGGATCGAAGTCATTGCAACCCGCGACCGTGGAGCGACCGAGGTGAAGGTGACCGAAGGGGTCTTCACGTTCGTCGCGCTGGACCCCGACCACCACCCTCGGCCGGTCGACGCCGCCTGACAAGTAAAGACCCCCTCGCCGTACATCCGGGCGAGGGGGCCTGCCTTTCGGTTCCGGGGAGTGGAATTGGAAAGGCGAACTAGAACTCGATCTGAGCGCGCGCTGCGAACGTATCGACGTTGAAGTTCCGCTTGTTCGCTGCCTTGCCCGGATCGACCAGCCCCAGCGCGCGGGGACCGCCGGTCACGTCGAGGTGTCCGTACTGGGCCATGAAGCGAACCCAATCGATCGGATTCCAGATCAGGCTGGCCTGGAGGCCGAGCTGCTTGCCGCCGTTGACATAATAAGGGGCGGAGAAGGCCAGGCCCGTCGTCGGAGCGTCGTCGACGCGATCGCTGAGGTCGACGTAATCGACGCGGCCATTGACCTGGAAGGCACCCCAGCCGCCGTCGTTCCACGGATGCAGCACCTTTGTACGGTCCCACTTACCGCCCTTGTAGGCGCGGGTCTCGCCGGTCAGGAAGTAGCCCAGCTCGAAGTAGCCACCCCAGAATGACGGATCGCCGTTGAGCGCGGTGCCCGCTGCGACATCGTTGTCATCCGGATCGGCGTTGGTAGCGGCTAGCTCGGCGGGCGAGAATGCATCACGAACCCAGACCTTCTGAGCTTCCGCAGCCATGTGCAGGCTCTTGTGAATTGCCGCCAGTTCGACGCCGACCGTCATGTCGCCCTTGGAGGCAAGGTTCCCCGTGTCGACGAACCGCTGGTCGGTGATCTGCGTCAGAGGCCGCGTGCGATACTGCTGACCCATCGATTCCCGGTTGTTGTCGCGATACTGGAAGTTCGCACCAACATGGAGGCGGGTCGACCCCAGCATCGGCGTGTACAGGGCACGCAGCGATGCCTGCCAACCGGTGCGCGTGAAGGTCGCATCGTTGATTGGCGTCGAGAAGATGCCGGCCTGGATGAGATAGCTGTCCGTCGCCTTGTCCGAGAATTGGAGGCCGACGCCGAGGCGGCGGTTGTAGTTGAACGCATCGGTGAACGAAGCGCGCTCCATCATGCTTCCGAGGCGCGAGCTCGTCATCGTTTCGAGGCTCGAATAAGGATAGAAGTTACCAACCGAGACCTGCAGCGGCGCCTTCTCGAAGTCGTAGGTGAGGATGATATCCTCATAGTCGACCGTGCCCTGGGCGAAGTTGAATTCGACCTTGTAGCCGAAGCGGCCCGGCAGAGTTCCTTCGGCGCCGAACACCAGTCGACGAGCGCGAGTGTTAAAGCCGAGGTTCTGGAAGTTGAGGCCGCTTACGGTGCCGCGGCGCTCGTCGCCGTCTGGATAACCGACATAACCGGCGTCGAACTGGGCGAAACCCTTCGGCTTGAAGGTGAAGCCGGCGTCCTTGTCGGCATATTCGGGCGCGCCCTTCCAGGTCGGGATGGCCTTCGCCTGCTGGGTCTTTACGCCTTCCAGGGCTTCTTGAAGAGCCTCGACCTGAGCCTGGAGAAGCTCGATCTTCGCCTGCAAGTCGTCGACCTGATTGGTGCCCCGAATGGTGGCATCGGCAGTAGCATCGGACGCATCCGGTTCGACCTGCTCCGGCTGGGCGGCCGGCGCATCCTGGGCGGCGGCCGGCGCAGCAACCATGACGGTTCCAGCGAGAAGCGCGGCGATCACAAACTTACGAGTCATTACTATTCCTTTCCCCCGCCCCCACCTTTGGAGGCCTCGGCGCCGCTCCCAAAAAGAGCCGGCAATACACGACGTTCTTACTGTGATCGCAGCCTCTACTTAAGGCTCGCGAAGTTGAGCGGTGCGAGCTGGCGTGCCGCCTGCTGGCTCCGAGCGCGGACCGCGGTCGGCGCAGCAATCATCCCGGCCTGGCGCAGATAGCCGTTCGGACCGAAAGCGCTTTCCTTGGTGAACTCGGCGACGAAGGCGCGAACAGCCGGGATCGCACCGACGTGAGCGTTCTTCACGTACACGTAGAGCGGACGGGCGCCCGGATACTTGAACGAGCTGATGGTCTCGTAGCTTGGGCCGACGCCGTTGATCCAAAGGCCCTTCAAAAGGTTCGTATTCTCTTCGAGGTACGAGTAGCCGAAGATGCCGACCGTGCCGGGGTTCGCCTCGAGCTTCTGGACGATCAAATTGTCGTTCTCGCCGGCCTCGATGTAGCCGCCGTCTTCGCGCATTCCGGTGCAGATCGCTTTATATTTGTTTTCGTCGGCCTTCTTCACCGCGGCCATGCCCGGGTTGGTATCACAGCCCGCGGTCATGATCAGCTCACCCAGCGCGTCGCGGGTACCGGACGTCGGCGGTGGCCCGTAAACCCGGATCGGAATGGCCGGCAGCTTGCCGTTGACGTCCTTCCATGTCTTCGCGCGGTTCGGCTTGCCGAAGGGGGTCTTCGCGAGAGCGAGATAGATGTCGCGCGTGGTCAGGTTCGCAAGCGGGGTCTTCTTCGAGGTCGCCAGCGAGATGCCGTCGATGCCGACCTGGATCTCGGTGACCTTGGTCACGCCATTGGCAGCGCAGAGCTTGGCTTCCGACGCTTTCATCCGGCGCGAGGCATTCTCGACGTCCGGGAAACGCTCGCCGACGCCGGCGCAGAACAGCTTCATTCCGGCGCCAGTTCCGGTTGATTCGATGATCGGAGTGCCGAGACGGCCGTTGGCGCGCGCGACGCGTTCGGCAACGATCTTGGCGAACGGATAAACCGTCGAAGAACCGACGGCGCGCATCTGCGTGCGGGCTTCTGCAGCGGTGCTAACGGTGGTTGCGGTGAGTGCCACTCCGGCCAGAGCCAAAAGCTTGCAAGACATTTTAAGAATACCCCTTGGAATCGTCGGCGGCCCAGCCCCGACGCGAATTCTCTAGGAGTGGGTCACGACTGCAAAGTGACCACTTTGTTGCAGTTCGGTGACGCTGCTTTTGGGTGACTCTCAGGCTTCGGCGTCGAGCGAATAGCCGGCCGACCGAACGGTCCGAATGATGTCCTTCTGTCCGCCGTCGTTGAGCGCCTTGCGAAGCCGGCGAACATGGACGTCGACGGTCCTCAGATCGATATCCGGATCGTGCGACCAGACCGAATCCAGAAGCCTTTCGCGCGAGAAGACTCGACCCGGATTCTCGAGAAAGTGCTTGAGCAGCCGGAACTCGGTCGGGCCGAGAGCGATCGGCCTTCCGTCACGCCGGACCCGGTGTGCTGCGACGTCCATTTCGACATCGTCGTAACCCAACTGCTCGGCGGCCAGGGCCGGACGAACGCGACGAAGCACCGCGCCAACACGGGCGACCAGCTCTCGCGGGCTGAATGGCTTGGTGACATAATCGTCCGCTCCGGTTTCGAGACCGCGGATACGGTCGCTCTCTTCGCCACGCGCCGTGAGCATGATGATCGGAACGTTTGCGGTCTCCGACCGGCGACGCAGCCGGCGGCACACTTCAAGTCCAAGAATGCCCTCGATCATCCAGTCGAGAACAATGACGTCGGGAACGTCTTCGGCCGCCATCAGGAGCGCTTCTTCGCCGTCACCGGTACGGCGGACTTCGAAGTCCTCTCGCTCGAAATGCCAGATCAGGAGTTCGGCAAGAGCCCGGTCGTCCTCGACCAGCAGAAGCTTCTTCCGCGTCATACGCCTCTCTACCGCTTCTTTCTCGCGTTCGGCTCGGCCATGTAATCGCCGGTGGCCGCATAATAGACCATCTCGGCGATGTTGGTCGCATGGTCTCCAACGCGTTCCAGGTTCTTGGCGACGAACAAGAGGTGCGCCGACTGCCCGATGTTGTGCGGGTTCTCCATCATGTGCGTGAGGAGCGTGCGGAAGATGGAGTCGTAGAAATCGTCCACGGCCTGGTCGCGTTCGCAAACCCGGACCGCCGTCTCCGCATCTCGCTCGACAAACGCGCGAAGCACGTCGCTGACCATCTCCGTCGCGATCCGCGCCATTTCCGGCAGGAGGGACATGGGCTCGACTGCGCGAGTGTCACTCAGCAGGGGAACCCTCTTGGCGATGTTCTTCGCATAGTCCCCGATGCGCTCGACGACTCCCGAGATCTTCAAAGCCGCGACAGCCTCGCGGAGGTCGCCCGCCATCGGCGCTCGAAGAGCGATCAGCTGGATGACCCTTTTGTCGGTTTCGACCTCGAGCGCGTCGATATCCTTGTCCTTGGCGACGACCCTAAGAGCGCCCTCGATGTCGCGCTCTGCCAGGCACCGCATGGACTCGCGCACGGCGCTCTGCGCAAGGTCGCCCATCTCGCCGATGAGCCCGCGCAGGCGCTCCATGTCCTCATCGAAGGCCTTGAGCGTATGGCCGGTCTGCTGCTGCATAGTCCTGCTCCGATCAGCCGTAGCGGCCGGTGATATAATCCTGCGTGCGCTGCTCGCGCGGGTTCGTGAACATGTCGCTCGTCTTTCCGTACTCGACGAGCTCGCCGAGGTGGAAGAAGGCGGTCCGTTGAGAAACACGCGCAGCCTGCTGCATGTTGTGCGTGACGATCACGATGGCGTAGCGGCCGCGGAGCTCATGGATCAGCTCCTCGATACGCGCGGTCGCGATCGGGTCGAGCGCCGAGCAGGGTTCGTCCATCAGGATCACTTCCGGATCAACGGCGATCGCCCGGGCGATGCAGAGGCGCTGCTGCTGGCCGCCCGACAGCGCCGTCCCGCTCTCCTGCAGGCGATCCTTGACCTCGTCCCACAGACCGGCGCGCTTGAGCGACTTCTCGACTGTCTCATCGAGCTCCTTGCGCGACGATGTCAGGCCATGAATCCGCGGACCATAGGCAACGTTCTCGTAGATCGACTTCGGGAATGGATTCGGCTTCTGGAACACCATTCCGACGCGAGCGCGGAGCTGGACGACGTCCATCGAAGGCGACGTGATGTTTTCGCCGTCGAGCTCGATCAGGCCCTGGACACGAGCTGCCGGAATCGTGTCGTTCATTCGGTTGAGGCAGCGCAGGAAGGTCGACTTGCCACAGCCCGACGGTCCGATGAACGCAGTAACGCGATCTTCGTGAACGTCGATCGAAACGCCCTTCAGCGCCTGCTTGTCACCGTAATAAACGCTGACGTCCCGAGCGATCATCTTCGGCCCGGCCGTCGGCCCGACCTCTGAATCCTCGGCAGCATCCTTGCCGAGCGAAACGCTAAGTCCGAGCGCCGGATGATCCTCGAGTGGCGGGCCGCTCGCGACCGGGTCGTCGTCGACCGTCGGCTCATAATCCAATGGCTTCCCCGTCGTCGAGGATCCCTCACAGTTCGAATCGGCGGCAATTGCCGCCGACGGTGCCGGTACCGGCGTCGTCGGAGTGATGGGCTGTTTTTCTTTCATGAGCATTGAAGCCTACCAACGTTGCTCGAAGCGGTTGCGGAGATAGATTGCGAGCGCGTTCATCAGGAGCATGAACACGAGCAGGACGATGATCGCCGCGCTGGTCTTCTCGACGAACGCGCGATCCACTTCGTCTGACCAAAGGAAGATCTGAACCGGAAGCACGGTCGCCGGATCGGTGATGCCCGACGGCGGGACGGCGATGAAGGCGCGCATGCCGATCATCAGCAAGGGCGCGGTCTCGCCGAGTGCGCGCGCCATTCCGATGATGGTGCCGGTGAGAATGCCCGGCAGTGCAAGCGGAAGAACGTGGTGGAAGACCACCTGCATCTTCGAAGCGCCGACGCCGAGCGCCGCCTCGCGGATCGAGGGCGGGACCGAGGTAATCGCGTTGCGTCCGGCGATGACGATGACCGGCATGGTCATCAGCGCCAGCGTCAATCCGCCGACCAGAGGCGCCGAGCGCGGCAGGTTCATCGTGTTGAGGAACACCGCCAGGCCGAGCAGGCCGAAGATGATCGACGGGACGGCCGCCAAATTGTTGATCGACACCTCGATGATGTCGGTAAAGCGATTCCGCGGTGCGAACTCTTCGAGATAGATTGCCGACAACACACCGACTGGAAATGCCAGCGCCATTGTCACGACGATCGTGAGAAAGCTGCCCTTGAGTGCCCCCCAGACACCCGCCGTTGCCGGCTCGGTGGAATCAGACGCCTTGAGGAAATCCAGCGTAAGCCCGCCGATGCCCTTCGAGATCATCGTCCCGAGCAGGAAGACGAGGAAGAGCAGGGACGTCGCGACGGCTGCGAAGCCGAGGAACTTGAACAGTCGCTCCGAGCGGTAGCGCCTGCGCAGCCGCGCTTGCATCGAGTCGTCGGTCCAACGGGTCTTGCCCGTGAAATCTGCTGCAATGCTACTCATAGGCTTCCCGGTACCGGCGCACGACTGTGAGTGCGACGAGGTTGAGTGCGAGGGTGATCAGGAACAGCACCAGGCCGAGCGCAAAGGCCGCGAGCGTCTTGGCGCTGTCGAATTCCTGGTCGCCGGTCAGCAGTTGGACGATCTGCACCGTAACGGTGGTGACGCTGGCGAACGGATTCGCTGTGAAATTGGCGGAGAGACCCGCGGCCATCACAACGATCATCGTTTCGCCGATGGCGCGGCTGACCGCGAGCAGGACGCCGCCGACGACGCCCGGAAGCGCGGCCGGAAGGAGCACCTTGCGGATCGTCTCGGACCGGGTGGCGCCGAGCGCGAGGCTGCCGTCACGCATCGCGCCAGGAACTGCGGCAATCGAATCGTCGGCCATCGAGCTTACGAACGGGATGATCATGATGCCCATGACAAGACCCGCCGCGAGGGCGCTTTCGCTGCTGGCGGATTCGACGCCCAAGGCGATGCCGAGATCGCGGATCAATGGCGCCAGCGTCAGAGCCGCGAAATAGCCGTAGACCACGGTCGGGACGCCAGCGAGGATCTCGAGCAGCGGCTTGACCACCGCGCGGACGCGCTGGTCGGCATATTGCGTAAGGTAAATGGCGCTCATCAGGCCCAGCGGGATGGCAACGATCATCGCGATGATGGCGCCGATGAAGATCGTTCCCCAGAACAAGGGTATCGAGCCGAAGGCGCCGGACGAACCGGCCTGGTCCGCGCGGATCGCCACCTGCGGGCTCCACGACAGGCCGAATAGAAAGTCGGTGATCGGCACCAGCCTGAAGAATCGAAGGGATTCGAACAGCAGCGAGAGGACGATCCCGAGCGTGGTGAAGATCGCAATGAGCGAGGCCAGCAGAAGCAGGCCGCTCATCCACTTTTCGACCGCCGTACGGGCGCGGAACTGACGGTCGCGCTTGCGAAGCAGAACGATCCCGGCGGCGCCGACCGCGATCAGGATCGCTCCAATTCCGCCAATCCCGGAATAGCGCGATTCGGCTTCCGCAATGCGCGGAGCAAGCGGCGTCGACTCAGGATTGAAGCCTGCCGCAATCTCGCCGTGGGCAATCTGCCGAGCCTCGTCGAGGATCGCGGTTCGCTGCATTTCGAAGTCGGGGAGCGTTTTGCCCTCCGGGCTCGAAAGCACAGCCTGGTCCACCAGCCTCGTCTGCATCGGCATCCACGCGGCGAGCACGAGCAGCGCCGGCACGAGCACCCAGATCGTGGAATAGACGCCATGATAGGTCGGCAGCGAATGCAGCCGACCGTCCTGGCGCATTCGTGACGCCCGGGCATAGGCGATCCCGCCGACCGCGCCAGCGATCAGCAGGACCGCGATGAAGGCAATGCCCAGCGTCACTGTTGCTTACTTGAGCGTCGACGGATCGAGCGGCTTCAGCTCGGTCGCTTGCTTCGCCGCCGCCTCCGAGTCCGCGCCTGCGAACGGAACCAGGCCACGCTTCTCCAGCGGCCCGCCGGTGCCCCACTGCTTGGAATAAGCAGCGACGAAGTCCTTGAGCGCAGGCTTGGCCGGGAGGTGCTCGCCCTTGAGGTAGATGTAGAGCTTGCGAGCGCCCGGATAGGACAAATCGGCGATCGTCGCCTCGGTCGGCGAGACACCGGCGATCTGCACCGGCTTCACCTTGTCGGCATTCTCCTCGAGGTAGCTGAAGCCCAGGACTCCGAGCGTACCAGGCTCGGAGCTGACCTTCTGGACGAGAAGGTTGTCGTTCTCGCCGGCCTCGACATAGGCGCCGTCCTCGCGGACCTTCGTGCAGACGTCCTTGTGCTTCTTGTCGTCAGACTTCTTGAGAGCCTCCATCGCCGGGTCGGTATTGCAGCCCTTTTCGAGATAGAGGTCGGCGAGGCTGTCGCGAGTGCCGGATGTGGGCGGCGGCCCGAGGACGCGGATCTTGATCGCAGGAAGGGCCGGATTGACGTCCTTCCAGGTCTGCGCCGTGTTCGGACCCTTGCCGAACGGATTGGCGGCGAGCGCCTTGTAGATGTCGGCCTGCGTGAGGTTGGCCAGCTGGCTGTCCTTGCCCTCGATGATCGTCAGGCCGTCGATTCCGATCGGAACTTCGATGATCGTCTTGGCGCCGTTCTGGACGCAGGCGTCATATTCGGACTTCTTGATCGCGCGCGAGGCATCCTCGATGTCGGGGAAGTTAGCTCCGACGCCGCCGCAGAACAGCTTCATGCCCGCGCCCGTGCCGGTCGATTCGACGACGACGCTGACGTTCGGATTGTCGCGCTGGAACTGCTCGGCGACGGCCGTCGTGAAGGGATAAACCGTCGAGGAGCCGACCACCTTGATCTGCTGCTTTGCGCCGCCGGAGCCGCCGCCTTCGTTGCCGCCCTTGCTGCCACACGCGGCAAGCGCCACCGCTAGCGGCAGCGCGAACATGATCTTTTTCACAGGCTAACTCCCGTTCCGGGCCAAAATGCACGTCCGGCACTAGCGGGAGTTCAGCGACCTGTTCGTGACAGTATAATGACAGTTTTGTTTCAGCGGGCGCGGGCGAGGCCTAGAACAAAGTGGTGATGTAATAGAAGAGCGCAGCGACGGCCGCCGATGCAGGGATGGTGATCACCCAGGCGGTCATGACATTGCCGGCAACCTGCCAGCGCACCGCGGATGCGCGCCGGGCCGCTCCGGCGCCGATCACGCAACCGGTGATGGTGTGCGTCGTCGACACGGGAATGCCGAGCCAGGATGCCGTGAACAACATCACCGATCCGCCGAGCGAAGCGCTGAAACCCTGGTGCTGGTCGAGCTTTGTGATCCGGGTGCCCATCGTCTCGATGATCTTCCAGCCCCCGGAAAGCGTGCCAAGGCCGATCGCTACGTAGCAGGCGAGGGCGACCCAGTGGGGCACATGGAACTCCCCATGCATGTGACCGGTCGAGTAAAGAAGCACCGCGATGATGCCCATCGTCTTCTGGGCATCGTTCAGGCCATGGCCCAATGAATACATGGCCGATGATCCAAGGTGCAGCATCCGGAATGTGCGGTCGGCGCCCACCGCCGTGGCGCGAACTCCAAGCCAGCTCGTCGCCAGCATGATCAGCATTGCCAGGATCATTCCGAGGGTCGGCGAGAGGACGATGGCGATGAGGGTCTTGTTGAGACCGGTCCACTGGATGCCGGTGAGGCCGGCATGGGCGACTCCGGCGCCGACAAGTCCCCCGACCAGGGCATGGCTGGATGAGGACGGAATCCCCTTCAGCCAGGTCACGACGTTCCAGAACATCGCTCCAACGAGCGCCCCGAACACGACTGCGGGGGTGACCAGATCCTTGTCGATGATCCCCTTGCCGATCGTGTCGGCCACCTTGTGCAGTTCGGGAACCGCGAGCGCGAGAAAATAGGCTGCAAAGTTAAAGAAAGCGGCGAACGCAACGGCGGTGACTGGCTTCAGCAAGCGCGTTGCGACCACTGTCGCGATCGCGTTGGCCGCATCGTGTAGGCCGTTCAGGAAATCGAACGCCAGAGCGATGAGGATTAGGCCGACCAGCAGCGGAAGGGCGAGCTCATGCATCCGTCTCGCCCCTATGCGTAATCGATCACGATGCCGTCGATTTGATTGGCGACGTCTTCGAACGCGTCCGTCACCTTTTCGAGGTGCCGGAGAATTTCGCGGGTCACCGCGAACTGCAGCGGATCGGTCCGGGCAATCTCCCGGAAAGCCCGCTTGAGACCCGCCGCGTGAACGTCGTCGGCCTTGCCCTCGAGGCGAACCAGCCGCTCCGTCAGCTGATGGAGCCGGTGACCATTCTTGCTCACGTCCCGTAGCAATGGAATGGCTTCGTTGGTTACCCGCGCAGCTTCCGAGATGATCGCGACGATGTCCTTCATCTCGGGACGAAGCGTGTGAAGTTCGTAGAGATCGATTGCCCGCGCCGCCGCGAGCATTTCATCGATCGAGTCGTCCATGGCGCCGATCAAGGAGGTTATCGCGCCGCGATCGAACGGTGTCAGGAAGGTCTTGCGGACGGTCGTGAGGACATCGCGGATGACATCGTCGGCGACATGCTCCCGGTCCTGGATCGTCCTGAGGCATTTCTCGGTCGACCCGTCGTCGCCCGCGAGTTGCTGCAGGGCTTCGGCTGCAGCGACGAGCATCGCCGCATGCGCCTCGAACATGCCGAAGAAGTCGCCCGTCTTCGGCAGAAGGCGCTGAAACCAACCGAGCATGAAATTCCCCTGAGAAACGCAGCGCGTGAAATGCCCTGCGGCGGTTAGCCCGTCGGCGGAATTATGACAATGTCATGACAGCGCTTCCGGCCGCCACCGGCAGAAGCACGTGAACGGTCGTGCCGTGACCCAGAATACTCTCGATCGTGAGCCGGCCCCGGTGCCGCTCGACGATATGTTTGACGATGGACAGGCCGAGGCCCGTCCCTCCGAGGGAACGGCTGCGGCTCGTATCGACGCGATAGAAGCGCTCGGTCAGCCGCTTGATGTGCTCCGGAGCAATGCCTTCGCCCCGGTCAGCGACGGAAACGTGCACCATCTCGTCCTCGAGCGTCGCCGAAACGGTCAGGGGGGTGCCCGGCTCTCCATAGCGCAAGGCGTTGGTGATGAGATTGTCGAGAACCTGAAGTATCTGGGTTCCGTCGGCGGCGATCGGCGGCAGCCCGGAGTCGATCTCGCAGATCAGCTCGGAGCCGCGTTCCTCGGCCATCCGTTTCGCACTCTCGACAGCGACCTCGATCAGCTGCTCCAGGTCGACGGCCTCGGTCGGCGTAGTGAATTTCTCTGCCTCGATCCGCGACAGGGAGATCAAATCCTCGACGACGCGTTGCATCCGCCGAGCCTCGTCATGAACGATGGAGAGGAAGCGCTCCTGAGTGTCTCCGTCGAGCTCTTCGGTCCGCTCGCGAAGGGTCTCGGTATAGCCGATCAGGGTGGAGAGCGGGGTTCTGAGTTCGTGACTGGCGTTGGCGACGAAATCGACGCGCATCTGCTCGGCTGCCCGAGCTTCGCTGCGATCGATGAGCCGAACCAGAAGTGAGCCGTCTCCGACCGGGGCAATCCGGACCAACCACTGGCGGCGAGATCCTCCAAAGCCCGTCGCTTCGACTTCCTCCGCGGCGGTGACCCGTCCGCGGATGAGCCGCTCAATGACCGCCGGATGAGGAAGGACCTGACGAACGTCCACCCCTTCGATGGCGACTCCAAGCAGATTGCGCGCCGCCTTGTTGCTTAACGTCACCGAAGCCCCGCGAACGATGATCGCGGCCTCGGTCAGCCCTTCGATGAGCTGGCGGCTCCGGTCCCTGTTAAGGGAGAAGATCACGCGGCGGGAGCGATTTCGCCTTCACTGTCCTCGGCGCGCGGTCGACGGGCGCGGCGCCGGGGACGAGCTTCAACTTCCTCCGAGCTCTGCTCGCTGCCGTCCTCATCGCGGCGGATGGGCGGCGGGAGGACGTCCATTGCTATGCGTTCTTCATCGGCGCCATTGCCGCGCTCGATCCCGTTGCGATCGTCGTCTTGGTCGCGGGCGCGCTCTTCGCGCGAATAGCGGCGCGGCTGGTCGCCGCGATCGCGGCGCTGGGGGCGGTCAGCACGCTCGCGGCGCGGCTGGTCTTCGTCCGCTTCCGGCGAATTCTCGTCGCCGGACCCTTCGAGCATCTCCTCGCCCTCGTCCTCGTCGGAATCATCGTCGCGCTGGCGGCGCTGATCCTCGAACCGGGCGCGGTTCTCGCTGAGAACGCGGAAATAATGGTCGGCGAACTGGAGGTAATATTCGCTCTGGACACGGTCACCAGCGAGCTGCGCGTCGCGGGCCATGCTCTTGTACTTCTCCAGCAGCTGCGCAGCGTTGCCGCGTTGCCTATTGTCCTGGCGATTGCCCCCGGGCTGACCCCCGAGGTTCTGACCGCCCCTTTGTCCCCCACCACGTCCGCGCCTGCGGCCGCCCTGTCGATTATTGATCAAATTCCTACTTCCTTAACCAGAAGCTTTCCCCTTCGCCTGAGGCCGGCAGACCTGCACGAGTTCCACGTGCCGGGCCTGACCCTCTCGTTCCGAGCTGTGCCATCAGGGGCACGATGCGAACGGCCGATTGCGTCGGGGGTGGAGCGGGTTCTGCTCAGCTTCTCTCAAGGGAGCGAGCCCGGTCCTCGACTAAGATGTAGTGTCGTAACCGGCGAAAGCCAAGCGAATTTCTAATCAATCCAAGTTAGAAGCACGGCGCGGGGGCGATTGCCCAGGTCATTGACGACGCGGGCGGAAAGTCCGTCGCGCGAAAGAAGCTCGGTGACCGGCTCGGCCTGATCGTGCCCGATCTCGACGACGGCAAGACCGCCCTCGTTCAGAAGCCGTGGAAGCTGTGGCGCAAGCTCGCGGTAGGCGTCGAGGCCCTCCTTGCCGGCGAAGAGCGCTTCGTCCGGCTCATATTCACGCACTCCAGGACCAAGCTCGGCGTCCTCGGCGACGTAAGGCGGATTGCACAGAATCAGGTCGAACTTCTCCGCGATGCCTTGCGCCCAGTTGCCCTCCTTGAGCGTCACGCGCGATTCGAAGCCAAGGCGCCGAGCGTTGGCGGCGGCAAAGGACATGGCCCGTCGCGATACGTCGACACCCACGCCAGTGGCCTTCGGCCAGAGGTCAAGCGCGGCAAGGAGCAATGTTCCGGGGCCGGTACCGAGATCCAGAATCCGCCCCGGACCAGCCGATCTCTCGAAATGTTCGAGCGCTGAGGCGATCAGCACTTCGCTGTCCGGTCTGGGAATGAGCACTCCGGGGCCCACGTGCAGCTCGATGTTCCAGAAAGCCCGGCGGCCCGTGATATAGGCAACGGGCTCGCCGTCCTTCCGCCGGCCAATCATGTCGAAGAAGCGCTCCGGCGCATCGCCCTGCGGAGGTGCCAGGATCAGCTTGTCGCGGTCGATGTGCAGCGCCTCGGCCATCAACAATTCGGCGTCGAGGCGCGGAGTGTCGCTGACTTGCGCAAGTTCGTTGGTTGCCCGCGAGAGCGCTCTTGGGATCGTGGTCACGCTTCTTCGAGACCGGCGAGCCTCTCCGCCTCGTCCTCGGCGACCAGAGCGCCAATCATTTCGTCGAGCGCCGGGCCTTCGAGAATTTCCGGCAGCTTGTGCAGCGTCAGATTGATCCGGTGATCGGTCACCCTCCCCTGCGGGAAATTATAGGTCCGGATCCGCTCGGAGCGGTCACCGGAACCGACCATCGACCTGCGGGCGCCGGCACGCTCGTTGGCCAGCCGCTCGCGCTCCATTTCGAATAGGCGAGTACGAAGCACCTTCAGCGCCTTGGCCTTGTTCTTGTGCTGGGACTTTTCGTCCTGCTGGATGACGACGAGGCCGGTAGGAAGGTGGGTGATGCGGACCGCGCTGTCGGTCGTGTTGACCGATTGCCCACCCGGGCCCGACGAGCGGTAGACGTCGATCCGCAGGTCCTTGTCGTCGATCTGAACGTCGACGTCCTCGGCTTCCGGAAGCACCGCGACGGTCGCTGCCGACGTGTGAATGCGCCCGCCGCTCTCCGTCACGGGGACGCGCTGCACGCGGTGCACCCCGCTTTCGAACTTGAGCTTGGCGAATACCCCGGCACCGCTGATCGAGGCGATCGCCTCCTTGTAGCCGCCGACGTCGGCCGAACTCGCCGACATCAGCTCGAACCGCCAGCCCTGCGCTTCCGCATAGCGCTGGTACATTCGAAGCAGGTCGCCAGCGAACAAGGCGGCCTCGTCGCCGCCAGTGCCCGCGCGGACTTCGAGCATCGCCGCGCGCTCGTCCGCCGCGTCACGCGGAAGCAGCCTGAGAGCGAGCGCGCGTTCGGCGTCGGGGAGCTTGTGACGGATCTCCTCTGCCTCGAGCGCCGCCATTTCCTTGAGCTCCGGTTCGGCAGCCGGATCCGCAACCATGCCGTTCAAGACGTCGAGCTCGGCGCGCAGTCTTCGAACCTCGCGAGCAGCGGCGGCGACCGGCTCGATCTGCGCATATTCCTTCGACAGACGAACGAAGTCGTCAGGCGACAGGTCCCCCGATGCCATCGCATCGGCAATTTCCTGCTTCTTCGCCTCGATCGAAGCGATCCGTTCCGGCGAGATCTGGGTCACTTCTGCAAAAGCCCGATCGCGGTTTCGATGAGCAGCGCACGCTGCACACCAGTGTCGAGCTCCTTCACCTGCACCATGCCCTTGGCGAGCTCCTCGTCGCCAAAGATCACGGCGTATTTGGCCCCGGCATCGCTTGCCTTGCCCATGCGCTTCTTCATGTTTCCGCGATAGGCCATGTCCGCCGCGACGCCGATCGAACGCAGCTCCGACAGCATCGATATCGCGCGCTGCTCGGCTGCCTCACCAAGTGGAATGAGCACTGCAAACGGGCGCTCCGGCCTTGGCGCCTCGATCATCATGCCCAAGCGCTCGATCCCGGCTGCCCAGCCGACCGCCGGTGTGCGCGGACCGCCAAGCGCTTCGATCAGCCCGTCGTAGCGGCCGCCGGCGATTACCGTACCCTGAGCTCCGAGCCGGTCGGTGACGAACTCGAACGCCGTGTGTCGGTAATAATCGAGGCCACGCACCAGGCGCGGATTGCGAGTCCACTTCACTCCGGCGACGTCGAGACCGTCAGTGACCTGCGCGAAGAAATCGGCTGCCTCGGTCGTCAGATAATCGTCGATCGAAGGGGCTGCGTCAGCGATCGCCCTCTCTCTTGGATTCTTGGTGTCGAGGATGCGGAGCGGGTTGCGTTCAAGCCGGGTCAGGCTGTCCTCTGAAAGTGATCCGCGGTGCGCTTCGAAATACTCGACCAGCGCGCTTCGCCAGGCATCCCGCGTCTCCGCATCGCCCAGCGTGTTGAGCTGGAGCGTCACTCCCTCGTGAATGCCAAGCTCGCGCAGAAGCTGGTCGCCGAGTGAAAGTAGCTCGACGTCGGCAGTCGGCTCCCCAGCCCCAATCACCTCGGCGTCCAACTGATGAAATTCGCGATATCGCCCCTTCTGCGGCTGCTCATACCGAAATGCCGAACCATAGGTGGCTAGCTTCAACGGTGCGAACTGCTGCCACCCCTCGCTGAGGAAGGCCCGACAAATCCCGGCGGTAAACTCCGGCCGGAGCGTGACGGACTTTTCACCGCGCGTTTCGAACGAAAACATTTCCTTCGAGACGACATCCGTCGTTTCGCCGATCGCTCGCGAAAAAACCTCTGTATGCTCGATTGTCGGGACCTCGACGCGCTTGAACCCGAAGAGGCGGCGCACACGATCGAATGCGGATATCACCGCGTAAAAGCGGTCAGCCTCTTCACCGATAAGACTCTGAGTGCCCTTTACGGGCTGCGGCGTCGTCATGACGGCGCGCATGGCAAAATTGTCCGACAAAGGGAAGGAAGACCCCGAACGACGCTCGCTGGACATGGCGGGCGTCCCGTTGCAATCCGCCGCCAGTCGCTCTTCAGGAGAATCGCGTAATGCGCGTGCCCGCGCTTGTTTGCCTCTTTCTGGCCTCCGCCGCCTCCGCCCAGATCGTTCCGCCCGCCAACAGTCAGCCGCCAGCGCCCACCGAAAAGACGGCGCCAATCCCCGATGCGAAAGATGTTCCTTTCCCTGGAACGCTCCAGCTGACGGTCGACGCGACGGACGTGACGCGGGGCATTTTCCGAATCCGCGAGCGCGTGCCGGTCACCGGTGCCGGCGATCTCATCCTCCTCTATCCGAAATGGATTCCCGGCGGCCACACTCCGCGGGGCGACATCGACAAGGTCGCCGGCTTCAAGTTCAGCGCGAACGGCCAGCCGCTCGATTGGAAGCGGGACACGATCGACGTGACGGCGTTTCACGTGGACGTGCCGGTGGGAGTCACGGCTGTCGACGTCGAGTTCCAGTACGTCTCGCCGACGACGGACAACCAGGGCCGAATCGTTGCGACACCTGATCTGGCGAGCATCCAGTGGATCTCCAACTCGCTCTATCCGGCTGGATATTATGTCCGGCAGGTCCCGGTACAGGCGAGCGTCATCGTCCCGAGCGGCTGGAAGGTCGCGACCGCGCTTCGTCCAAGCGCCGAGAATGGCAACCGGATCGACTATCCAGTCACCAGCTACGAGATCCTGCTCGATTCCCCGCTGATCGCCGGTGCGCATCATCGTGAGATTCCGCTGAGCGACGACGTGACGCTCGACGTGATCGCCGACACGGAAGCTGAGCTTGCCGCCAAGCCGGAGCAGATCGCGGCTCACAAGCGCCTTGTCGAGCAGGCCGTGAAGCTGTTCCGAGCGGAGCATTATGACCATTACAATTTCCTGCTCACCATCTCCGACTATCTCGGAGGGATCGGGCTCGAGCATCACAGAAGTTCGGAAGACGGCGTCGATCGCGGTTATTTCACCGACTGGGAAAACCAGCTCCGAGCCCGCAACCTGCTGCCGCACGAATATGTGCACAGCTGGAATGGCAAATATCGCCGCGGGGCCGACCTGTGGACTCCGGACTATCGCACCGCGATGCAGGATTCCCTGCTGTGGGTGTACGAGGGCCAGACGCAGTTCTGGGGCTACATCCTCGGCGCTCGCTCGGGGATGCTGTCGAAGGAGGATACCCTCGGCGCGCTGGCCTCGACGGCGGCGACGTACGGTTATGCGACCCCCGGCCGGACCTGGCGTCCGCTTCTCGACACGACGAATGACCCGATCGTCGCCAACCGTGCCCCGCAGGCGTGGAGAAGCTGGCAGCGCAGCGAGGACTATTACAGCGAGGGCCTGCTGATCTGGACCGATGTCGACCGGATCATCCGCACGCAATCGCATGGCAAGAAGTCGATCGACGACTTCGCCCGCGCCTTCTTCGGGATGCGCAACCGCGACTATGGTGAGCTGACGTACACCTTCGAAGACGTGGTCCGCACGCTCAACTCGGTCCAGCCGTACGACTGGGAGGCCTACCTTAAGACCAAGGTCCTTGACGTCGCTGCCAACCCGCCGCTCGAAGGCCTGACCAAGGGTGGCTACAACCTGGTCTTCACCGACGAGCCAACCGCGTGGATCAAGTCCTATGAGAAGAGCTCGAAGAGCAACGACCTCACCTATTCGGGTGGTTTCGTGGTCGGCAATGACGGCAAGATCACGACGGTCCTTTGGGACAGCTCCGCCTTCAACGCCGGCATGACCGTCGGTTCGGAACTTCTCGCAGTGAACGGCCGCAAATTCGACGGCGACGGCCTCAAGTCGGCAATCAAGGCCGCCAAGGGAAACTCTGCGCCGGTGAAGCTGCTGGTGAAGAGCGGCGAAGTCTTTCGCACGCTCGACCTCGATTGGCACGATGGCCTTCGCTACCCGCGCCTCGAAAAGGTCGGAAAGGGTCAGGGCACGCTCGACGCCTTGCTGGCGCCCCGAAAATAGGGCCCGGCGCCTAAGCGGTCAGCTTCAGTCCAGCGATTGCGGCTACGATTGCGAAGATGAGAAGAATGCGGATGGTTGTCGTCGGCTCACCGAACCAGAGGATGCCAACGATGACCGTTCCGACTGCCCCGATGCCTCCCCACACGGCATAGGCAGTCCCCATCGGGATCGAACGCGAGGCCAGCTCGAGCAGCCCCATGCTGATCGCGACCGAGACCAGGAAGACGATCGTCCAGGACCCATTGCGGAAGCCTTCGACAAAGCGAAGCGACGTCGTGAAGCCGACCTCAAACAGGCCGCCGAGGATCAACCAGAACCAAGCCATCGCAATCCTTCCTCTGGACGAACGCCGTTCGCGGAGTAATTTTGCCAGCCATGGCTCAGCGCCGCACCATCGGCAACATTGTCGCTCCGTGGCGGTTTCTGCTGTTCCTGGCCGTTTTCGTGGCCGGAATTCCCGTCGCAATCGCGAAACTGCATAACAGCTGGCTGGGGCTGATGACGGCGTTCGACATCGCTGCGGCGCTCTTCCTGCTGGTCTGCGCACCGCTGATCGCATCGCGCGATCCAACCCTCGTGAGTGAGCACGCAAAGCGGAATGACGCGAACCGTTCCGGTCTCATCTTACTGACCGGGATCGTGATGGTCGTGCTGCTCGCGGCGATTGCCGCGGAGACGATGGAGCAGAGACCTGAGCCGCTCACCAAGTCCCTGGTCGTCGCGACCTTGTTCCTGGCATGGCTGTTCAGCAACATGGTCTACGCATTCCACTACACGCATCTCGCCTACCGCGCCGGAACGACGGCGTCGTGCACGGGGCTCGATTTTCCGAACACTCCGGACCCCGTTTATTGGGACTTCGTCTATTTCGCTTTCACGATCGGAATGACGTTCCAGACCTCGGACGTGACGGTGAGCGATTCCGGAATTCGCCGGTTCGTGACGCTCCATTCGCTGGGCGCCTTCGTGTTCAACATCGGTGTGCTGGCGTTCACCATAAACGTGATCGGGTCCGGCTAGGTCGCGACCTCGACTTCGCCCGGAGCCTTCAGCTTGCTTCGGGCGGCGATGATGCAGCCGCCGACGATCAGCGCGGCACCGGCGATCGTATAGGCCGACACGGGCTCCCGAAACACGAACCAGCCGCAAACCGCGGCCCACAGGAAGGCGCTATATTCCGTCACCGCGAGGTAACTCGCCTCTGCACGCGCATAGCCCCACGCGAACAGCATGGCCCCGGACGTCGACATTGCCGCCGCAATCGCGATCCACATCCACCAGTAGGCCGCCGGCAATGCGGGAAGGCCTGCGAATGGAATGACGGCGAGCCAGAGGACCAGCACCGTCAGTGACTGAAAGAAGGTGATCTCGAGCGGCTTTGCGGCGAGCGCCTGGTGGCGCATCAGGACGATGTTGCAGGCGTAGCATAGCGCCGATCCGATGATGGCAACGCTGCCGAGCAAGACCTCCGGGCCAAGCTCCGCTCGCGCTTGCCCAAGGACGATCACCAGGACCCCGGCGAAGGCTGCGATCGAGCCGACGATCGACTTCCGGCCAATTTTCTCGTGAAGCAACGGAGCGGCAAGCATCAGTGCGATGAGAGGCGCGATGAAGGTGAGCGCGATCGCCTGAGCGAGCGGCACCCGGCCAATTCCCCAGAAAAAAAGGAAGGCCATGACTGTCACGATCACGCCGCGCACCACGTGGATCTTCAAAATCGACCGGCTCGGCCAGGCTAGCCGCCGTGGGAGATACAATCCGCCGGCGAACAGGAGGCCGATGATAGAGCGGAAAATGCTCACGGAATAAATGCCGATCGCGAGCACCAGCGCTTTCATCACCGCGTCCATGATCGACAATATGCCGACCGCCGCGAGTGCGGCTGCAAATGCCTGGACGGGATGTTGGGCGACGCGGTTCACGCGCCGGGTTTAGCGGGTCAGTTGTGGGCGTCGAGAGTGACTTGCGTCGGCTCGGAAGCGTCGATCAGAAGCGGCGGCTCGGACCGCGATGACGTCAATCCGTCAGCGACCGCACCGAAAAAGAACAGGATCAACAGCACCTTGGCCATGGCGCAAAGGTGCGCCGACAAGGTGAAAAAAGGTTAAACGCGCGCCTATTCGGCGGCGTCGAGAGCCTGGTCGGTCGCGGACGCCGCTTCGATCTCGGCCGCCTTCGCTTCGACCAGCCTTACGATATGCTCGACCATGTCGGCGTCCTGCACATGGTGGTCGGTCACTCCCGACAGATAGACCATGTGCTTGCCCTGGCCTCCGCCGGTGATGCCGATGTCCGTCTCGCGAGCTTCGCCCGGGCCGTTCACGACACAGCCGAGAACAGACAAGGACATGGGCGTGCGGATGTGCTGGAGGCGCTCTTCGAGCGTCTGCACCGTGCGGATCACGTCGAACCCCTGGCGAGCACAGCTCGGGCACGAGACGACGCGCACGCCGCGATTGCGAATGCCGAGCGCCTTGAGGATCTCGTATCCGACCCGAACTTCCTCTTCGGGCTCTGCCGAAAGCGAGACCCGGATCGTGTCGCCGATACCAGCCCAAAGCAGCGAGCCGATGCCGATCGAAGACTTGACGGTGCCTCCGATCAGCCCGCCGGCCTCGGTGATCCCCAGGTGCAACGGACAGTCCACGGCCTCGGCGAGCGCGTGATAGGCCGCGACCGCCAGGAAGACGTCCGAGGCTTTGACCGCGACCTTGTACTCGCGAAAGTCATGGTCCTCGAGGATTCGGATATGGTCGAGCGCGCTCTCGACCAGGGCCTCCGGACAAGGCTCGCCGTACTTTTCGAGCAGGTCCCTCTCGAGGCTCCCGGCATTGACACCGATGCGGATCGCGCAGCCGTTGGCCCGGGCAGCGGCGACCACTTCCCTGACCCGGTCCTCGGAGCCGATATTGCCCGGGTTGATCCGGAGGCAGGCCGCTCCGGCGTCGGCGGCCTCGAGCGCGCGCTTGTAGTGGAAATGAATGTCCGCAACGATCGGCACGTTCGCCGCCCGGACGATCTCCTTCAGGGCTGCGGTCGCCTCCGAAGTCGGGCAGGACACTCGGATGATGTCCACACCGGCTTCTTCGCAGCGGCGAATCTGGTCAATCGTCGCCTTCGCGTCCTCGGTCGGAGTGTTGGTCATTGTCTGCACGGTCACAGGCGCGTCTCCGCCGACGGGAACGGAGCCGACCATGATCTGACGCGACTTGCGCCGAGCGATATCTCGCCAGGGGCGGATTGAAGACATGGCCGCCGATATAGGGGCTTGGGCTGGTCCGGCAAAGCTCCAACCGGTTATCCAAAGTCAATCGCGTGCCGTAGGCCTTTGTGTTAACTGAGTTTACGGGACTCAGGAGGCAGCGGATGGCAGAGGCCGCCGAATTGCTGAAGCCGCAGCGCGTCCGCCCCGAAAGCGGAGGCGTCCGCCCAACTGCTGTCCCGCACACCCTCTACTTCGCTTTCCTCAGTTACAGCCACGTGGACTCCGGTTGGGGAGAATGGCTGCACGACGAGCTCGAGAAGTTCCGCGTCCCATCTTCGCTCGCCGGTCGGCTGACCGCCGCGGGAGTCGTCCCAAAGCGGCTTACGCCCATTTTCCGTGACCGAAAGGAACTGGCCGCATCGTCCGACCTGGGCCAGGAAATCCGCGAGGCCCTGATTTCGTCACGCTTCCTGATCGTATTGTGCTCGCCCTCGGCAGCGACGTCGCGCTGGACGAATTCCGAAATCGACACATTCAAGCGAGCGCGCCCGGATGGCCGCGTGCTGGCCGTGATCGTCGATGGCGAGCCGTTCGCCGGTGACATACCCGGCCACGATGCGGACGAGTGTCTGCCGCCGGCCCTGCGCACACATTACGACCGCCGAGGCCGCCCCACGAGCAAGCGCGCGGAGCCGCTTTGCACGGACTTGCGCGAGAATCGCGACGGGAAGCGGATCGGCTTCCTCAAGCTCGTGGCAGGGATGCTCGGCGTTGGGCTGGACGATCTGGTCCAGCGGGAGACGGTGCGCCGACAACGCCGGCTTGCCCTGCTCGCAGCCGCCTCGCTCGCCGGAATGGCCGTCACAAGCGGGCTGGCTGTAACCGCCATCCAGGCGCGAGACGCAGCTCGCGACCAGAGGCGTGAAGCCGAGGGCCTCGTCGGTTTCATGCTCGGCGACCTTCGTGGCAAGCTCGAGCCCCTCGGCCGCCTCGACGTCCTGGACAGTGTCGGCGCCCGGGCGCTCGCTTACTATCGAAGCCAGGACAAGAGCAGCCTATCGGATGACAGCCTTGCGCAGCGATCGAAGGCGCTGACCTTGATGGGTCAGATCGCAAGCAGCCGCGGAGACGTCGACGGCGCCTTCCAGCGATATAGGGAAGCCCTTGCCGGAACGGCGGAAGCATTGCGGCGCGCACCGGACGATCCGCAGCGCATCTACGAGCATGCTCAGAACGTCTTCTATGTGGGCGACGTCGCTCGCCAGCGCGGCATGACGGGCGAGGCCGAAGCCGCAATGCGCAATTATAAGCGTCTGGCGCAGCAGCTCATCGCGAAAGATCCCTCCAATCCAACCTGGCGCATGGAGGGTGTCTACGCCGATACCAACCTCGGCATCCTGTTGCTGGAATCGGGCCGCTATTCCGAAGCGTCGGCGGTCTTCGAGAATTCGCTGTCCGACCGTGAACGGCTGGCCGCGGGCGCACCGGACAATCCGCAGTTCAGGAAGGCCCTGATCGAAGTGCTCGCCTGGCTTGGCGAGTCTCGCGAAAAGGAAGGCAGGCTCGACGACGGCCTCGCTCAGAGGGAGCGCCAGATTTCCCTCCTCAAGCCGCTCATCGAGAATCCGAACGGCGATGCAGAGTACCGGCGCCAGGCCGTGGTCGCCTACCGGGCCGCTGGTCGGCTCAATGCCATTCGCGGCAATTCATCGGCGGGTATCGAGCAACTAACGACGTCCGTGAACATCGGCGACGCGCTGCAAGGAGCCGAGCCCGCCAATGCCGACTGGGCATCGATGACGGCCTATTCCAAGCTCGACCTGGCAAAGCTCTACCTTGCGCTCGGCAAGGAAGAGCAGGCCTCAGCGTTCATCCGCTCCGGCTGCGATACCACCGACAGGCTGATCTCCAAGGACCCGACCGTGATCCTGTGGCGTGTCGAGCTTCGAAGCTTCTGCCTGGAAGTGAAGACCCGGTCCGCCCTTGCTCGCGGAGCGCAAGTCGAGGCACAGGAGCTCGCCTCTCAACTCGGCGCGCTCGCCCGAACGGAAATGAAGCGGTCGCCCTCGCCCGATACTCAGCTTGTGCTCGCCAACGCCGAGCTGGTTCGAGCAATCGTCGAGCGCGCGTTGGGCGATGAAGTGTCCGCTCGGGCGGCATTCGCGGATGCACTCCGGTCGTGGCCGTCGGCCGTTCCGGATCGCCCGATCCTGATCGGCCGGAAAGCGATCATCCTGAAGGGTCTAGGGAGGCGGGCGGAGGCGGCGCAGCTCACCGCTCGGCTGGAGAGAATTGGATATGGCGACCCAACCTACAGGCGCGACCTTTCCACGGTCGGATGAACAACAGCTCGGGAGTTCCAGTATGGACAGGAATGTAAAAGTTGGGGCGAAAGCCGGAAGCGGAGGCGCCATCGATTGGGAGATCGATGGGACCAAGGCGAAGGATTCCAAGATCGATTTCAAGAAGGACGACCTCGACGTGGTCGTCAAATTCAAGCTCGATGACGATACCGATCGCGGCCTCCGGTTTAATACGCAGTCGCCGATCTGGGTGCATGAGAACGAACACGGGGAGTGCCCGCCGGATGGGGCCTCCGACGAGCAGATCGAGGTGCTCAGCTGCGACGGCGACACGCTCAAACTGATCAACAAGAACGCGAAAGAGAGCACGCTCCGTTACCAGTTGAACTTTGTGGACCAGGGTAACAATGCGCAGCCCTGCGATCCGGAGTTCAAGAACGGCGGCAAGACCTTTTTGTGAAGAGTTCGATCGCTCGATCGGCTCGATTGTGGGGTACCGGCACCCTGACTGATCGCCGGAGAAGGCGAGGCTGGAGGCTCGAAACGAAGGGGAGAATCCAATGTCCGGAAACGTGAAAACCAGCAAGTCAGCTGGACCAGAGAAGGCGGCGGGCGAGTCCGCCATGAATTGGCCCCGATCGGCGCGCACGCGCAACGTGCACGTCGATGTGTTCGCCGATACGAAAGACGGTTTTGTCGAATTTTCTCACAAGTGGAAGTTCGAGGATGAGCCTCCGCCGCCGGACCCGGCAGGAATGATCGACCTGCCGGCGGGGAAAACGGCATACAGGCTGCATTTCCACCTCAAGGACAATACAGATCCGGAGATGGACTTGAGCTTCATCGATCAGGCCAGTGAGGCCATGTGGGTCGCGGTGGGCGATGATTGTCCGACATGTGCCGGGAATGGCGCAGGTCAGATCCTGTTCAACCATGCGCCCAGCAAGCGGCAACTCGTTGTCGACGATCTGAACAGCAACGTTCCGGCGATGAAGTTCAAGTACGCGCTCCGCTTTGAAGGCGCGAAGGGACAGCAGGCCGGCAATCCGCCGAAGCAGTGCCCGCCATACGAATATGATCCGGATTTCAAGAACGGGGGCGGGAACACTTGAGGCAAGAGGCAAGCCATCTCCGCGCCTGAGCGGAACTGGACGGAAGCGCGCGCGGTACGTGAATGCCCGCCCGCGCTTCCGTTCGTGCTCGCTGTCGGAGTGACGGGGCACAGGAAGGACGCGCTTCCGCCGGACTCGCTGCTCACGCTGCACGAGCGGCTCGCGACCATATTGCAGATGCTGGTGGACCAGGCCGCCGCCGTTCATTCGGCCAACCAACAATTCTTTTCAGGCGAGCCTCCGAGGCTTCTGTTCGTCTCGCCGCTCGCCGACGGGGCCGACCAGATTGCGGCCGAGATCGCCCTGCGCCTCGGTTTCGAGCTTCACGCGGTGCTTCCGTTCGATCGCGACCGGTACCGCGCCGATTTGTCGGACGAGGATGGCCGGGTGCGATTAGATGCGCTTCTGTCGCGTGCGACCTGCGTCCTCGAGCTTCCCGGGGAAAGCAGCCACCATCTCGAGAGCTATGTCATGGCGGGCCGGGCAACGGTTGCGCACTGCGACCTGCTCATTGCCGTCTGGGACGGGCTTCCGCCGAGAGGCCGCGGCGGAACCGGCGAGGTGGTACGCTTGGCGCACGACCGGGCAACTCCGACGATCCACGTGCCCGTCGCGCCTTCCGACGAAGTCACGCTTCGCTGGGGAGCCTTCGATCCCGCCGTCGTGACCTACCACGACGATGCCTCCAACGTCCGATCGTTTGGCGGGGACGAGCTTGGGGCAGTGCTGACCGCACTGCTTTCTCCCCCACCCGACGATCAGGAGCGTGCCTTCATTCGCAAGTTCCAGGGCGAGTGTAGGCGGAAGATCCGCACCCGGATCGAATATCCGCTCCTGCTCGCGGCAACCGGCGTGTCGCGCCTTCGCACGCACCACTGGCGCGCGGATGCGTCGGCAAGGCAGACGCATGCCGAATGGCGAAATTATTGCGAGGCCTGCGAACGCGTGAAGGCCGTTAGCGCGCCCCTCGCGACTTTGCAGACCTGGTATGAATGGGCGGACAGTCTCGCCAGCGATTTCGCCCAATCCTATCGCAGCGGCCACGTATTCAATTTCATGCTTGCGGCATTGGCCGTGCTTCTGGCGCTCACGACCCTGGTCCTGCCCGGGGCCAAGAAATTCCTCGCATTCGCCGAGTTCGCCGCAGTGCTTGCCATCCTCCTGAACACCCAGGTCGGCATTCGCCATCAATGGCATCGCCGATGGCTCGACTATCGACAGCTTGCAGAACGGTTGAGGCCGATGCGCAGCCTGAAGTTGCTTGGGTTGGCTGCGCCCGATCACCCGGGCACGGTTGCGAACCCGACCTCGGGCCGGTGGGTCGACTGGTATGCCTCGGCAGTGTGGCGGGCGATGGGCTGTCCGTCCGGCTCGATCGATTCACCGCGGTTGACGGCGCTCACCCGAACAATCGCCGAGCACGAGCTTGCACCGCAGGTCGCTTACCATCGATCGGCCGCGAGCCAGGCGGAGCGTCTCGATCACCGGCTGGAGCTCGTCGGGCTAAGCCTTTTCACGCTCGCAATGATCGGATGTGTCGCCCTGCTGGTAGGATTCTTGGTCGCGCCGGACTGGGTGAAGCACAACAGCAACTGGTTCACGATCGTCTCGGCCGGCCTTCCGGCCATCGGCACGGCCGTTTTCGGAATTCGTGTCCAGGGCGATTATGTCGGAAGCGCTGTCCGCTCCGAGCAAACCGCGAATGTGCTGGAGCAGATCGCGGAACGAATGGAACGCGATCCATCCAACCTCCCACGCGCGGGGGACCTCGTGGAGCAAGCGGCGCGCGCGATGCATGCCGATCTCGACGAGTGGCGCTTGCTCAATCAGCAGCACGACCTGTCGCTGGGCTAGTCGCCCTTTCCCCACCGCCAGCGCCACCCGCCGCGGGTGGTGTTCGCCGAGATGATCACGAAGGCGACCGTCGCCGGGATTAGGAGAGCGAAGAAGGCGAGCAGGCTCTTCAGGAACAAGCGCGCGTCGCCGATGATCAAGAAGACATAGCCGATCGTCAGCAGCCAACCCTGCCAGCTGATCGGCTTCCCGGCGCCAATGCCGAAACGCTTGGGAGCAAACCAGTCGGCCACTCTCAGTCCTCCTTTTTGGGGCGTCCACGCTTCACCGGCAGGGGTGGTTCGAGCTTCACTCCGCGGGCCTTGAGCGCCTCCCGAAGAAGGCACTCGACCTGACTGTTCACGCTTCGAAGGTCGGCGGCGGCGCAGCGCTCGACCGCGGACCAAAGGTCCGGATCGACCCTCAGAGGGTATGCCTTGCGCTCGCCGCCGCCAGCCACGTCGAACCTAGGTGTAAAGCGTGCCGGTGTTCACTACGGGCTGCGTGTCGCGCTCGCCGCAAAGCACGACCATCAGGTTCGAGACCATCGCGGCCCTGCGTTCGTCATCGAGATGGACGACGTTTTTCTCCGACAAGGCGTCGAGCGCCATTTCGACCATTCCAACCGCGCCATCGACGAGCGTCCGGCGGGCCGCGACGATGGCCTGCGCCTGCTGGCGGCGGAGCATGGCGCCCGCGATCTCGGTCGCATAGGCGAGGTGGGTGAAGCCGCACTCGTCAATGGTGATTCCGGCGACCGCGAGCCGAGCGATCAGTTCCTTGCGAAGCTCGACTCCGACCTCGTCGTGATGGCCGCGAAGAGTGACCTCCTTGTGCTCGAAGTCGTCGTAGGGATAACGCGAGCCGATGGTGCGGATCGCCGCTTCGACCTGGACCTTCACGAATTCTCGATAGTCGTCGACGTCGAACAGGGCCTGCGCCGTATCGACCACGCGCCAGACGATCTGCGCGGCCATCTCGATCGGGTTTCCGCGCAAGTCGTTGACCTTGATCCGGTCGGAGATGAAGTTGACCGCCCGGACCGAGACCTTCTTGCGCGTCAGCCACGGCAGGACCCAGCGAAGTCCAGTGGCCCGGTCCGTCCCCCGATAGTCGCCGAACAGGGTGATCGCCGCGGCCTGGTTCGGCTGAAGCATGTAGAAACCACATGCGACGAAGATGAACAGCAGTGGAGCGCCGAGCACTCCGATCGCGGTGAGCAGACCTCCAGCGTCATTCGCGATCCGGATTCCGCCCCAGATCGTCACGGCGACAAGCAGGAGCAGGACCAGCAGCATCGGATAGCCGCTGCCTGACGAAGCTTCGCGCTCGCGGCTCGATTTCAGTGCAACTACGTCCCCTGTAGACACAAATGCCTCCATGGCAAAAAGTGATATCATAATAATATCCCTGCCGCTGCTGGAGTCAAGCGGCTCGCCTTTCCCCGCCCGGCTCTGCTAGGCGCTCGGGCGATGTCCAGGTGGAAGCTCGTGATTCATGGTGGCGCCGGTGCGATGCGCCCCGTCCATGGTGATTCCGATCATGAGGAACGGGCCCGCCAGGGTCTCCGCAATGCCCTCGACGCGGGTGCCGCGATCCTCGGCGAAGGCGGAAGCGCGATCGACGCGGTCGAGGCCTCGGTGCGAACGCTCGAGGACGACCCCTGCTTCAACGCGGGCCGGGGTAGCACACTCAACGCGGAAGGCATTGTGGAACTCGACGCGGCAATCATGGACGGCGCCAATCGACGAGCCGGAGCGATTGCCGGAGCCCGGACGACACGAGCTCCGATCAGCCTTGCCCGCATCCTGATGGAACGCGGGCCACACGTTTTCCTCTCCTACGAGGGAGCGGACCGACTGGCTCGCGAAGCCGGGCTCGAGCAGGTCGAGAATAGCTGGTTCGTGACCGGCGAACGCCGTCGCCAGCTCGACGAGCTGCTGGAAAAGGGCGGATTCGACGCCGACGTGAAATACGGCACGGTCGGCGCGGTCGCCGTCGACGAGAACGGTCATGTCGCGGCCGCCACATCAACGGGTGGGCTGACCGCAAAGCAATGGGGCCGTATCGGAGATTCGCCCTTGATCGGTGCGGGTACCTACGCTGACGATCGATCGGCGGCAGTTTCGGCGACCGGGTCAGGAGAATATTTCATCCGTGCAGTTGCGGGTCACCAGCTCGGCGAGCGCGTCCGTCTCGCCGGGGAATCGCTGCAACAGGCGCTCGACGGCACGCTCCAGGACATCAAGGAACTGGGTGGCTTGGGCGGCCTCATCGCGGTCTCGCCTTCCGGCGAGTGTGCCTGGGGCTTCACGACCCGCGCCATGTACCGCGGCGTTGCCGACGCCGAGCGTAAAGCCGTCGCGATCTACGCCGACGAGGAACTGGCCTGCCGATAGGGCAAATCCCGCCGAAGCCATTCGATCTCGGCCGCAATCGCTCGTCGCTCTTCGTCGAGGAACTGTCCGACGGCCTCGCGGAAGCCAGGATCGACGATGAAATGGGCTGACTTGGTGACTGCCGGTTCATAGCCGCGGGCGAGCTTGTGCTCGCCCTGAGCGCCTGCCTGGACATAGGTAAGGCCGTTCGCGATCGCCCACTCGATCGCCTGGTAATAGCAAAGCTCGAAATGGAGGAACGGTACCTCCTCGAGCGCTCCCCAATAGCGCCCATAGAGCGTATCTGGCCCGAGCAAGTTGAGCGCACCGGCGATCGGCTGGCCGTCACGAAGCGCAAGGAACAGCAGCAGCTTGTCCCCCATGCTCTCGCCGATCAGGTCGAAGAACTTGCGGGTCAGATAGGGGTGGCCCCACTTGCGGGACCCCGTGTCCTGGTAGAAGCGCCACATCCAGTCCCACTCCGACGAACCGATCTCAGAGCCACGAAGAGCCGCGAACTCGAGGTCCTTCCGAGCACTGTCGCGTTCCCTCCTTATTGCCTTGCGCTTTCGGCTCGCGAGCGCCGCCAAGAAGTCTTCGAAGTCGCGATAGCCTCGCGATTTCCAGTGGTATTGAATGCCGTCGCGGATCAGCCAGCCGCGTCGTCCACATTCGGCCGCACCCGCCTCGTCCACGAACGTAATATGGGCCGACGAAATTTCGTTCTGGATGACCACCGCTTCGGCCGCGGCCAACAGGCTCTGTGGCCTGGCTCCGAGCAGACGCGGGCCCGGCACCGGAGTGAAGGGAACTGCGATCTGGAGCTTTGGATAGTAAGTCCCGCCCGCTCGGTCGAATGCGTCCGCCCAGCCGTGGTCGAACACATATTCACCCTGGCTATGGGTCTTCAGATAAGCCGGCGTGGCCGAAGTCAGATGGGATTCGCCATCCTCGATCAGGATCGTTGCAGGAGTCCAGCCGGTGCCTTTGCCGACGCTGCCCGACAGCTCGAGCGCCGAGAGGAATTCGTGGCTGACGAACGGGTCGTCACCCGCGAGCCTGTCCCAGGCGGCCTTGTTGAGCCCGCTTACGCCTGAGGTCAGCTTCGCAACGACTTCGGTTTCACGGTCGGCCATCGGCTTCCCAGATAAGGGCGTCGGCGTGAACCTTCGCTTGCGCGCGCTGCTGGGGATCCTTGATCGTCCAGCTGTAGACCGGAATGCGCCGCCGAGCGCGGGCGATCCAGGCACTCGTCAGGGCAGTCCGTTCCACGGCGATGAAATGGGGATCGGCGAGCCACAGCGCTACCCTCCGTTTCACTGCCGGGAGCCGCTCTCGAATGACCAAGCCCCGCCGGACCTCGGGCAGATTGGTTTTGAGAAGCCTGGGGACCCGGGGGTCGAAACTCATGATTCCGTAGGGGCCGCGATAGTCCTTCAGTGCCCGCCTGAATGCCGGCATCCAGCGCCAGATATCGTTCTCCACCTTGACCTCCAGCAGCAACGGGACCCGTCCGTCGACGAGCTCGAAAAGGCTTTCGAGCGTGGGGATCGGCCCGTCACCGACGTGCAGCCTACTAAGCTCGGCGTGGGTGGACTTGCCGATCATCAGCGGGCTTGAGCACATCCGCCAAGCATCGGCATCGTGAAAGACGACCACTCGGTCGTCCTTCGTCAGCCGCAAGTCGCATTCGATGCCGGTGCCAAGCTCCAAGGCCGCCGCGAAGGCGATCAGGCTGTTCTCGGGAAAACCGGAGCCGTAGTGCAGGCCCCGGTGCGCGAATCCCTTCGGGCCGGGATCGAGAGGGTCAGTCCCTGACCGCGACGACCGCATCCACTTCGACGGCGACCCCAAGCGGGAGGACCGCCACGCCCACGGCGCTGCGGGCATGCCGGCCGGCTTCCCCGAACACTTCCTGCATCAGTTCGGAAGCGCCGTTGGCGACCTTGGGCTGGTCGGTGAACGTTGGAGCGCTGTTCACGAAGACGCCGAGCTTCACGACCTTTTCGACGCGGTCGAGCGAGCCGAGCGCGGCATTCATTTGCGCAAGCAGCATCACTCCGCAGCGGCGGGCGGCAGCGATTCCGCGATCGAGATTCATGTCCTCACCGAGGCGGCCCAGGATCAGATTGCCGTCCTCGGCAAAGCTGATCTGACCGGAGATGTGGAGCAATCCGCCCTGCTCGACCGCCGGAACGTAGGAGGCGACGGGAGCAGCGGGCTGCGGGAGGGTGATGCCGAGTTCGGCAAGGCGCTGGTCAATGCTCATGGGCGGCGCTCAACACCCGCAGCGGCTCCGGGTCAACCCTCGCGATTGACCGCGAAACCCGCCCAGCTCTGGCTGACCGGCATCAGTTCGATCGAATTGATGTTGAGGTGCGGCGGAAGGTTGGCGAGCCACCAGAACAGCTCGGCATGATCGTCGGCCGTCATCGGATTCATGTTCGAATAGAGAGCGTCGGACGCGGCCTGGTCGCCGCCGGTGCGAACGAGAGTGAACTCGGTCTCCGCCATGCCCGGCTCGACCGAGGTCACTCGAACGCCGGTCCCGGCAAGATCGCAGCGAAGGTCGAGCGAGAATTGGCGAACGAAGGCCTTGGTGCCCGCGTAGACCGCGCCGCCCTTGTAAGGGTAGGTTGCCGCGACCGAGGACAGATTGATGATCTGCCCCCTTCGCTCGACAAGCTTGGGGATCAGCGCTCGGGTCAGCGCGACAAGACCGGTAATGTTGGTCTCGATCACCTGATCGATCCTCGACCAGTCGGTCTCCGGAAGCGGGTCCGTCGGAGGCGCGAGCCCGGCATTGTTCAGAAGCAGGTCGATGTCGCCCCACGGCGGCGATAGCCTGGCGATGTCCGCAAGCGCTTCGAAGTCGCGCATATCCAGCTCGAGAGGGAGGAAAGCCTCGCCAAGCTCCTCCTGAAGCGCCTTCAGGCGGTCGGCGCGCCGTCCGGTGCCGATCACATGCCATCCTCCCCCGGCGAAACGCTTCGAAGCGGCGAGGCCGAACCCCGACGTCGCGCCGGTGATGAGGATGGTCTTGGTCATGGTTTCTCCGAAAACTTTCCGATGATCCAGTCGGTCGCGCTCGGCCAGTCGTCGATGCGCGCGTGGGCATGCTCGGCCATTGGAACAGCCGCTGCGACCCGAGGCTCCGCGATCATGTGGAGCCGCCAGACGTTAGGCGCATATTTCGCGACCGACGCATGGTGCATGGCGAGGTCATCGACGAATACCGCGCTCGGCGGCCGGAACAGCTTCACCAATTCCTTGACCGGGGTCCCCTTCCCCCCGGTGTTGCAGATGACGTCATGACGGATTCCATGGCTCGCGAGCTGCTCAACCCGCCAGGGGTGTGCTTCAGTCCCGAGGTTGGTGAGGATGATGATGTCGGCGAGTTCGCCGATCCGGCCCAAGCCCTCGACTGCCCCTGGCACCAACGTCTGCCGATGCATCTCCGTCCGGAAAAAGCTGTCGAGCAGAATCCAGCCCTGGTCCATGTCCAGCGGTTCGCCCGTGCCGATGACGGTCATGGCGTCCGAAAAGCGACCCGTTTCGAGCGCGAAGCGGATTCCATGCTCTGCCTCCAGCCACTCGGCGAAATGGCTGACCATGTGCAAAAGCACCTCGTCGCAGTCGGTAATCAGCAGCGGTCGCTTCAAGCTTCCAGTTCCTCCCGGGCCGCGACCAGCTCTTCGGGCTTCGCACCGATTGTCTCCGCGACTTGGATCAGGTCTGGCTCATGCGCTTCGAGGAAACGGAGCAAGGCTGCAAGCAGAACGGGCTCCGCCGCCCGGCGACGCAGGTCTTCTGTGTCGATTCCGGACAGGTCGAGGAACCGCCGCGCGCGGCGTTCGTCGGTGAGAGTGGCGGCCAGCGCGGACAGCGCGAGCACCTCAGCGTCATTTGTCGAGCGGGCTCGCATGGCCTAAGTCAGCAAGAGAGAGTGGGGGATTTCAAGGTTGGCCAAGATCCTGATTGTCGAGGACAACGCCCTCAACATCAAGCTGTTCTGCGACCTTCTCGCTGCCCATGGCCATGAACCGCAGGCCGTTACCGACAGCCGCCTGGCGCTCGATGTCGCGCGCGAGTTCGTTCCCGACCTGGTGATCACCGACATCCAGCTTCCACACGTAAGCGGGCTCGAGCTGATCCAGCTGATCCGCGCGGACGAGGCGATCAAGGACGTTCCGATCATGGCCGTCACCGCCTATGCGACGGCAGGCGACGAGGAGCGCATCCGCGGAGCGGGCGCCGAATCCTATGTGACGAAGCCGATTTCGGTCGCGCGATTCGTTCAGGAAGTAGACTCGCTGCTCGCGCGCAAGGAGCCGGCAACCGCCGACGCCTGAGCGCCGGCAAAGGGCTTACTTGATCTTCGCTTCCTTGAAGTCGACGTGCTTGCGCGCAATCGGATCGTACTTGCGGAAGCTCATCTTCTCGGTCTGATTCCGAGGATTCTTCTTGGTCACGTAGAAGAAGCCCGTGTCGGCCGTGCTGACGAGCTTGATCTTGACGGTTGTCGGCTTGGCCATCGCGCCTATCCCAAATGCTGAAAACGAAGAGAGCGGCGCGTGAGTGCGGCCGCTCGATCGGTGGCGCAAATGACCGCAGGGCGGCATTTTGTCAAGGCGACTCCGGTACGTAACCGCCTCTTAACCATCCTCATTGAAACTGCGCTACGTGAAAAGGGCATGCACTTCAGGGTCGCTGAGCGACGTCCGGGAGCAGCTCGGCGAGCGGATCGCCGAGCTCAGCAAGCGCGCCGCCCGCCTTTCTCCGCTCGATATCCATGCCCAGATGGACGCCATCCGCGAAGTCGCCGCGATCAACGGCCTCGCCGCTCTTGAAGAGCTTGCGCATCGCTCTTCGCAACTGGCGCTCATGCCCGGTCACCGGGTCTCGGTTCAGTGCTGCCTCGAACATATGGACGAGGCGCTTGGAAGCAACCGAAGCACCGACACGACGGCGATTCTCGCCGCCCTCGCAGTTCGCCTCCACTAAAGTTTCGGCACGGAGACGCATTTCGTGCATTGAGGCGCGGTGAAGCTTCGCGCCGCATTCGCCTCCGCTGCCCGCCACAAAGCCACCCCTGGACCAAAGGACTTCTGGCCAACCAAGGGCACTGCCAGTACCGCGACCGGGAAGCAGGGGGCGGCCTGACATGCGCGCCTTTTCCCAGCTGCTCGATGCCCTCGTTTACACGCGGTCGCGCAACACGAAGCTGAAGCTCATCGGCGATTATCTCAGAGAGACGCCGGACCCCGACCGGGGCATCGCACTCGCGGCACTGACGGGCACGCTCGACATTCCACAGGTGAAGCCCGCCGCGATTCGCGGCCTCGTCGAGGAGCGCATCGACCCGGTCCTGTTCCGGATGAGCCGCGACTATGTCGGCGACTCGGCTGAGACCATTTCTCTGCTCTGGCCGACCTCCTCCGAGGGCGAGCCGGAACTGGACGACGCTACGATCAGCATTTCGACGGCAGTCGAACGGCTTCGGACAACTAGCAGGATGGATGCGCCCAAGGCGCTCGCGGACATGCTCGATCACCTCGACGCCTCGGGCCGTTTCGCGCTGCTGAAGCTGGCGATGGGCGCGCTTCGCGTCGGCATTTCCGCGCGCCTGGCCAAACAGGCGCTCGCCGATGCGTTCGGGATCGACGTCGAGGCCGTCGAGGAAGTCTGGCACGGCCTTGCGCCTCCCTTTCTCGAATTGTTCGACTGGGCCGAGGGGCGAGCCCCGCAACCGACCGCCAAGGACGTTCCGGTCTTCCGGCCCTTCATGCTTGCCCACCCGCTCGAAGCGACGAAGGTCTCGCTCGACGACTATGCGGCGGAATGGAAGTGGGACGGAATCAGAGTCCAGCTCGTTCGAACGGCTGGACAGACGCGGCTCTACAGCCGGACCGGCGACGACGTCAGCGGCAGCTTTCCTGACATCGCCGAGGCATTCACGATCGAGGGAGTGCTCGACGGAGAGTTGCTCGTCCGCGGCTCGGAACAGGGCAGCGCGGAATTGCACGGTGGAGCGGCCGCCAGCTTCAACGCCTTGCAACAGAGGCTTGGTCGAAAGAACGTCAGCCAAAAGATGCTGGGGCAATTCCCTGCCTTCGTGCGGCTCTACGACATCCTGTTCGACGGAAGCGAGGATCTCCGCGAGCTCGGATGGTCGGACCGCCGCAATCGGCTCGAGGCCTTCGTGCCCCGCCTCGATCCGGAACGGTTCGACCTGTCCCAGCTGATCCAGGCGAGATCGTTCGAGGATCTCGAGGAAACGCGCGCCGGCGCCCGGGACGCGGCAATCGAAGGCATGATGCTCAAGAAGCGCGATAGCCCATATGTCTCCGGACGGCGGGTGGGTCTGTGGTACAAGTGGAAGCGCGACCCCCTCACCGCCGACTGCGTGCTGATGTACGCCCAGCGCGGGTCGGGAAAGCGCTCCAGCTACTACAGCGACTACACCTTCGGCTGCTGGAACGAGGGGCACGAGCTGCTGCCGGTCGGCAAGGCCTATTTCGGTTTCACCGACGAGGAATTGCGCTGGATCGACCGCTGGGTCCGGAACCACACGATGCAGCGCTTCGGTCCGGTGCGCGAGGTCGAGAAGAGCCTGGTCCTCGAAGTGGCGTTTGATTCGATCCACAAGAGCACACGGCACAAGTCCGGCCTCGCCATGCGTTTCCCACGCATCAGCCGGATTCGAACCGACAAGCCAGCGGACGAAGCGGATCGGATCGCGACCCTCCTTTCGATGGTGACTTGAAGCAGCGGCGACTCCCGTTACGGTCGCGCACCAAAGGGGAGAGTTGCATGCTGAAACTATTGGCCGCCGTCGCGGCGCTCGCCACAGCTTCCACTGCCAGTGCTGAAACCTATGCGGTCCAGGCCGGGCGGCTGATCGTCGACGCCGCGCAACCCGCGCGTGGCGCTTCGACGGTGATCGTAGACAATGGGCGCATCACCCGCGTCGAGGACGGTTTCACCGCTCCGGCGGGCGCTCTCGTCGTGGACGAGCGCGGCCGGACGGTGATGCCCGGAATGACCGACGTCCATGTCCATCTGACTCAGACATCGGGAACGCCCTGGTACGCCTATTTCACCCAGAAATATTCGATCCCCTACGCGACGACCCTAGGCCTGACGCATGCGCTGGAGATGGCGCGCGCGGGCTTCACCACCGTTCGCGATCTGGGCGGCGACGCGAGCGCGGTCGTCGCGGTTCGAAACGCCGTTGCCGAAGGCCGCTTTCCCGGTCCGCGAATCAGGGTTTCGGGCGATCCCCTTTCCATCATCGGCGGCCACGCCGATGCGGCGACCGGACTCCCGCCCGAGCTGGCCCAGGCGGTCAATGACGCGCACTTGAGCCCGGCGGTCTGCACCGGCGTCGAGCAATGTCAGGCGGCGGTCCGCAAGCTCGCGGCCGAAGGCGTCGACGTGATCAAGATCATGGCGACTGGCGGCGTTCTCGATCCCGGGGCGATGGGGCTCGAGCAGCATTTCAGCGATGCGGAGATGAAAGGCATCGTCGATGCTGCTCACGCAATGCACCTGAAGGTCGCGGCGCATGCCCACGGGGCCCGCGGAATCCTCGCGGCGACCAACGCCGGCGTTGATTCGATCGAGCACGGCACCTTCCTTGACGCCTCCGGCGCACAGGCGATGAAGGCGCACGGCACCTATTACTCGGCCACGTTGATGGCATTCAGCGGAGTCCAGGGCCTGATGGGCAGCGGGAAGCTCTCGCCCGAATCCGAGGCCAAGGCGCGCCTGACCTTCGACGTCTGGGGCAAGGGCCTCAACCTCGCCTACCGCACTGGCGTTAAGATCGCGCTCGGAACGGACAGCGCTGTCGCTCCCCACAACCAGGCCAACAAGGAATTGGAGCTGATGGTCACGAAGGGCGGAATGACGCCGCGTGACGCCCTGATCGCCGCGACCAGGGGCGGGCCTGACCTGCTCGGCATCTCGAACGAGACCGGAACGCTCGACCCCGGCAAGTCGGCCGACCTGATTGCAGTCGATGGCGACCCGTTGGTCGATCCGACCGCCGTGACCCGGGTCGGCTATGTCATGGTCGGCGGCAAGCCCATCCCGATGAAGGATTGACCCAGGAATGCGTTCGCCACTGTTAGCGCTTGGCCTTCTCCTTTCCACTGCCGCCTTCGCCGCCGACACGCCGGCGCCGGCCGGCGACACGCCCACCGCCAAGGCGAAGGAGGAAGCGGCAAAGCCGGATCCGGACGTCGCTGCGGCGAGCGTCGAGGAAGATGCGCAGCCGAAGAAGCGCTCCGTCTCGCTGCGCGGTCGCTCGCTCAGCTACACGGTCACTCCTGGCCACCTGACCATCCGCGACGACGACGGCGCGCCCAAGGCGAGCATGTTCTACGTCGCTTACACGGTAGATAGCGGCCGCGGCGCGTCGCGGCCGGTCACTTTCCTGTTCAACGGAGGACCCGGCTCTTCGACCATGTGGCTGCACATGGGCAGCTTCGGTCCGATCAAGGTCGACGCTTCGCTTCCTGAAACGGTGCCGGGACCGCCTTTCCGTTACGGTTCCAATTCCGATACGCTGCTCGACGTCAGCGACCTCGTCTTCATCGACGCGCCGACGACCGGACTTTCCCGCCCGCTGGGAAAAGCCGAGTCCAAGGACTTCTTCGGGGTCGACAAGGACCTCGACGCGTTCAGCCGGACGATCCAGCGCTATCTCAGCAAATATGGGCGGTGGAATTCGCCTAAGTTCATCATTGGCGAAAGCTACGGAACTACCCGCGCCGCCGGTCTTTCCAACGCGCTCGCGGACCGGGGCGTCCAGCTCAACGGCATCGTGCTCGTTTCGACGGTCCTGAACTTCAACAGCTTCGTTGGCGACCAGTCGCTCGTCAATTTCCTGCCGACCTACGCGACCAACGCCTGGTACCACGGCAAGGTCGCCGAGCCGAAACCGGACCTGATGAGCTGGGTCGCGGAAGCCAAGGCTTTCGCGGCCGGTCCCTATGCAACGGCGCTCCAGAAGGGTGGGGCGCTGACCGAGGCCGAGAAGGGTTCGATCGCCGAGCAGATGGCGCGGCTGACGGGTCTCTCGCCGACCTACATTCTTCGGTCGAACCTCCGGGTTCAGCCCGACCGCTTCGAGCGTGAACTCCTTCGCGAGCGCCGGCAGATCATTGGCCGGATCGATTCGCGTTATGTCGGGACCGATGCCGACGCGGCGGGCGAGAGGCCGAGCTATGACGCCCAGGCGACGGCGATCACGGGCGCCTTCGCAGGCGCCCTCAACGATTATCTGTTCCGCGATCTCGGCTACAAGACGCTGCTGACCTACCGGCCGAACAATTATGCCGGCATCGGCGAGGACTGGAATTTCCAGCACAAGTCGGCGGACGGACAGCAGCTCGCCGTCGACACCAGCGTCGACCTCGCGGCCGCAATGCGCGGCAATCCACGGATGAAGCTACTTTCCGTGAACGGGCTGTACGATCTCGCGACGCCGTTCTTCGGGGCGGACTATGATATCGGCCACATGGCGCTGGAGCCGCAGATCGCGGCCAACATCCGCTACACCTACTATGCCGCGGGCCACATGATGTACACGGATCCGGTCTCCGCCCGGCAGCTCAAGGACGACCTCGCCGCCTTCTACGCGAGCGCGATGTAGGAATGAAAAAAGCCGGCGGGATTTGCGTCCCGCCGGCTCTTCTGCCCCCTTGAAAAGGGTTATTCGCTGACCGGCGACAGGTTCACCGCAGCATATTTGCCGCGGCGATCGACCTCGATCTCGAACTCCAGCTTGTCGCCCTCGTTGAGCGTCGGCATGCCCGCGCGCTCAACGGCCGAAATGTGCACGAATGCATCCGGCTGTCCGTCATCGCGCTGAATGAAGCCGAAGCCCTTCATCGCGTTGAAAAACTTGACGACGCCCGTCGCCTTTTCGCCCGTCAGCTGACGCTGCGGAGCGCGCTCGGCGCGTTCCACCGCCATCGGCTCACCGTCGATTCGCAGGTTCGTCGCAGAAATGCGCCCGCCACGGTCGACAAGAGTGAACTCGAGGGGCTGGCCGTCCGCCAGATCCGTCAGGCCGGCCTGCTCGACCGCCGAGATGTGAACGAACACATCCTCGCCGCCGTCATCGCGAACGATGAAACCGAAACCCTTCTGCGGATTGAAGAACTTTACGACGCCCTTGCCTTCGCCGACGACCTGGGGAGGCATTCCGCCGCCTCCACCGCCGCCGCCGCCGCGGAAGCCACCGCCACCGCCACCGCCGCCGCGAAAGCCACCGCCTCCGCCGCCGCCGAAGCGATCACCGCCACCGCCACCGCCGAAGCGATCACCGCCACCGCCGCCAAAGCGATCGCCGCCGCCGCGGTATCCACCGCCGCCGCCGCCACCACCAAAGCCGCCACGGTCTCCGAAACCGCCGCGATCACCGTAGCTACTGCTTTCACCACCGAAAAAATCGTCGCGCTTGTCACGGCCGCGACCACCGCGGTCCCCCTTACGCCCTCTATCGAAACCCATGCCCGTCTAAAATCCTTTGTGCCCGCAATGCCTTAAAACCAACGCGCTGGGCCCAAAGAGCGCAACCGGTCAGGCGCGTGATTGCTCACACACCATTCAGCACCCTACAGCAAAAAACCAAGTGTCTCCAGTGATTCCGGAGCATTTGCGTGGCATGGCCTCAAGAACTGCCGCGCGAGGTCTGCTAAGGGATGCGCAGGCCCGAACTTTTGGGACGAGTGAATGAGCATATTTTTCCACGAAGAAGACCTTCCCGAAGGCCTGAATTTCGAAGGACCGATCGCCGTCGACACGGAGGCGATGGGCCTTCATCCGAATCGCGACCGCCTTTGCCTCGTCCAGCTGTCCGACGGGCGCGGCGACGAACATCTGGTGCGATTCGCCAAGGGCAGCTCCTATTCTGCGCCGAACCTCAAGGCGCTGCTCGGCGATCGGACTCGACTGAAGCTCTATCACTTCGCCCGTTTCGATGTGGCGATGATCCAGGCCTATCTCGGATTCATGGCCGCGCCCCTCTATTGCACCCGGACGGCGTCGCGGCTGGTTCGGACCTATACCGATCGCCACGGCCTCAAGGACCTGGTCCGCGAGCTTCTGGGCCTGGAAATCTCCAAACAGCAACAGACCAGCGACTGGGGAGCGGCGGAGCTTAACGACGCGCAACGTGAATATGCCGCAAGCGACGTTCGGTACCTCCACCAGCTCAAGGCGAAGCTGGACGAACGACTGGTCCGCGAGGGTCGGGTTGAACTTGCGCAGTCCTGTTTCGATTTCCTTCCGAACCGCGCCCTGCTCGACCTCGCGGGCTGGCCGGAACAGGATATTTTTGCACACGACGGCTGATTGATGTCGGAACTTGCCAACCAAGAACGCGCGACGAAGCAGCGCTGGGCCGTGCCGGGCAGCTCGCACGACAAGATCGTGCGACTTGCCAAGATCGGCCTTCCGGCCGCGGTCGGCGTCGTGGTCGCCTTTCTGGCCATGGCCCCGCTCGACCAGCGGGGAGACGTCAGTTTCATCCTCGACAAGAAGAAGGTCGAGAATGCCCCCGAACGCATGCGGGTCGAGAAGGCGCAATATACAGGCGAGGACCGTCGCGGGCAGAAATTCGAGATCACCGCCAATCGCGCGCTTCAGCGTTCGTCCGACCAGCCGATCGTCGACATCTGGGGCATGCTCGCCCGATTCGGCCTGGCGCAGGGACCAGTGACAGTCGCTGCGAACCAGGGACGCTACAATCTCGACGAGCAGAAGGTGAACGTGCAGGGACCGGTTCGAGTGGCGGGTCCTGATGGCGAGCAGCTTCTGACCAAGGACGTCACCGTCGATCTCAAGCAGAATCTGGTGACCAGCGATCAGGGCGTGACCGGCCGGACGGAGCTTGGGCAGTTCCAGGCCAAGCGGCTGCGCGCCGACCTCAACGACCGCACAGTGGTTCTGGACGGTGGAGCTCGCTTGAAAATCGTACAGGGGGCGGTCAGATGAGAGACATGCGTCATTTGCCGCTTTACCTGACCGCGCCTCTGGCGCTCGTGACCGCGGCGGCAGCGCTGGCGCAGTCGAACGAACCCGTGTCCGCCCTCAAGGGCCACAACAGCAACGCCCCGATCGACGTCCAGTCCGATCGGATCGAGGTTCAGGATCGCGCAGACCGGGCGATCTTCGTCGGCAACGTCCATGTGAAGCAGGACGAGCTTACGCTGGACACGGCGCGGCTTACGGTCGCCTATACGAGTACCGGCAGTGTCCAGATCAACCGACTCGACGCGAGCGGCGGAGTGACGGTGCGCAGCCCGTCCGAGACCGCGCGCGGCGCCTTTGGCATTTACGATTTGGACCGAAAGCTGATCACTCTCGTTGGGAACGTCGTGCTCCAGCGCGAAGGATCCCAGATCAACGGCCAGAGGCTGACCATCGACCTCGATTCCGGCCGCGCCGTGATCGACGGCGGACCAGCCGGCGTCGGTCAGAGCGGCGGTCGAGTGACCGGCCACTTCACCGTCCCTCAGAAAAAGGGCGGCTGATTCGGTGAACGAAGCCGCAACGCTTCCCCGCGCGGCAATGGAGCCGGATGCGGTGGTGGGAGGACTCGAAGTCCGCTCGATCGCCAAGGCCTACGACCGGCGCGCCGTCCTCCACGACGTATCCCTCGATGTTCACCGTGGCGAGGTGGTCGGACTTCTCGGGCCCAACGGTGCCGGCAAGACGACCTGTTTCTACTCCGTAATGGGCCTGGTGAAGCCCGATAGCGGTCGCATCTTCCTCGACGGGCAGGACATCACCGAGCTGCCGATGTACCGCCGAGCGATCCTTGGCCTTGGCTATCTTCCGCAGGAAACCTCGATCTTCCGCGGGCTTACGGTCGAGCAGAACATCATGGCGGTGCTCGAGGTCGCCGAACCGGACGCCGAAGCCCGTCGCGACCGGCTGGAGCAGTTGCTCGGTGAATTCGGAATCACGCACCTTCGCGAATCCGCGGCCATGGCACTGTCCGGCGGCGAGCGTCGGCGATGCGAAATCGCCCGAGCTCTGGCCGCCGACCCATCGATCATGCTTCTCGACGAGCCATTCGCTGGCATCGATCCGATTTCGATCGCCGATATTCGCGAGCTCGTCCGCGAGCTGAAACAGCGCGATATCGGTGTCCTCATCACCGACCACAACGTTCGCGAGACGCTCGATATCGTCGACCGCGCCTGCATCATCTACGACGGCCAGGTACTGTTCGCGGGCACTCCGCAAGCGCTTGTCGCCGATCACGAAGTTCGTCGACTTTACCTCGGCGAGAGCTTCGCGCTTTAACCCTTTGCCGCTAGTCTGTTAGCGCCATGGCGCTAGGCCCCCGCCTCGACCTTCGACAAACTCAGGCGCTCGTCCTGACGCCTCAGCTGCAGCAGGCCATCCGCCTGCTCCAGCTGTCGAATCTCGAGCTTGAGGCGGTGATCGAGGAGGAGATGTCAAAAAACCCGCTCCTCGAGGCAACGTCGGGTGATGACGAAGTCGCGCCAGCTCCTGAGCCGGACTCGGACTTTGCAGTCGACTCCCTCGAAGAACCAACTGCCCCCGGAGCGGACGAATTGATGGTCTCATCCGACGGCACGTCCGACCAGCCGCTCGATTACGACTGGAACAGCGAAGCGCTGGAGACCGACAGTTTCACCGACGTCGCGATGAGCAGCGGCGGCGGGGACGAGGACGGTCCCGACTTCGAACGGATGGAATATGCGGCGGACTCGCTCGCCGAGCATTTGCAGAACCAACTGCACGGCGCCGCCGGACAAGTCGGCCAGCTCGCCCGGATGATCGCCGAAACGCTCGACGAAACGGGATATTTGTCGGTGTCCCTCCGCGATATCGCCGAAGCGGCTCAGCAGCCGATGGCCGCCGTCGAGCACGCGCTCGCCCTCGTCCAGGACCTCGATCCGCCGGGCGTTGGAGCGCGCGACCTTGCCGAGTGCCTTGCCCTGCAGGCGAAAGCGGCGGACCGCTTCGACCCGGCGATGGCGAGGCTGATCGACAACCTCGACCTTCTTGCCAAGGGGAGAATGGCCGACCTCAAGCGAATTTGCGGAGTCGACGACGAGGACCTGGCGGACATGGTCCGCGAGCTTCGAGCCTACGATCCGAAGCCCGGTTGCCAATTCTCCGGGAAAGGAGTCGAATCCGTCGCTCCAGACGTGTTCGTCCGTCAGACCCGTGGCGGCTATGCGGTCGAGCTGAACCAGGCGACTTTGCCGCGCCTGTTGGTGAACCGCCGCTACTATCAGGAGCTCAAGACCGGTCCGCAGGACAAGAGATCGCGGGCGTGGCTCAGCGAATGTCTGGCCAGCGCCAATTGGCTCGTGAAGGCACTGGACCAGCGGGCGCGCACGATCGTCAAGGTCGTCAGCGAGATCGTGAAACGGCAACAGGGCTTCTTCGAACGCGGGGTCGAGGCGATGAAGCCGATGACTCTTCGCGAGATCGCCGAGGCGATTGAAATGCACGAATCGACGATCAGCCGGGTCACATCGAACAAGTATCTCTTGTGCGACCGCGGGCTGTTCGAGCTCAAATATTTCTTCGGCTCCGGCGTCGCTTCGACCGAGGGCGAAGGCGAAGGCGCCGCGGCCGAGGCCGTAAAGGCGGGGATCCGCGACATCATCGACAATGAGGCCGAGGTGCTGAGCGACGACGCGATCGCGGGTCTGCTCAAGCAGCGTGGATTCGATTGTGCCCGCCGCACCGTCGTCAAATATCGCGAGGCGATGGGGATCGGCTCGTCGATCCAGCGCCGCCGCCAGCGCAAGATTGCCGGAGCGGCCTAGCGCTCCCGGGCGTTGCCGTAGGGCCCGCTCATCTTCCCTTTGATCCAGTCCGAAACGAGGCGGAAATAGCCGTCGGAAATTCGGGTTACGGTCCGGCCCCCGTCCGCGGCCTGGATGAATTCGTAGATCCCGTGATCGGTATCTGGGAAGCTGTAGACGGTGATGTCGGCGCCTCCCTTGCGAAGGCTGGTCAGGCGCTCGAGCGTCAGCTCAGGCGGTGCCTCGCGATCCTTTTCGGCAATCACCCAGAGGAGCGGTGCCTTCAGTCGGGCCATCGTCGCCTGCGCGTCGTAGTTCCAGATCAGTTCGACGTTGTCGAACAACGGCTGCCCCACCCGGCGAAGGTCCGAATCGCTCTCGCGAATCATTGCACCGGTGTATTCACCGTTGATCCGCCGGTACCATGGCTGGCCCGAGTAACGTGCCTTTAGCGCCTGGAACTGATCGAAGCCCGAGATGAAGTGCGATGCCGCGATTCGGGATGCCGCGACCGCGAGCTCCTTTGCCTTGGCGATTTCCGCGTCGCCGTAACCCAGCTCCCGCATCTCGCTGACAACCTGGTCGCGATCCTCCTCTTCCGGACTCGAAATCAGTCCGAAGCCAACCGCCACGAAGTCCGCTGGCACATGGGTTGCCGCCAGCGGGGCGACCCATCCGCCCTGGCTCCCGCCGAAAAAGCCCGACCGCGTGAATCGGCCTGCGGCAAGACGCCGGGCCTCCTTGAGAGCCGAGGCGGCATCGTCTGCGAGCAGTTCGAAATTCTGTGTATATTCGCCTTCGGAGTCGCCCGTCCCGCGCTTGTCGTAGGCGAAGACGCTGAGGCCCTGCGAAGCGAAGATGAAAGGGTAATAGCTCGTTCGGGGCGAAGTTCGTTCCGATCCATGAACGAATACGACCAACGGGTGGGGGCCGGGCGTGGCCGGTTCGATCAGGACTCCGGCAAGCGTCTCGCCGTGACTCTTGAATTTCGATTCTGTGAGCCGAAGCCCAACTTTGGTCCATTGCCCGGCTGCGGACCGGATGCTTCCTTTGTCGCATAGAAGCTCGGAACCCGTCTTCCCGACGGTCCCGCGCCGCCCGTCCGTGAATGTATAGCGAAGGCTTCCGTCGGAGGTGGCGCTGATCGCGACCTGCTCGGCTCCGTTCGGCGATTGATATAGCCCGATCGTACAGGCGCTGTCCGGTGCGTTCGCCGGGATGAGCGCAGCGACGGCCAATCCAAGAATTCCACTCATTACCCGTCAATCCTCCCCAGGCCGGTCAGGGGGAAAGTCTCGCCCAAATCGGCAGGTGGTCCGATGCCCGCCGGGCGGACGGGCTCATGTGCACTCCGGCAGCGTCGATCCTCAAGTCCTTGTCGACGATGATGCGGTCGAGCGCGGCGACCGGATGCCGCGAGTGGAAGCTGGGTCCGGTCGGCGCGATGTGGAAGCTCGGCTCGAAGTCCCTGAGACAGCCCGCGACCTCCCGCCATTCGTTGGTGTCGCCCATCAGGATCGTGGGCATTCGATTGGGTCGCCCGGCTACCGCGTCGAGGATCGACCGGATCTGGCGACGACGCCAAAGTCCCGAAAGGTCGAGGTGCATTCCGATTACTCGAACCGGCGTCTCGCCGATCAGAAGTTCGGCCAGAACCGCTCCCCGGGGCTCGAACGTTGGCAGGTCCAGCGCGGCGCAGTCGAGCACGCCGATGTGGCGCTTCACGAGGATGGCGTTGCCGTGCCAGCCCATGTTGCGAGTATTGATCTTGAGCAACGCATCGACATGCCGGCCGCCCGGCATGCGATCGAGAACCCGGCGGTGCTTCACTCCGAAGAACACCGGCTTGTAGAGGCCATGGTCGTCGATCAGCTCGTGCGGAACGGCCGCCCCCCGCCCGCCGAAGCGTTTGTCCGCTTCCTGCAGAGCGACGATGTCCGCGTCCATTTCGTGAAGCACGTCAAGAACGCGTTGCGGGTTGCGCCTGCGGTCGGTGCCGATCGCCTTGCGAACGTTGTAGCTGGCTACGGTGATCGACGGTGCTGCGGTCACGACTGCGGCAACCCCGACCTTGCTAGTGCAGTTCCTTAGACGTCCAGGTTCGCGACGCTGAGCGCATTCTCCTGGATGAACTCGCGCCGCGGTTCGACGATGTCGCCCATGAGCCTGGTGAAGATTTCGTCGGCGACGTCCGCCTGAGCGACTTCCACCCGGAGCAGCGAGCGATTCGCCGAGTCCAGCGTCGTTTCCCAGAGCTGCTCGGCGTTCATTTCGCCAAGACCCTTGTAGCGCTGGATCGAAAGGCCCTTGCGGCCCGCAGCGAGGACGGCATCGAGCATCTCGGACGGGCGGCTGACAGCAACCGTCTTGCCCTTGGTCTCGGCTTCTTCTGGCTGGTCCTCGGCCTCGACGCCTTCGATCGGCTCCGGCTTCTGTTCTTCCGTGAGTGCGCCTTTCTTGAGCGTCTTCAGCGTGCTCGGCTGGGCGTAAACCGAGGACTGCTCCGAAGCGAGGGTCGCCAGCTTTCGCGCCTCGGCGGAAAGGAGGAAGCTCTTTTCGATGACGTGAGCGTCGGTCACTCCTCGCCACAGGCGCTTCAGCAAATAGCCGCCCTCGGCCGTCACCTCGCCGGACCATTGCGCCTCGAGATCGGCGCGGCCGAGCCATTCGGCGACCTTTACGATCGCCTTTTCGTGCCCCGCCTGGTCGAGGCTGGTGTCGAGGGCACCGTTGATCGCGAGAGCCTCGATCAGCGCCGGATCATATTTGCGCGGGGCGTAGCGCATCAGCGTCCGCATTCGGCGGGCGTGGTCGACCAAGGTCCGAAGGTCCTGTCCGCCGCGCTGGCCGTCGGCCGTCTCGAGCACCAATCCTTCGAGGCCGGCATCGACGAGATATTCATCGAGCGCGGAATCGTCCTTGAGGTAGACCTCGGATCGGCCGCGAGCGACCTTGTAGAGCGGCGGCTGAGCAATGAAGAGATGCCCTTTCTCGATCAGCTCCGGCATCTGCCGATAGAAGAAGGTCAGAAGGAGCGTCCGGATGTGCGCGCCGTCGACGTCGGCGTCGGTCATCAGGATGATCTTGTGATAGCGTAGCTTCTCGAGGTTGAACTCCTCGCGGCCGATTCCGGTACCGAGCGCCTGGATCATCGTCCCGATTTCCTTGGACGACAGCATGCGGTCGAAGCGAGCGCGCTCGACATTCAGGATCTTGCCCTTAAGCGGCAGGATCGCCTGGTACTTGCTGTCGCGGCCCTGTTTTGCGGATCCGCCGGCGCTGTCACCCTCGACGAGAAACAGTTCGGACTTGGCCGGATCGCGTTCCGAGCAATCGTGGAGCTTGCCGGGCAATGACGCGATGCCCATCACCGACTTGCGGCTGGCCTCGCGGGCCTTTCGAGCGGCCTCGCGCGCAGCGGCGGCATCGATGATCTTCTGGACGATCGTCCGTGCATGCGCCGGATTTTCTTCGAGCCATTCGGCGAGCTTGTCGGCGATCAGGCTTTCAAGCGGCTGACGAACTTCCGACGAGACCAACTTGTCCTTGGTCTGCGAGCTGAACTTGGGGTCCGGGAGCTTCACCGACACGATGCCGGTCAGTCCTTCGCGCATGTCCTCGCCGGCGAGGCTGATCTTCTCTCTCTTCAGGACGCCGGACTTGTCCGCATAATTGTTGAGGGTGCGGGTCAAAGCCGCCCGGAACGCGGCCAAGTGGGTTCCGCCGTCGCGCTGCGGGATATTGTTCGTAAAGCAGAGGACCTGCTCATAGTAGCTGTCGTTCCACTCGAGCGCGACTTCTATGCCGATGTCGTCGCGCTGGCCGGTCACCGAAATCGGGTCGGGAATAAGCGGGGTCTTGGCGCGATCGAGATATTTCACGAAGGCCGCGATGCCGCCCTCGTAGTGCATCTCGACTTCCTTGGGCTCGTCGTGGCGAGCGTCCTGGAGCACGAGCCGAACGCCGGAGTTCAGGAAGGCGAGCTCGCGAAAGCGATGCTCGAGCCGTTCGAAGTCGAAATCGATGATCTTGAAGGTCTCGGCGCTCGGCAGGAAGGTCACGCGGGTGCCGCGCTTGTCGGTCTTGCCGACAACCTTCAGAGGAGCTTCGGCGTCACCGTGACGGAAGCGCATGTAGTGCTCTTCGCCGTCGCGCCAGACGGTCAGGTCGAGCCATTCGGACAGCGCGTTGACGACGCTGACACCGACGCCGTGGAGGCCGCCGGACACTTTGTAGGCATTGTCGTCCGAAGTGTTCTCGAACTTACCTCCGGCGTGCAGCTGCGTCATGATGACCTCGGCCGCCGACACGCCTTCCTCCGGGTGGATTCCGGTCGGGATACCGCGTCCGTTGTCCTCGACCGACACCGATCCGTCGGGGTTCAGGGTAATCAGCACCCTGTCGCAATGACCGGCCAGAGCCTCGTCGATCGCATTGTCGCTGACTTCGAAAACCATGTGGTGAAGGCCCGAACCGTCATCGGTATCACCGATATACATGCCGGGACGCTTGCGCACCGCGTCGAGGCCCTTGAGGACCTTGATGCTGTCGGCGCCATAAGAATTGTTGTTGGGATCGGTTGCCATGATGTCCGGGATAGGGGGAAAAGTCGCAAATGTCTTGACGAAACGCGCGCACGCGCACGCGCGCGTGAGTCAGTCCCAACCAATATAGGAATTCCCAGCGGATTTTCGAGCTTTCGGGCACGAGTGGCCTTGCGCGAAGGGTCCTTATTGTGAAGCTTGCAGCGGCCGTCTTCCACGGGCGGCCCAAAAAGGGGGCCAGATGATCCATTCCGCCGCGGCAATTGCCTTCGCATTCGCTGCTCAAGCCGCTTCAGCGCAGACGCTCCGGCCCGACCAGGCAGAGTTCAGAAGCCTCTACAAGGAACTGGTCGAAACCAACACGACCCTGAGCAGCGGCAGCTGCACGCTGGCGGCCGAGCGCATGGCAGCGCGCCTGAAGGCGGCCGGGCTACCCGAAAGCCAGATCACTTTGTTCGCCGACCCCGACCACCCGAAAGAGGGCGGATTGGTCGCCGTCTATCCCGGCACCTCGAAGTCGCTGAAGCCGATCCTTGGCATTGCGCACATCGACGTCGTCGAGGCGAAAAGGGAAGACTGGGTCCGTGATCCCTTCACGCTGATCGAGGAGGGTGGTTATTTCTACGGCCGTGGGACGCTCGACGACAAAGCCATGGCGGCGATGCTGGTCGACACTCTGATCCGCTTCCAGAGATCGGCATACAAGCCGAAGCGCACGGTCAAGATCGCTCTGACCTGCGGCGAGGAAACCAACGGCGCATTCAATGGTGTCCAATGGCTGGCCGCGAACAAGCGCGACCTGATCGATGCCGAATTCGCGCTCAACGAGGGCGGGGGCGGAACTTCCGACGGCAAGGGCAAGGTTGTCGAGCAGGCGATGCAGGTCGGCGAGAAGACGTTCGCCACCTACCGCCTCGAGACTCGGAATCCGGGCGGCCATAGCTCCGTGCCGAGGCCCGACAATGCGATCTATCAACTGGCGCAGGCACTCGTCCGGATCCAGGCGTACGAGTTCCCGCTGGAGATGACGGAGACTACGCGAACCTATTTCCAAGAGGCCGGCGCAGGTCGGAAGGACGCGACCGGGCAAGCGATGGTTGCGCTCGCTTCCAACCCTTCAGACAAGGCGGCCGAAACGACCGTAAACAAGGACCCGTTCCTCCACTCCAACCTTAGAACGACCTGCGTCGCAACGATGCTGGATGGCGGGCATGCGAGGAATGCGCTTGCCCAGCGTGCCGGGGCCTATGTGAACTGCCGAATATTTCCCGGACATTCGGTCGACGAGATTCGAGCCGAGCTTTCAAAGGTCGTCGCGGATCCAGGCGTGAGCGTTTCCGCCATCCCGCCGCTTCGGCCCTCACCCCCGGCGCCCCCGCTCGATCCGAAGGTCATGAAGCCCGCCGAAGCGCTGGCCGCGAAATATTTTCCGGGTGTCCCGGTCGTTCCCTCGATGGCGAACGGCTACACCGATGCGACCTTTCTCGGCGCGGCGGGCATACCGACCTATGGAGTTCCGGGCGCCTGGGGCGACCCCGACGGAAATGGAGCACACGGGCTGAACGAGCGGATCGAAGTCCGCTCGCTCTATGTCGGCCGCGATTATCTCTACGACCTGATCAAGGCTTACGCGAACTAGCCCCGGGCGCGGTTCGTACCGCCTGGACGGCCGCTTCGGCGACCGCGGAAAGGGCGGTTCGGCTGGCTGCCCTCTGGTCGATGCGCAGCGTGCCCGTCGGCGCGGTGCGGATGACGCTGCGGCTGGCGATCGCTTCGCGGCTGGCCGCTGCGCTGCTGGCCGGTGCTCTGGCGGTCCGAGCGCTCCGGGCGATTCTGGTCGGAGCGCTGGTTGCGATGCTCGCGACGCTGACCGTCGGCGCGCCGGTCCGTCTTGAAGCCGTGCGAATGCTGGCGACGCGGCTGCTCGTCGGCCTGCTTGGGAGCGGGCTTGAGGCGCTTCAGCTTGTCGGCCGTCTCGATGAAATTCTCAGGAAGCGGTTCAATGTCGATCTTCTGCCGGGTCAGCCGTTCGATGTCCCGCAGCAGGCCGCGCTCTTCGTGCGAGCAGAAAGCGATGGCCTTACCCTCGGCGCCCGCTCGGGCCGTCCGGCCGATCCGGTGGACGTACTGTTCGGGGACCTCGGGAAGATCGAAGTTGATGACGTGGCTGACGCCGGGAATGTCGATCCCGCGCGCCGCGATGTCGGTCGCGATCAGCACCGAGACCTCGCCCGAGCGGAACTCGCGAAGCGCGCGCTCACGCTGAGCCTGGCTCTTGTTGCCGTGGATCGCGTTGGCCGAAATGCCGGCGGCGCCGAGCATTCGGACGATCTTGTCCGCACCGTGCTTGGTGCGGCTGAAGACGAGCGTCCGCTCGGTCTCTTCCGCCTGCAGGAGGATGGTCAGCAGCGCGGTCTTCTCCGGCTGGTTGACCAGGACGACCTTCTGATCGACACGATCGGCGGTCTTGGAGACCGGGGTCACCGCGACTTCGGCCGGATTGGTCAGATAGCGGTCGGCCAGTTCCTTGATCGCCTTCGGCATGGTCGCCGAGAAGAACAGGGTCTGGCGCTTAGGCGGGACCAGGCTGACGATGCGCTTCAATGCGTGAATGAAGCCGAGGTCGAGCATCTGGTCGGCCTCGTCGAGGACGAGGATTTCGAGATCGCGGAGGCTGAGGGCGCGCTGATCGATCAGGTCGAGCAGTCGGCCCGGGGTTGCGACGAGCACGTCGAGACCGCGGGCGACGGTTCGAACGCTTTTCGAATTGGGAACGCCGCCGAAGATTACGCCAACGGACAGGCGCATGAAGCGGCCGTAGGTTTGCGCGCTGGCGGCAATTTGCGAAGCAAGCTCGCGGGTGGGGGCAAGCACCAGCATCCGAATCTGGCCCGGCCGGGGGATGTTGCGGCTGGTCGCCAGGCGATCGAGCGAGGGCAGCATGAAGGCCGCCGTCTTGCCGGTACCGGTCTGGGCAATACCGAGGAGATCGCGACCGGTCAGAACCGTCGGAATCGCCTGGTGCTGGATCGGCGTCGCTTGCGAATAATTCTTCGCCGCAAGCGCGTCGAGGAGGGGCTTCGAGAGCCCAAGATCATGAAATGACAATGGTAATTCCAATATGAAAGGGCCCGCACTTCGCGTGCAGGTCCAGGGGGTCAAAACAGCGCCCCGCGTGAATTGGAGAGCAAAATCGGTCGAGACGCGGGCCGGGTCCTCGTTTCAGGCGAGACCGTTCACGCCGCTTGTCAAAAGCGCCTCGTGTTGCAGTGCGATATAGAGCGAATGCGCAAAAAGTCTAGGTTGCCACGACGGAGCCGCCTTCGACGTGAAAGCGGCTCGCGTCACCAACGCCCTCGAACAGGGCAGATTCCGTCGCCGTCATCCACACCTGCCCGCGCCCCTCAAGTCGGGTGAACAGTGCCGCGCGGCGTTTGGGATCGAGGTGAGCGGCGACCTCGTCGAGCAGCAGGATCGGCGGCTCGCCGCGCCGTTCGGTAACCAGTTCCGCATGGGCGAGAACCAGTCCAAGAAGCATTGCCTTCTGCTCACCCGTGGATGAGCGGGCGGCTTCCATCCGCTTGGCCCGATGGCTGACGAGGAGGTCCTGTCGATGCGGTCCGACCGTGGCGCGGCCTGCCGCCGAATCGCGGCCTCGGCTGTCGCCAAGCTGCGCTGCGAGGTCCGCTTGATCCCAGCCATCGAGTTCGATCGCCGCCCGCGCGAACGAATCGTCGGGAACGCTCTCCAGCCTCTGTTCCAGCTCGGCGACCGTTCGGGCTCTTGCCCAGCCAATGGCCGTGCCGTGTTCCGCCATCTGCTGCTCGAGTGCGGCAAGCCACGACGGGTCGGTGGGCAAGTCGTCCGCAAGCAGCTTGTTTCTCGCGCGCATTGCCGCTTCGTATCGCGAGGAATGATGTGCGTGGCTGGGCTCCAGGGCCAGGACCAGCCGGTCGAGAAACCGCCGGCGATCGCCCGCCGGACCGAGGAACAGACGGTCCATGGCCGGTGTCAACCAAAGAACGGACAGCCACTCGCTGAGCGAGTTCACGGACGCAGGTGCCGAATTGATCCGAACCTGGCGGCGATCAGGCGCGGCGGGAAGCGTGCCGGTGCCGATCTCCACGTCACCGAGCTTCGCGGCGACCCCGAATCCTCCCTCGCCACCGATCCTCGCCATGTCCGACAAGGCGGCCCCTCTAAGCCCGCGTCCCGGGCTGAGCAGCGACACCGCTTCGAGAAGATTGGTCTTTCCGGCCCCGTTCTCGCCCGACAGGAGGACGAAGCCACTGCCGAGCCCGATCAGCGCGGACGTGTAGGATCGGAAATCGGTGAGAGTGAGGCGGCTGACCGGCACCCGACCGGCTTAGCCTTTATTGCTCGCGGCGGTCGAGGACCTCGAAATGGGCGGCTCGCTCGTCGAAGCGCGACAATATGGCCCGCGCGTTGGGCGGCACATGGCTGACGCTGTAATCCTCGCCCATGAACGCCTTGATGGAATCGAGGCTGTCGAACCACATCAAGGTCTGGAATTCGATTTCGTCGCCGCAGTTGCGCTTCATCAGGTCGATGTGCCGAAAGCCCGGGATCTTCCGGGCCTCAATGCCAGGGATCACCTCGCCGCGAACGACCCGTTCATAGGAATCCGCGTTTTCCGGCGTCGTCCAGCCACACCAAAGTCGGCAGATCACCAGTTCTACTTCTTCGCCGCTTCGAATTTCGCGAGGGTCGCGGTCATGATCGCCTCGATCTCGGCCTCGAACTCCGGTGCCGGCTCGTTGGCGAAATCCTGTTCAAGTTTCCGCATCGCCGGACCGAGGGCCGCGACGCGCGTGAAATATGGCTTGCCGGCAAATTCCACCAGCGCCGCCTTGTCGCTCTCGTCGACGAGCTTTCTGGTGGCGTCCTGGGCCGCCTTGTGGTCCGCGACGACGGCCGCGTAGCTCGTCGGCTTGTCGGGATCCGTCAGGCTTTCCTTGATGGTCGTCCCGGCCGTCGCATTCTGTTGCATCCCGTTCAGCAACTTCTTCCCCGTCGGTGTCAGGTAGAATTTGGTGAGGTCCTCGATTTCCTCGGCGTTGAGGCGCTCGGAAATCAGCCGAGCGATCCGCTCCTGATAGGAAGGCAGCTGACCCTTCGTGAAGCGAAGAAAGGCGGGCTTCAGTTGCTTGATGAACTCTTCCGTGAGGCCGGGATATTTTGAATCCAGCGTTTTTAAGTCGTCATTGGCGCGGAAGGCCGGCGCAAGTTCGTTGTCGGCAATCTGCTCCGCCATCCGCATCTGCGAGTTCTCCGAATAGAGGAGGCTCGCCAGCCGAAGCGCTGCGGCCCTGCCCGCGGGGTCGGCAGGAGCTTCGTTGGCGACGGGGTTGATCACTGATGGCGTGGCAGGCGCCGCAACCGAACCCGTCCCGAGTGGAGCAAACGCGAGCCAGATGAAGAGTATCGAACGCATCGGCTCCCCCAAGCCTCGTGAACTACACCCGCATCGGCATCAGGACGTAGAGCGCTTCGCTCTTATCGTTCTCGCGCAGTAGCGTCGGGGCAGCGGCGTCGGCGAGGTGGACCTCGACCGTGTCACCGTCGATCTCGCTCAAGATGTCGAGCAGGTAGCGGGCGTTGAACCCGATTTCGAGACCATCCGAGCCATAATCGGCGGCGATCTCCTCAGTCGCGGTTCCTGCTTCGGGCGAGGTGACCGACAGCGTCACCTTGTCGCGGTCGACCATCATCTTGACCGCACGGGTCTTTTCGCTGGCGATGGTCGAGACGCGGTCGACGCCCTGGGCGAAGCTCTTCGGGTCGATCTTCAGCAACTTGTCGTTCGCGGTCGGGATGACTCGGTTGTAATCCGGGAAGGTGCCGTCGATCAGCTTGCTTGTGAGGACCGCGCTGCCGAGGCCGAAGCGGATCTTGGTCGGGGACATCGAGACTTCGACGGTGCCCTCGAGCTCTTCCAGAAGCTTGCGAAGCTCGGCGACGCACTTCCTCGGGACGATCACGTCCGGCATTCCGTCCGCGCCGTCCGGCTTTCCGACCGTCACTCGAGCCAGGCGATGCCCGTCGGTCGCGGCCGCCTTAAGCTGGTCGTCGGCGACGTGCAGGAAGATGCCCATCAGATAATAGCGGGTTTCTTCGGTCGAGATCGCGAAGCGCGTCTTGTCGATGATCTGGCGAAGCGTTGCCGCCGGAAGCTCGAAGCGGGTCGGGAGGTCTCCCTCGGCGATCACCGGAAAATCGTCGCGCGGAAGCGTCGAGAGGTGGAAGCGGGCACGGCCGGCAGAGAGGTGCATCTTGCCCTCGGCCGCGTTGAGCTCGACCTGGCTGCCCTCCGGCAGCTTGCGGACGATGTCGAAAAGCGTGTGCGCCGACACCGTCGTCGCCCCGGGCGCTCCGACATTGGCCGGAACACTCTCGTCGACCTGCAGATCAAGGTCGGTCGCCATCAGTCGGATCGAACCGTCCTCGCGCGCCTCGATCAGCACGTTCGATAGGATCGGAATGGTATTGCGGCGCTCCACGACCGACTGGACGTGGCTCAGGCTCTTGAGGAGTGTCGCCCGTTCAATCGTCGCCTTCATGCGTCGCCCCTGCCCCCAATCATGACGGTGTCAGGTCGTTTATAGCGAGCGTTCCGTAGCTTGGAAGCAGGAAAGGAAACTCCCCTCCCGCGAACGGGAGGGAAGGAAAAGCACTGCTACTTCTTTGCAGGGGCCGCCTGCGCTCCCGGAGTCAGGATGGCGTCGACGTACTGGACGACGCCGTTCGACCTTTGCTGGTCGCCTTCGACGATCGTCGCCTTGCCGCCCGAGGAGTCGGACAGCACGATCCTGCCCCCGTCCCTGGTCGCAGTGAGCGTCTGCCCGTTCATCGTCTGGACGAGGGCCTTGCCCTTGCCGTTGTCGATTGCCTTGCCGAGGTCTTCGGTCAGAACCGTCCCCGGCAGGATGTGATAAGTCAGAACCCGGGTCAGCTCGGCGCGGTTCTCCGGCTTGGCCGGATCCTTGAGGGCGCCTTCAACCTTCGCGAACGCCTCGTCCTTTGGAACGAGCACCGTGTACGGACCTGGTCCGGCCAGGGTTCCGTCAAGGCCGGCCGCCTTCGACGCCTGCGCGAAACGGCTGTTCTGATCGAGACCTGCGGCAATCGTCTGATCGCCCGCCTTCTTTTGGGCCTCGGCGGGCTGCCCCGGAGTTGAGCTGTTGGCGTTGCCGGCGCCGTTCTGGTTGCAGCCCGCGGCCAGGAGCGCAAGCGGCGCCGCAGCCAGGGCAAGAGTCTTGATGCTCATCGCACTATCCTCATTTTATTTTGAGAGCGAAACGGCCCCGCAACGCATGCGGGGCCGTTCCTGATCCATCAGCCGGAAGTCAGACGATCGAACGAACGATCGCGGTGATCAGCTGGGTCGTTGGGTCGACCTGGTAGATGTAGCCGTCGCTGTAACGGTACCAGGCATCCGGACGGTCGTAGTAGGTGTTCCGATACGCGATCGGCACGTTGTAGACCGAGTAGGCCGGAGGCAATGCCTGGCCGACGGCGAGGCCGCCGGTCAGCAGCGAAGCGATCGAGGTCACCAGCTGCGTGTTGGCATCGACCTGGTAGATGGCGCCCGGAGCGTAGCGGTAATTATAGTCCGGGGTGTCGTAATAGATGTCACGATACTGGTACGGCACGTTGTAGTAGCTGTACCCGGCGGGGAGCATCTGTCCGACGCCGTAGCCACGGTCGAGGAGCGGAATGACATCCTCGATGTAGCCCGATCCACCGTCGATCTCGTAAACGTAGCCGTTGGCGTAGCGATAATAGTCACCGCCGTTGCCGTAGCCATAGTCCGGATAGAAGGACTGATAGTAGCTCGGCACGTAATATTGCGGTCCCTGATACGGGAACGGCATACCGACGCCGAGGCCTGCTCCAATCAGCGGCAGAAGCGCAGCGATCAGATTGTCAGAGCGGTTGACCCGGTAAACATAGCCGTCGCCGTACCGGTAATAATAATTCGGAGTGTCGGCGTACATGTACCGAAGCGACTGCGGGAAGTAGTTCGACGTGTAGAGGCCCGGCAGCGCCTGACCAATGAACGTCGTCTCCGCATAATAGGGCGGGACGCAGCTCCACGAATCCCACGCGAGGCCCGCCGGGCAGCCGCCGTAATATGCGGCCGGCAGTCCGCTGTTCACGTAGTAGACCGTATTGTGGTAGCGGTCGAAACTACTCGGGTTGAAGTAGGTCGGCCCGAGCACTCGAACCGCGAAGTCGCGGTCCGCTACTTGAAACTCACGATTGTCCCACTTGCCGCGCGTGTCGATGCGCTGATCGAACCCGCGATTGACGATCCGGATGTCGTGCTTCCCGTTTCCGCGATCCTCGAACGCGACGCGCCCCTTGCCCTGGTTCTCGAGGCGGATCCCGCGATTGCCATTGCCATGGCCCCGGTTGTCGAACGCGACGCGCTCATTGCCGCGGTTCTGCATTCGGAATTCACGATTGCCATTGCCATGACCGCGCTCGTTCTGGACGATGCGCTGCGCCTTGTCGCCGCCGCGGCGCTCGGCGCTCTGGACATTGCGGTTCCCATGACCCCGATCGCTCTGGAAGCTGGCGAACCGCTGACCGCCATCGTTGCGCTCCATGCGCTGAGCCTGACGCTGGCCGCCGCCCCGGCGCTCCATGCGCTGAGCCTGTCGGTCTCCGCCGCCACGCTGCACTTGGAACGAGCGTTGGCCACCACCGCCACGTTCGGCACGCTGAACCTGGCGCTGCCCGCCTTCGCCGCGCTGGGCCTTCTGCCCACCGCCACGCTGCTGTTCAGCCTGCTCCTGGCCACCATGGCCGCCACCGCCCTTATCGGGCTTTGCAGCGGCGGGCGCGGTAATCGCCAGTGCTGCCACGCCGACTACGAGAATGAGCTTCCTCATCTCGAATCTCCTTTCGTTTCCCATTGAAACGAGGCTTCATCAGCACCGTTCCACCTTCTGGTAGTGATCGGAGACTATAGGGCCGTCGCCTGAGCCGGCGATTTCAGGAACTTGCAGGCTAGGTTAAGACTTGAGGTCTCGCCTCAGGCGGCTTGCGGCGAACAGGTAGAAGAGAGCGGCGAGCAGATAAAATCCGAGTCCGTAGAGGATCGAATATTTGAGCGAATCCGCCCCGTGAACGGACTTCATCGAGTCCGAGAGCCACCCCAGGAAATAGATCCCGAACGCGATCCCGATCAGATTGTTGATGAACAGGAAGCTGGCCGAAGCCGTCGCGCGCATCGACGGCAGGACGATGTGCTGAACGGCCGTGATCACCGGCCCCAGCCAGGCGAGGGCGAGCATCTGGCCGAAGGTGAAAAGCAACCATGCGACCCAAAGGTTCGGAGCGAACAGTCCAAGAGCGAAGGTCGGAGCGGTGATCAGGAAGCAAACTGCCGGAATCAGCGCGTAGCCGCCCGGGCGCGACGGTCCGATCCTGTCGCCGAACCAGCCCCCAAGCCACGTCCCCAGTGCGCCTCCGATCAGCACGACCGATCCGTAGAACCATCCGACCTGTTCAAGGGCCAGGCCGAAGCTGCGGGTGAAAAAGCTCGGCAGCCAGAAGATCAGCCCGTAGCCGAGGATCGACCCGGACGCCGCGCCGAACGAAAGGAGCCAGAAGCTCGGGGTTCCGACCAGCACGCCCATCGTTTCGGCAAAAGGCGGAGCTGCCGCCGGAGCGGAATCGAAACGGCCCCGTTCCGGCTCGGGGATCAGGAACTTGATCAGCAGGGCGGCCGGCAGTCCGAACAGGCCGACGACGATGAAGGCGGTGCGCCACGACAAATGCGACGCCAGCCACCCGCCGAAGAAGACTCCAAGAGCAGACCCGATCGGGATTCCAAGCGAGTAGAAGGCCAGGGCCCGAGATCGTTTCTCGCGCGGAAAATAGTCCGAGATGAGCGAGTAGGACGGAGCGATCCCCCCGGCCTCGCCGACCGCTACGCCCATCCGCGCGACGACGAGCTGCGTGTAGTTCTGGACCATCCCGCAGGCGGCCGTGAACAGGCTCCAGAGCGCGACCGCGGCGGAGATGATGCCGACCCGGCTCTTTCGGTCCGCCGCCCAGGCGATCGGGATGGCGATGACCGCGTAGAAGATCCCGAAGGCGATTCCGAGCTGGCTGAGCGCCGTGTCGGAAAGCTGGAACTCCTCGCGGATCGGCACCGCGAGCACGCCGGCAATGTTCCGGTCGATGAAGTTGAAGATGTAGGCGAAGAGGAGAAGAAGGAGGACGCGCGTCCGAAGAGCGCGCTCGGTCTTGGCAGGTTCGGTCATCCCGTCAGCCGCTGGCAGTCTGGCGGCGGAGCGGCAAGCCCCGCCGCCGAGCTCGACTTAATAGCGGGCCGTGAACTTCAGCATGAAAGTTCGCGGATTGCCGTAATAGACGGTGCGGATATTGCCGACGCTCGAGAATTCCTGGGCGTCCGTCTTGTAGGCCTTGTCGGTCAGATTGTTGGCGTAGAGGCCTAGAGCGAGCTTCTTCGACGCATTCTCCCAGACGATCCGGGCGTCCTCAACCCAGTAACCGTTCTGGAACAGGCCCTCGACTTCGACGTCCGAGTTCACGAGCGTGTTGTCGACCGCAAGCGCCTGGCGCGAACGGTAGCGCGTCTGGCCGCCGACGGTAATTCCGCCGGTCCCGCCGAGATCGAACGTATATTGGGTGCCAAGACGCAGCGTCCACTTCGGAGCGAACGCGGGGGTCTGGAACGAGCGATCGCCGCCAAAGGCGACGAAGCGGGCGTCATCGAATTCCTTGTACTCGGCATCGAGATAACCGAGCTGGCTGTCGATCAGCAGGTTCTGGATCGGAGTCCAGGACGCTTCGAGTTCGGCGCCCTGGATGCGCAGCTTGCCGGCATTGAGGACCGACAGCTTCGGCGACGGAAGACCGGTGACC
>JBKPKZ010000028.1:0-13007 GCA_046731355.1 Pseudomonadota bacterium | reverse complement strand
CATCTCCTTGATGTCGGCACCGGCGGCGAAGGCCTTCTCCGAGCCGGTCAGAACAAGGCAGCGCTGGCTATCGTCCGAATCATATTCGCTGAAGGCTTCTATCAGCTCCTTCAGCACTTCGCTGTTCAGCGCATTGAGCGCCTGCGGCCGGTTCAGGGTGACCAAAGTCACCGCGCCGCGCTTCTCGATCAGGATCGTATTATAGTCGGTCATTCTCCGGTCTCCGGGAACGGCGTCCATTGTTCGTGGACGGGCAGCGGCTCGAACAGAACGTCGAGCATTTCCCCGTCGACCCCCTCGGGCGTCGGCGGATCCCACTGCGGGTTGTTATCCTTGTCGATCAGCAGCGCGCGGACGCCCTCGCGGAAGTCGTGCGTGCGTACGATCCGGCTGGCCAGCGCATATTCGGCGCGCATCTCTTGCGCGAAGCTCGCTCGGTTGGCGCCCTCGGCGAGAAGCTTCAGCGACACTTTGCACGAAAGCGGGCTCTTGGACCTCAGCGTCGCGAGTTCCGTCTGGGCCCAGTCGCTCTCATCGGCCTCGAGCGCTGAAAGCACGTCTTCCAGCCGGTCCGATGCGAACAGCTTGGTGATCTGGCCCATGTTCGCTTCGATCTTGGCCTCGGGAGCGATGGCCGCCGCTGCTCCGATCGAGCCCTTCACCCGGCTCGGAGCCTTGAGAATGCGCTCGTGCAATTCTTCAAGCCCGGACTGCTCGACGTAATTGGTGGCAAGGCCGAGGTAGAGACACTCGGCGGCATCGAGCCGCGCACCGGTCAGCGCCATGAACTGGCCGACACGACCCGGCAGCCGGGACAGATACCACCCGCCGCCGACGTCCGGGAACAGGCCGATCCCCGTCTCGGGCATCGCAAGCCGGGTGTTCTCGGTCGCGATCCGGAATTCACATGGCATCGAAATGCCGACGCCCCCGCCCATTGTGATTCCGTCCATGATCGCCACGGTCGGCTTTGGAAAAGTGAAGAGAAGGTGGTTCAGGCGATATTCGCTGAAGAAGAACTCCTTCGCATCTTCGGCATCGGAGGCACCGCTTCGAGCCAGCATCACCACGTCGCCGCCGGCGCAGAAGCCGCGACCCTCCGCATGGTCGATCACGACGACCTGGATCGATGGATCCTCGCGCCAGGCGAGCAGCACTTCACTCATGGCGTCGCACATCTCGCGGGTCAGCGCGTGAATGGCTTTGGGACGGTTGAGGCGGAGACGGCCGACGTTGCGGTCGACCGAGATCAGGACGTCGTCGGTCACTGGCGCAGCAGGTCGCGGCTGACGATCACTCGCATGACCTGGTTGGTCCCCTCGAGGATCGAGTGCACGCGAAGGTCACGCCAGAAACGCTCGATCGGATAGTCCATCAGATAGCCGTAGCCGCCATGTAGCTGCAAAGCGCGGTCGACGACGGATGATCCAGTGTCCGTTGCAAGACGCTTGGCCATGGCTGCGAAGCGCGTCTTGTCCGGCGCGTTCGCGGTCACCTTCGCCGCTGCCACATAGAGCAGGTAGCGCGCCGCCTGCAGCTCGGTCTCCATGTCGGCGAGCGTGAATTGCGTCGCCTGGAAGTCGGCGATCGGCGACCCGAACTGCTTGCGTTCCTTGGTGTAGGCGACTGCCTCGTCGAGGCAGCGCTGCGCACCGCCCAAGGAGCAGGCGCCAATGTTCAATCGGCCTCCGTCGAGACCCATCATCGCAATTCGGAAGCCCTCGCCCTCGCCGCCGACGCGATTGGCGACGGGAACGCGAACCTCGTCGAAATTGACCTGCGCGGTCGGCTGCGAATGCCAGCCGAGCTTCTTCTCCTGCGCCCCGAAGCTGACACCCGGCATATCCTTGTCGATGACCAGGCAAGAAATGCCCTTCGGCCCGTCCTCGCCGGTCCGGACCATCGTCACGTAAACCTCGTTCTCGCCGCCGCCGGATATGAAGGCCTTGGAGCCGCTCACGACATAATGATCGCCGTCGAGCACCGCCCTCGTCTTGAGCGCCGCCGCGTCGGATCCTGACGAAGGTTCGGTCAGGCAGTAGCTGCCGATCTTCTCCATCGTGATCATCGAGGGCAGATACTTCTGCTTCACTTCGGGAGAGCCGAAGCGGTCGATCATCCACGACGCCATATTGTGGATTGAGATGAAGGCGCTGGTCGACGGGCAACCATAGGCCATCGCTTCCATGATCAGCGCGGCGTCCAGCCGGCCAAGGCCGATGCCCCCGCTCTCCTCGCTGACGTAAATGGCGCCGAATCCGAGTTCGGCCGCCTCGCGGATCGTGTCGCGCGGGAAGATATGCTTCTCGTCCCACTCGGCCGCGTTGGGCGTGATCGCGTCCGCAGTGAACTTGCGCGCCATCTCCTGGATCTGGAGCTGGTCCTCGGTGAGCTCGAACTGGTGCATGGGCGGCGGCTCTAGGAGCGCAAGCGGTTGTCAGCAAGTCCGCTCCTCCGCCATTTCTCGGCGAAAAGAAGCGGCCGGCCACAGGTGAGTACTCGTCGTTCGACCGGACCGCTTCTCGGTACGCTACAGGCGAAGTCCCCGCACGTCGCGTTGCGGGGACATCCGCGCTGCGGGATTTAGATCGAGTTGCCCGGTTTTGCGGCTAACATGAGTTATTCGTGACATTTCAGGCTCCGGCCTGGAAGGCCAGGCGAATTCCGCGCTGTTGCGCAAGGGCCTCGATCCAGCGCGCTACTGGCTCGACTTCCCCAGCATGGGTTGCTCGAACCTGTTCAAGATCGCGTTGCCGGTCCGCCGTTTCATATTTGCGGTTTTCCTTGCTGTGCCACTGGAACACGGGTCCACTCGTAATGAAGAGGGCTCGTTCCGACGGCCCCAGGTCGAGGAAGCCACAAGCGGCATCGAGGGTCGCCGAAGGGTCGCCGAACAGGCGGTCCGACTGGACCTGGAAGCTACGCCGGGGTCCAAGCTCCGCCGACACGCGATCGAACAGCCAGCGCCGCATCAGCCATGCGAGGCCGGCAACCTGGAGGTCGGTCTGCTGAAGAAGCTCTTCCGTTCCAAAGCCGAATTCGAGCGGGATTGCCCGCCTGCAACTCGCGAAAACCCGCCGTCCCCAGCTCCGGCCTTCGGCGCCACGCTTTGCAATGCCGAGCAGGAAGCTTCGAAGATCGGAGGACAGAAACAGTGCCTTCGATCCCGGAGAATGGGTCATGAGCTGCGGAACGAGAGGGTTCACGAAGCAGGACGGCTTGACCACCACGGCCCGGCTTCCAGCGATCGGGCGACCGAGCAGCTTCAGGACCAGGTCCAGTCTGGGCCCTTCCTGCGCCTCGCTTCCCCGTGAAAAGCGGTGATAGACATTGAGGAGGATCGCGGGCTCTTTCAGCCCTGCTGCCGACCCCGTCTCTTCGAGTGCGCGGACCAGCATCGTGGAGCCGCACAGCGCGGTGTGAAAAATGAAGTGCAGCGGCGCGGATGGCAGCGATTCGGCCGCCTTTTCCGCCCATTCGAGCGGCAAGATCACTTTCTCGAGCGACCGCACTGCCGCCCCGTCGAGAAACGCGGCGGACCGCCGTAACTCCTCGGACACTCGAATAAAGACGAGGGCGTCACCAGCGGGATTGAAGCTGTGCGGAAGCCACTCACAGTCGGCGACGATCTGTGCTGCCCGGTCCATATCCGGACCGCCCAGCGCGATCGGGTCGAACGCGCTCACGAGCAATGCTCGGGCAACTGAGCAACAACAGCCATTAGAAATTTCAGTCAGTGAGACTGAGTTTCAAATGGCAACCTAGCTAATGATCCTCGACGAGCGATCCGCCCTCATCGACGAACGGGGGACAGGTCTATTCCTCCGCGCCCGCTTTGTGCTCCCCGTGATCGTCGGTCGGCCTGGCGGCGTCGGTCTTGGCCTGCTCTTCCGGAGCCTTCGACTGGACGACTGTGCAAACGCGACGCGGGCGATTGCTTCCGACCTCGCTGACATATTCGCACTTCTTCCGCGGCTTCGCCTGCGCCGGATCGGCGGCCGGAGCCGCATTCGGGGTGGCGGCAACCAACAGGGCCATGAGGACCGACATTGAATGAAATCCCTTCAACTGACTGTTTCGCAAAGGGAACGCAGTCCCCGCCGCGTTCCTACCCATCAGCAGTGCTTAATCAATAGCAGTCGTCAGTTCCTTGTGTCCGAGCACAGTACATCGGCGAGGAACGTTCGGTTCTCGAGCGTCTGCAGTCGAGCGTAAGCCGCCGTCCTCCACCCCCGCGCCCGGCAGAAGTTCTGGGCCCGCTGCGACATCGCTTCCGCGGTTCCTTCCGGCACTTCGATTCGGGCACCACGATCGTCGGGTGCGACGAAATATTCGGACGCCATGCCCCGGAGCGATGGGTTCGGACCGGTCACCACGGCGCCTACCGAGGCGCCGACTGTCGTGATTTTCGGAGCAACCGGCCGAACGGAGCGCACGTTGAACACCATTGCCTCGTCGGATTTGCTGAATTCCTTGCAGCCCGTGAACGTGTTGCCGCTGCACAGCTCCCAGGACTGGCCTTCGGGGACCTTCACGCTCCTCACGGTGAAGACACGCATCGACTGGGAAGCGCCAGCGATCGAATAGCCGCCGCCTTTGAAATGCCCCTTCGGATAGAGGACCAGCTCGGTCGAAGGCTGCTCCTGCTCCTGAGCCCGCGACTGGGCCGGGAGCAAGGCGGCCAGCATGACCGCACCAAACATAAGCTTCTTGAGCATCCCCCGTCCCCGCTGCTGAATTGGCTGGCCGACAGCTAAGCGCAAGGACGCGTTCGCACTAGTGGTTTTTCAACCGGGACAATGCAGCTAGGACTAGGACTTCGCGCGCCCGTAGCTCAGTTGGACAGAGCACGAGCCTTCTAAGCTTGGGGTCGCAGGTTCGAATCCTGCCGGGCGCGCCAGATTTCACACTGCATGGCGCACCCTTGGGGGTCTCGCCTCAAACATCAATGTCCGCTTTCCACCCATTCCTGCCATTAGCGTGATGTCAGCTTTCGTCCCAAAACCGGCATTGGGCGGTATCGTTGAACTGTCGTAACGCGGTCGTTAGCTCAGTCGCGTGAAGCCCAAACTCTTGACAACGATCCGGGAGTACACCTGGCGCGATTTCCTTGGCGATGCCTTCGCAGGGATCACCGTCGCCCTCGTCGCCCTGCCTCTGAGCATCGCGATTGCAATTGCATCCGGCGCCGAACCGAAGGCCGGCCTTGTAACCGCAATTATCGCAGGTTTTCTGATCTCGTTGCTGGGCGGCAGCCGGGTCCAGATCGGCGGTCCCACGGGCGCGTTCATCGTCGTCGTCTACGGAATAATCGAACACCACGGCTTCGAGGGTCTTCTTCTCGCAACTCTCATGGCAGGTGTCATCCTCGCCATCGGAGGACTGTTGCGGGTCGGCCGCTTCATAACCCTGGTTCCGGAGCCGGTGATCGAAGGCTTCACGGTCGGCATCGCGATCATCATCGCTGTCAGCCAGCTCAAGGACCTGTTCGGGCTTTCGGCAGCGAACGTGTCGGCAGACCTCGTACAGGCGATTCCCGCGCTCTGGTCTGCGCGCGACTCAATCAATCCGATGGCACTTATCATCGGTCTGTTCTCGATCGTCGGCATAGCCCTGTTGCGCCGGATCGCCCCCTGGTTCCCGGGATCGCTCCTAGTGATCGCTACAGGATCGGTGGCGGTCGCTCTGCTCGACTTGCCCGTCGACACCATTTACTCGCGCTTCGGCTCGCTGCCCGCCGGGTTGCCGGCGCCTTCGCTACCCCATGTGGGCATCGCCCGAATCAGCGCCTTGCTGCCTTCCGCCTTTGTCATCGCCTTCCTGGCCGCCGTGGAATCGCTTCTTTCGGCCATCGTCGCGGATCGCATGATTGGCGGGCGTCATCGCTCGAACGCCGAGTTGCTTGCGCAAGGCGCAGCGAACATTGCTTCACCCTTGTTCGGTGGATTGCCTGCAACTGGTGCAATCGCCCGTACCGCGACAAACGTGCGGGCTGGTGGCCGGACCCCTATTGCCGGAATTGTCCATTCACTGGCCATCCTGCTCATCACCCTCGGGGTAGGCTGGCTTTGCGGTTATCTTTCCATGCCGGCCTTGGCGGGCCTGCTCATCGTGACCGCATGGGTCATGAGCGAGCCCCATCGCTGGGGTGAGCGGCTTAGATTGCGAACAGGGGATCGCACCCTGCTTTTCCTGACGATGGTCCTGACTGTCGTTACTGACCTGACCATTGCGATTGCAGTGGGAACAGTCGCCGGCTTGGCGCTCCGCCTCATACGCAAGGATGTCGAACCTGAAGAGTGGGCACCTTCAGACCGGTCTCAGCTCTAGGAGGCCAATGTCTGCTTTCCCCCCAGTGCAGCCATTGGGACAGGCTCATGCGGTCTTGGCCGCCTCGCGGTTCCAGACGGTTTCGTTCGTGGTTAGCGGCCGCGCCCAGAAGCCAATTGAAATGATGTAAGCCAGAAGCAACAGGATCAGGAACATCGCGCCGCGTAGGCCGATGTTGTCTCCCAGCCAGCCGATCGCCAGTGGCACCAACGCTCCGCCCAAAATGCCGGTGCATAAAATGCCGGTGAAAGAACCGTGGTGCTCGGCCACCGAGTTTAGGGCCAATGCGAAAATAATGGACCACATCACCGAAAGCGCGAAACCGCAGAGGGGGAAAGCGATCAGGGCAACCGCTGCCGGGCCAAGCAGAGCCGTCAGCACACACACCACTGCTGCAACGCCGAACGCGCGCAGGATAAACTGGGAGTCGAGCAAGCGGAGCAACACCAGACCCATCACGCAGCCGATCACCATCAATCCCCAGAACAGGCTTACTTCATAAGCCCCTGTCGTTTCGGCTGGGATGCCGTGGTAGACCAACAGGAACTGGCCCATCCAGTTGGCAAGCCCTTGCTCAGTGCCGACGTAGGCGACAATCCCGAGGAAAAAGAGCAGCACATATTTGTTGCGGAGCAGTTCCAGATAGGTGCCGATCGACCCCACCCGCTCGTCCTGTGCGAGCTCCGCCGTGGGCAGTCGCATTTTCGCGGTCAGCACGATGAAGCAAGCGAAGATCACGCCGGCGCCCGCGTAAAATGGCACCCACGGCGGGCCATATGCGGCAACCATCTGTCCGTTGGTCTGCAATAGGCTAAGCGCGAAAGGGCTCAGGAATGAGGCCGCGCCGAAAACAAGCTGACCCAGCACCGCGTAGAATGCGAAATGCTCTTCACCGACCGTCGACCGCGTGAGCGGATTGATGACCACCTGCAACATCGCCATGCCAAGCCCAATGACGAATAGCCCGGCGACGACCGCGAGGTAGGACGCGGAGCTGGCGATCAGCAGGCACCCCAGGGCATTCAGGCTGAACGCCCCGAGCATCGTCAGGCTCTGCCCGCGCCGTTCCAGCAAAAAGCCTGCGGGAATGGAAATAATGCCGTAGGCCAGGAAGAAGGAGAACGGCAGGAAACCCGCCAAGGCATAATTGAGCTTATACCATTTGATGATGATCGGAATGAGCGGGCCAATGATGTTCGTAACGAAGGAAATCAGAAACCAGATGGCCATGATGTAAATGATGGTTCTGAGCTTCGTTTGACTCATAAATGACTTCTCTCATCACTTTCAGCCAAAAGCCTGTTTGCATGCGTTGTTTTCGCGCTAAATCGGCGGCGCCATGACCACTAACATGTACCGTGAGGCCGCCGAAGCCCCGGATTGCGTCGAAAATCAGCTGCAGCGCAACGCCGCCACGCTTGCGCGCCTCGCCGGCCAGCTGCGGACGCAGCCTCCAGCCGCGGTGGTGACGATCGGACGAGGCAGTTCCGATCATGCTGCGACCTATGCCCGCTACCTAGTGGAAACCCGGCTGGGCATTTTGACGTCGTCGCTCTCCCCCTCGATCTTCTCGGTTTTCAAAGCGCCGCTTTCGCTCCGTAACATGCTCTGCCTGGTGATATCGCAGTCGGGTCGAAGCCCGGACCTGCTCGCGGCCGCCGGCGCCGCGCGCGAATCCGGAGCCGTCGTGGCCGCCTTGGTCAATGATCCAGACTCGCCGCTGACGGAGATCGCGTCGATCGTGCTTCCGCTGGGTGCCGGCCCGGAGAAGAGCGCAGCAGCGACCAAGAGCTTCATCACCTCGCTTTCGGCGATCGCCCAGTTGGTGTCATTGTGGTCGGGCGATGAAGCGATGCAGGCGGCCCTCACGCAACTCCCTTCGGCGTTGGCAAAGGCATGGGACGAAGACTGGTCGCCCTGCCGCGACATGCTCCAGGTCTCGGATCATCTCTATACGGTGGGGCGTGGGCTACATTTGGGGATTGCGCAGGAGGCCGCGCACAAGCTGAAGGAAACCTGCATGATCCATGCGGAAGCCTTTAGCAGTGCCGAAGTATTGCACGGGCCCAACGAGCTCGTCGGGAAGGATTTTCCGGTACTCCTCTTTCGCTCCGAGGATGCCGGCGATGCGAGCGTTCAGGACGCGGCGCGACTGCTCGCTGCCCAGGGAGCGCCGGTAATGATGGTGGGCGGAGGCGATCCCGACACTTTGCCCGTGCCGCGGGCGCCAAACCCGGCGCTTGCCCCCATCCTTCAGATTCAGGCCTTTTACCGCATGGCCGAAGCGCTGGCCTCCGACCGAGGCCACGATCCTGACCAGCCGCGCCACGTGCAAAAAGTGACGCATACGGTCTGAATGGTCACCGAACTCGTCGCGGCTGACATTGGCGGCACCCATGCCCGCTTCGCCCTCGCGCGAATTGAGGACGGCCGGGTGCTTCAATTGGGTACGGCGCTCACGCTCGAGACCGCCGATCATCCTGGTTTGCCCGAGGCGTGGCAGGCTTTCGCCCGTCATCTGGGCCGCCCCCTTCCGAGCGCCGCCGCGCTGGCCTTTGCCTATCCGGTCGAGAACGATCTTCCGCAGCTGACCAACATGCCCTGGATGATCGATCGGCGGACGATCCCCGAGACCCTAGGGATCGAGCAACATCTGATTCTCAATGATTTCGCCGCGATCGGCCATGCGGTTGCATCGCTTGACCCATCGCATTTCCTACACATTGCCGGTCCGGACGTTCCGATTTCGACAAGCGAAGTGGTTAGCGTCGTTGGTCCCGGAACCGGCCTCGGGGTGGGCTTGGTAATCCGCAGGAACGGCCAAAAATACCAGGTGATCGCCAGCGAAGGCGGGAACATGGATTTCTCGCCGCACGACGACCTAGACGATCGCCTGGTGGCGGCGCTGCGCGGACGGTTTGGCCATGTCTCGGCGGAGCGCCTTGTTTCGGGACCGGGCTTGCGGAACATTTATGCGGTGATCGCGGAGGCGGAGGCTCCCTACGGAGATCGCCATCTTTGGCAGAAGGCGCTCGAGGGCAGCGATCAGACCGCGGCCGCCGCGCTCGATCGCTTTTGCCTTTGTCTAGGCTCGTTCGCGGGGAACATTGCGTTGGCGCACGGGGCTAATGCACTGGTCCTGGCCGGAGGGCTGGGACTCAAGCTACGCGAGCATTTGCCGGCTTCGGGCTTTGCCGAACGGCTTGCCGCCAAGGGCGAATACAGGTCGATCCTGGAGCGACTGCCGATCAAGCTGCTCGTCCATCCCGAGCCTGGCTTGTTTGGAGCTGCAGCCGCCTTTGCGTCCCGGTTTGCCGACCTTCCACCTGGTGATCCGCGCCCTTGAGAAATTCGGGTCGGGGGCGCTCCTCAATCGACCAAATTCGGTTTGATCAGGGAAACTCACCGGCCGCTTTGAAATAGTCGTCGAGCGACGTCCTGCCCCTGTCTGTCAGCGCCACCGCCATCGTGTCCGGATCATCGATCTCTTCTTCCGCGGTCAGCACCAGTCCTTCGCTCACCAGGAACTTCAACCACCGCATTGTCGACGAGGGGGATAAACCAACGACCGCGCCGAGCTCGGAAGCCGAGATAATGGGAGATGTCGACGAGACATATAGCGCGAGCAGCAGATCGAATGCCGGCTCCCCTAACATCGTCGGATTCAGGAATATCTTTCGGAGTTCCCGGCGGTCGATCGTGGCCCGGGCTCTTTGCATCAACATCTTCCGCGTAGACTCAAGGCTCGGGCGGCAGACCCGCCGCTCAGCTGACCAGGTGCGGCAAGGCCGCGACTCGTTCTCGTTCGCCGGAGTGGCGCCAAGGGGTTGTTCCGCCGCAAAATTCATCATGTAGCGGCTGATATTTCGGGAGACTTGTTCCGCAGTCATAGCTGCATCGTCGAGATCGAAATTCAGGCCGACGAACCGCATCGGATTCCTGGCCGTCGTTCGACCGGCGCCGAGAACCTCGCAGATTGATCCGTCGGGGCGAACGATCCTGAACCGCGCCGCATAAATCTCATTTCTACGTTGCGCGGTCTCGAGTTCACCTTCGATGACGGGCAGGTCGTCGGGATGAATCCGGGGTTGCCAGTCATACCCCGCCAGCCTCTTCGGCGAGTCCGCGGCCAAGCCGAACATTCGCTGGCTTCGCGGACAAAGCAGAACTTCGCGGGTCTCGAGGTCGAGATCCCAGTATCCGGCAAGCACTCGCGTGGGCATTTCATTCTCAACCGGCGAGCATCACGAACGCTGTTGCTCGACCTCTTTGGACGTACTCAAGTCCGGGGCGATTCGACCTGGGCCGATGTTAGCGTCGGTTCTGCCCCATGTCAGCGGCAGGCGGGCACGCGAACTTGCGATCAGACCAGCTTCAGCTTCCTCGCGACGAACAGGGGCGCGACGACCGAGAGTACAATCCCGGCCAGCGAGCAAAAGCCCAGCCAGATGGCCATGGCCGTTCCGCCAGCTTCGTACATTGCGTAAAGCACCGGACCGGCGAGGATGAGACCGCGCACTTCATTTGCGACGAGTGCGGCAAGGCCCGCCTTGACGAGCAGTCGAACGATCCTGGGCGGTTCAATACGCATGCGGAGTACATCGCACGCGGATGGTTAGAAAACCGTTGACTGCCCGCTCATACCCTCTGCGAGATAGCGCACTTCAGGCCATCGGGCTCGAACTTCAGGTCCGCGCCCATTGCTGTCCGCCGAAGCAGGCGTGTCCCGAATCCAGTCGATTTCGGCTCCGAGACTGGCGGCCCGCCACGCTCCCGCCACTCGAGCCGGAGCTTGCCGTCGATCAGCTGCCAATTGATCGAGATACTCCCCGCCGGCGTACTGAGCGCCCCATATTTGACCGCATTCGTTCCAAGCTCGTGGAGTGCGAGGGCGAGCGAAATGACCAGCTGATCGGGAATGGTCGCCGCTGGACCGTCCATCTCGAACCGGCCCGCTCGATCATGGAACGGCATGATCGCCATCTCGACCAGCTCACGGACGTCGGCATGGGGCTGGCGGACATGCTCGTTGAGAAGGCTATGGGCGCGTGCGAGGGTCGAAAGACGGCCATCGAACTTGGACAGGTCCGGGTTGTCTTTCTCGAACGTCTGGTTGGCCATCGCCTGCACGATTGCCATCGCATTCTTCAGCCTGTGCGACATCTCCCGTGCAAAGAGGGCCTGATGCTCGGCCTCCCTCATGGCCAGGGCCAGAGCAGCCGCCTGCCGATTGCGCTCGCTAAGCCGATACATCTGCGACGTGAGCAGGATAATGATGATGACCGCGAGATAGCCGAGAAGCGCGTAGACCCCGGTCCCGAGCAGCGTCCATGTCCGCGGAGTCAGGATTAGATACCAGCTAAGGGCGCCGCCGACGATCGCCGCGGTGACCCCGGCGAGCAGGCCGGTGGAAACGGTCACTACGCAGACCGCGATGACCACGGTGAAGAAGGGCAGGACTCCCGGCGGGACGTCAAAGGCCAGCCGAAGCGCGACGGCGGCAACAGCCGCCCCGCACCCGATCAGCAGGTCACGGACCTGGACGCCGAATCTGGGAAGCTTGAGAGCAGCTGACGCCGGTCGATCGTCCACGGCCAAGCGCGGTGGCTCCAGCTGGCCGGGCGCCGGGTTCACAGATTCTCGCGTCAGCGTTTCCACGATGGTTCGAAGTTGCAGCAACACCGGCAGGCTTGCAACGGAGGCCGCTCCGATCGCGGATAGTGCGTAGGGGATTGTTCCGATACGAGGGCCGACGAGGCAGGATTACTCCGAACTGTTAGAGCTCTGTGGGGACGGCCGTGGACGAAGTGGCTCGGCAACAGCAGGTAAGCGCGGGCGCCAGTCCCCTGGCGATGCCCATGCCGAGGAGAAACTGGCTCGATTGGCTTCCCGGTATCCAGACCATCCGGGGTTACGAACTGGGCTGGCTTCGTAACGACATCGTCGCCGGAATTGTGCTTTCGACAATGCTGGTGCCAGTCGGCATCGCCTACGCCACCGCGTCCGGAGTGCCCGCCATTTACGGGCTTTACGCGACCATCGTCCCGTTGCTGGTCTACGCGCTGTTCGGTCCGAGCCGGATCCTTGTCCTGGGACCGGACTCCTCGCTCGCTCCGATCATCCTCGGTGTGGTCACGGTCGCCGCTGCGGGCGATCCCGACAAAGCCATTCTCGTTGCGAGCGGAATGGCCATCGTCGCGGGCTTGAGCTGCATCCTTGCAGGCATATTCGGCCTTGGCTTCATCACCGAACTCCTCTCCAAGCCCATCCGGTACGGCTACATGAACGGCATCGCGCTTGCCGTGCTGATCAGCCAGCTACCCAAGCTGTTCGGATTCAAAATCGAGAACGACGGACCGCTCCGCAGCCTCTGGGCGATCGGCAAGGCGATCTTCGAGGGCAAGGCCAACTGGACCGGAGCAGCGCTCGGAGCGACCACGCTTGGAGTCATCCTGCTCCTCAAGGGGAGCAAGCGCATTCCCGGGGTGCTGATAGCGGTCGTCGGGGCGACGATGATCGCCGGCGCCATGAGGTTGTCCGAAACCGCCGGGGTGAAGGTGCTGGGCCCCGTGCCTCAGGGCCTTCCCGCCTTCGCCGTTCCCCTGGTCGACGTCTCGGACTTGCTGACGATTCTGATCGGCGGCGTCGCCGTCGCGATCGTGTCCTTCGCCGACACC
>JBKPKZ010000027.1:0-4299 GCA_046731355.1 Pseudomonadota bacterium | reverse complement strand
GCGGTTGCTGGTCGCGACGGGCGCGCTGCTGTTCGTTGCCGGCGCGGCGATGATGCTTGCGGCGGCGGGGCTGTTCCGGCGGCTGGGCACCAACGTTCCGCCGTCGCAGCCAACGACCCTCATCGCAACGACCGGTCCTTATCGGTGGACCCGCAATCCCATGTATCTCGGCATGGCGCTTATCTATGCCGGCCTTGCGATCGGCTTCGACGGGCCGATCGCCTTCGCCTTGCTCCCGCTGGTGCTGATCGCGATCCAGACGCAGGTGATCGCCCGCGAGGAGCGCTATCTCGAATCGAAGTTCGGCGACGACTACCGCCGCTACAAGGCCGAGGTTCGCCGCTGGCTCTGACCATTCCGCAGCTGCCGACCGCGGGGCCGTTCCCAATCGCATTCTTGCAGCCGATCGGGATGCCGCGCGAGCGCTCGCGCATCGCGGTAGAGACGCGGTGACTTGCTCCAAATGCTGGTTCAACTGCACCAGCCGAACACTGTGCTTCAGCGTGGGCTCAGTGGGCTAAGCATCTGATTTTCTGAGAGGAAAATGGTGGGCGTGGCAAGGATTGAACTTGCGACCCCTGCGATGTCAACACAGTGCTCTACCACTGAGCTACACGCCCACTCGGGAGGGGCATGTAAAGAGCAGCGGCGGGGGGCGCAACCCTTTGCAGGGCCTCCTTTTCAGCAGTTGCGCCCCAGTGGTCGAGGTGAGACAGACGGGGCATGTCGACGGTGCGCATCGAGAGGCGGTTCCGTGGTCCGCCGGAGTCCGGCAACGGAGGCTATGTTGCCGGCCTGGTAGCGGCGGCGCTCGGTGGGTCGAGCTGCACGGTCACTCTAAAATCCCCTCCCCCGCTCGATTGCGACCTCGTCCTCAAGACCGACGACACGTCGGCAGCTTTGTTCGATGACGAGTCGATCGTCCTCACCGCATCTCGCGAGCCGGTCGACATCGATGTTCCGCCTCCGCCCAGTCTCGCCGAGGCGCGGGACGCGGAGCCTCGTTTCATCGGCCATTCCAACCACATCTTTCCCGGCTGCTTCGTCTGCGGACCGGAGCGGGGTCCGGGGGATGGAATGAGGATCTTTCCGGGGGAGCTTCACGATCAGGCCCGCCGGGTCGCGGCGACCTGGACGCCGGACGACACGGTCGCGGACAACGAAGGATTCGTCCGGCCGGAATTCATCTGGGCCGCGCTCGATTGCCCCGGGTATTTTGCCGCCGCGACCGATGCCGGAATGGCGCTGTTGGGCCGAATGTCGGCAGTTCTGCACCGCAAGGCCCGCGCCGGCGAGCCGCTGATCATCACGGGCTGGCCGATTGAAACAGAAGGCCGGAAACACCGCGTGGGAACCGCGCTCCACGATTCAGACGGCAATCTGGTTGCTGCGGCGACCGCTACGTGGATTACGCTGAATAGTGCAAAAGCGGCCTAGAGACGGCCGTGCTGGTCTTCAGTCTGAAAGATCCGGTCGACCTCGGCAACGAGATCCTTGAGGTGGAACGGCTTCGACAGAAGCTTTGCGCCCGGAGTCGTCCGCCCACCCTGAAGTGCAACGGCAGCGAATCCCGTAATGAACATGACGCGGATTTCCGGGTCGATCGCCGAAGCCTTCTGAGCAAGCTCGATGCCGTCCATTTCCGGCATGACAATGTCCGTCAGGAGCAGGTCGAAGCGGTCGGATTCGAGGAGCGGCATGGCTTCCGTGCCGCACCCGACGGCAGATACTTCATAGCCAACACGCTGCAGTGCACGCTGCAGGTATTCCCGCATCGAGCCATCGTCTTCGGCAAGAAGAATTTTCGCCATGAATGTCCTTATGCTCGGAACGCTTAATATTTTCCAGCGTCGTGGGTTCCTGTTGACCCGAAACGCGACACTCATAGGTTGAGCAGTGTGAACGAGACCTTCTGCCGATAATGCCGCTTTCCCCCCCGGCCATCTTCCCATCCAGTGCCGCCGTACCGGTACTTATCTCGGTTCCCCACGCCGGCCGCGACTATCCCGAATGGCTGATCGCCCTGTCGAAGGGCGGCGTTTCGGCGCTTCGCGCGCTCGAAGATCCTCTCGTCGATGATCTTGTCGAAGGGGCGATCGACAAGGGGATAGGAGCCGTGATTGCGCGTACACCCCGCGCGGCGATCGACTGCAATCGGGCCGAGGACGAGATCGATCCGGCCGTCATCCGTTCGGGCCCGATCCCATCATTAAGTCCCCGGGCACGCGGCGGACTGGGCATCGTCCCGGGGCGCACGGCTTCGCACGGGCCGCTTTGGCGCCAGCCGATTCCCCGCTTCGAGCTGGAAGAGCGGCTGACCCAGGCACATCGGCCGTATCACCGCGCGATCGAGGAGGCACTTGCAAGGCTGCTCGATGAGTTCGGCTGCGCGCTTCTTCTCGACTGTCACTCGATGCCCCCGCCCGACAGCGGTCCTTCGGTGATCATCGGCGATCGTTATGGTCAGAGCGCCGGCCCCTGGGTCACTTCAGAAGCCGTGAAGATCGTGACTTCGATGGGATTCCGGACCGGGGTGAACCAGCCCTTCGCCGGCGGCCACGTCGTCCAGCGTCACGGCGCGCCCGGGCGCGAAGTGCATGCGCTCCAGATCGAGATCGACCGGCGCTTGTACCTACACTCGAATTTGGCTCGTCGCGGACCCGGATTCGCCAAGGTCGCAAGGATGTTCGAGGAACTCGCCATGCGGCTCGGGCAGTTCCTGCTCGACCGCCGCTTCTCGGAAGCCGCCGAATAGAAATGAAAAAGGGCCGTTCCGGTCATGCTCCGGAACGGCCCAGTTCAGGGAGGAACGCACCCCTGGTGCGTCGCTCGTGCTGTAAGGAGGGGAACCAGGCAGCAACGAGCCTGCCTCAATTCGGGTTTGCGGGGGCCAACTTCAATTCGACCCGCCGCGTTCGCTTCACGCTTCGGCGGTTGCCGGCTGCGGAATGGCGATCGGGCCCTTCCCCTGCTGCACTTGGCGCGAGAACACGTCGCGAATCTGCGAAAGCGAGAAGAGGTGCGCGTAGATGAGCGCGAGCATGCCGCTTTGGTTCATCTTGCGAAGCTCGTCACCGCGGAGGTTACGAAGCTTCTCCTCGTCGACCATTCGGAAACCGCGGTAGACGAACGGCTGCGCCGCACCTTCCGGCTGGATCGCGACTTCGCCATCCATCAGCAGGTCGCTGGTCTTCAGCTCCTGGATGAAAGCGGACGTGCGCTGGCCGGCGGTCTCGAACTGCTCGCAGAAGGCGAGGACGGCCTTGGTCGCTTCCGACGGATCATTGCCGTTGAAGAGGGGTTCTCCCTCATCGAACTCACCGACCGCGCCCGAGGTTGGATCGAAGCAGAGCGAAAGCTCGTCGCTGTCCGGCCGCAGGCGCGCCAGAAGGAACGGATAACGGCGCATATACGCCGGAACATAGATGCTCTGATCGTGCGGAAGGCCGGTCGCATCGAGGAAGACATTCGAGCCCTCGTTCAGGCCCATCAGCGCCAGCGGAACCGGGTCGCCGCCCACCGAGAAGACGATTGGGTAGTGACGCTGCAGGAGTGCGAACTCGTCAACCGTGACCGGAACCGCATGGGTCGTGCCCATCTGGGGCGCGCTCTCGATCCGGCGGATCTTCATGTTGCCATGCTGGCCGGCATTCAGCGCTTCGAGCTTATTGTAGAAAAGCGGCAGTTCCTGAGTAGGGGCGGCAGTCGCCATTTACGGGTTTCTCCTGGGTGCCGGTCCGGGCGCGCTCGCGCGTGTTCCACCGGGCCGATGAAATCGTGCGCTGCGCTGTAGGCATGGCCCAACTTTATGGCAAGTGCCGTCTGCCCCTCGCTCCGCTACCCCTTGCGGTGGCAATTCATTGAATGTTCAACGGTATGCAAGCAATGCGGGAAACCCGGGGACCTACTGCCTTAAATGCCGATTGCTCTCATCCTCTCGCTCTTGCCGGCGATCTTTGGCTTCGCAGTCGCGGAGCAGTCGGACCAGGTGCGCACGCTCGTCGTGCAGGAAGAAGTGATCATGCGGATCCCCGTCCGCCCTCGCCCGGTGCAGCCGAATGCATGGGAAGAAAAGAAGGGGCCGAAGTGCCTCGACGCGGGAAGCATTCGCGGAGCCGCTCTGTCCGGCCGTGAATCCGTGGATTTCCTGCTCTTCGATCGAACCCGAATCCGCGCGCAACTGGACGAAGACTGCCCGGCGCTGGACTTCTACAACGGCTTCTATCTGACCCCCCAAAACGGGAAAGTGTGCGCAAAGCGCGACGACATCCACTCTCGCATGGGTCGTAGCTGCCGCAT